>QKAV01000221.1 GCA_003247185.1 Crocinitomicaceae bacterium
GCTTTAAAGTCACCTGCCACACTGGCATCGGATCCGGATTCACTTCAATCAGCAATGCGCCGAAAATATTGCTCATGGATACCGTTCCGGATAATATATCATACATATCCGGCAGAATACTGATTCTAACATTATGCAAATCCAGCTTGGAAATAATTCTTTTAAGGCGATCATGCTCACTACTTTCCAAAGCAATAATCACTTCCTCTATTTCATATTTCTCTACTACTCCGTCAAAATCATTAAAATGCCCCAGATATGGAATCCGGTCCTCCAACTCTTTATCCACACCATTCAGGTTCATAAAACCGATGATGAGATTTCCATTTCCTTTTTTCAATCCCATGATCTCATCATAGATCGCCACGGCCTTATCACTTCCTCCGATAATCAATGTATTGAACCCTGCTCTGCGCTGGTGAATGCGGTTTACAATCCAGCTGACCAATACCAACCGCACTGAAAAAACGGTAATAAACTGTATCAGAAACAGCAATAACAAAGCCGTATAGTATTGCTTATACCCGCTGATTTCATCGTCAATCAGAAATAAAAAGAAGATTAACAATACGCCTATCATATTTCCGATAAACGTCAGATTGAACAATTTCACCCTGTACAACCTTCTCACATCGACGTAGGTACCTTGTAATGTGTAGATAAACACCCAAAGTAAGGGAATGAAGATCAACCCGTAATAGAAAGATTCATTCACTGTAAAGGCAGCATTTTCTATCCAGATCTTACGGAAATAGTAAAATACTCCCCAACTCAACATTGAGAATATGAGGTCAAGTGAAATCAATAAAAAGGTTAACCCTCTTCTCTCCATTAAAAATGA
This sequence comes from Crocinitomicaceae bacterium, assembly GCA_003247185.1. GTDB lineage: Bacteria > Bacteroidota > Bacteroidia > Flavobacteriales_D > Crocinitomicaceae > UBA4466. The sequence goes on from QKAV01000221.1 coordinate 842, forward strand.
ATGATTTTTATGTTATCCAGATTGATTTGCGCACTTGTTACATCATCGGGAAGTGTTGCCTGAAAAGATTGTCGGAATGCGTCAGCTGCCGAAGAGCCTGATACGATAGTTTTAAGTTCGATATAAATCTTTTTCCACTTGACTTCGGAAGGATCCTGTTTGTTCAATTGTACATTCGGATTTTGCGTTACTTCAGTTCCGGAAATGGCTAACACTCCTGTAACAACATCCGCTGTGTTGTGAAAATCAACTTCCATATACACATCTGCTCCCGATTTTGGCAAAACCATTTCAGGGGTTGTAGATGAAATCCATGTGTAGAGTGAGGAAGTTAAGGAAACACGTCCGAATCCAATTCCATTGAATGGTTGAATGATAGCCGGATCATTTGTAATCACCAGGTTAGCCAGTGAACTCGGACTATCCTCAAACCCGGAATTTGCATCTTCAAAATCAAGTATTGTAAACTGGCAATTGGAATAATACTGCGTGACAGGTTGAATTTCAATTGTCTGATTGGATTCCAGATCTGCAGTAATAATGTATGGTTCTACGAACGGATATTGAGCCTTCGTAGCAGAAATCCCGTTGTTCAACACAGTCGGATACAATTTAATGGTACTTGATCCGCTTTTGATAATCGGAATCTTAAACGGCACCTCAAATACACCGATTAATTTCTCATCCACATAAACCCAGGCATCGGTAAAATTGGCTGTTAATTCTCCTTCATCCACGCTTGGATTATCCAATAAGGTCCATTCGCCCACGGAAATCCATGCCGGATCCGGATTATTCTTAATACATGAAGTAAAGAGTAAAGGGCTGATAATTGCCAGAAGTTTAAATAGCTGCTTCATGAGTAATACAGTAGTGTTAATTTCCTAAACGGAGCGTATGCTTAATTATTGTACAATTAAATGCGTCGCTGCCTGCACTTTTTCCATGATCTGAAGCGCCACATCCAATGCTCTTGTTCCGTCAATAATGGAAACAATTGGTTCCGTGTCATTTACAATCGCATCGGCAAATGTGGACAGTTCTTCTTTGATCGCGTTGACATCCTGAATTTCAGGTTTATCAAAGTATATTTTCTTTACAGGTTTGCCATCTCCCATATCAAAAACGATATCGAAAGGATCAGGTTCTCCTTCTATTGTTTCCATTCGAACAACTTCCAGTTCTTTAGTTAGAAAATCAACTGAAATGTAAGCGTCGCGTTGGAAAAAACGTGATTTACGCATATTTTTCATTGAAATCCGGGAAGCCGTAAGGTTAGCTACACAGCCATTCTGAAATTCAATTCGCGCATTGGCAATATCCGGTGTATCGCTTACCACCGCCACCCCTGATGCGGAAATATTCTTCACTCCTGCATTCACCACACTTAATATGGCATCCAGATCATGAATCATTAAGTCAAGCACCACAGGAACATCCGTACCTCTCGGGTTGAATTGCGCCAAACGATGTGTTTCTATGAACAACGGTGAATTCAGATGAGGCAACGCAGCCTGGAATGCCGGATTAAACCGTTCCACATGCCCAACCTGTACTTTTACACCGGCCTCTTCCGCCAATCGGATTAATTGCTGTGCTTCCTCATAAGTTTCCGTTACCGGTTTTTCGATGAATACGTGTTTTGAACGCTTGATTGCTTTTGATGCCAACTCAAAATGCGTTATTGTAGGAGTAACGATATCAATTACATCAACTGCATCCAATAATGCCTCAGGAGAATCAAAGCGCGCAATGTCATATTGCTCAATCACTTGTGCTGCGGCTACATCCGAAGGATCATAAAAACCAACAAACTCATATTTGTCACTCAATTCCTTCAGCAAACGGATGTGAATTTTTCCCAAATGTCCGGCTCCGAAAACACCAACTTTTAACATACGCAATCTTTTCTGCAAAAATAAGACGTGCAGCCGTCTTTTATACCTAAAACGACCAGAGTTTATCCACAGTTGGTTATTCGTTCAGATTTACATGTGCATAATAATTGGTTGCTTTTCCGGAAAATAGCTTTGTCAGTAAGGTAATCTGCCCGGTATGATAGGAAAAATGTTCAATCACGTGAACAATGGCATCCACCGGATTTGTTGGTAAAGTCTGGATCGTAAGTGATTGTCCGGGATCTATTTCTTTCAGGCGAGGAATCAGCGTGTGAATGGCAGCACTCAGATCGTTCAACATTGCCTCCAACTGCTTTTTGGTCCATTTCCCGTCCGGAAAAAACTCTGCATCCCTGTTTCTGCTCACCTGTTTTCCTTCATTGATGGAATGCAACCATTGTGTCGCATTTCCTCTTAAGTGTAGAATGGTTGAACCGATAGAAGTGATTTCTGCATGGGGTGAAAGCCACAATTC
>QKAV01000260.1 GCA_003247185.1 Crocinitomicaceae bacterium
CGGAATCTATTACGGGATTTTCATTTTCGTGACAATCATTTACCTGACTTTTTACGTGCAGTTGCGCGATAAACTCTTCCTGACTTATACGCTCTACGTTTTCCTTTCCGGATTATTACAATTTGCCCTGGACGGTTACATGTACCGTTTCATTTTTAGCTCGGGAGGGTATTTCGCTGACCACATGGTGATCGTGATTGCGGGAGGAGCGGTATTCTTCGCTTTGCAATACGCTTCCGATTATTTGCGGCTAAGTGGAAGAAACAGGACCATTACCAATTGGATTGAACGGTCAGTGCTTTTCACGGTTGCACTTTCATTGTTGAACGGAACGGTACTGGAAGTGTGTTATGTAGCGATTAACGCCATTAGTTTACTTGCCGTAATTTATGTGCTGATTTTGTCGTTTCGCGTACGAAGGCTGAATCCGGATATCAGTCCATTGTATGTTATCGGGATGCTGGCCCTGTTATTTGGCGCGATTATTTTCATCGTTGGGAATACAGGTTTGTTGGATGCCCCGGAGATTACGCAATATGGTCTAAAAGCGGGTGCATTGGTCGAAACCATTTTCTTATCCATTCTCATGGCGGGGAAATACAAGTCCATGCAGGAAGAGAAGGAGCGCGCGCAGGCACAGCTTTTAATTGAGTTGGAAGAAAAAAACAAATTGATTCTGGAATCGAACTTGAAACTGGAAGCAGAAGTAAAAGCGCGAACGCAGGAGATTGAAGAACAACGCTTGCAATTGAAGGAAAAAAACGAAGATTTTGTAGCAAGTATCAAGTATGCCGAACGTCTGCAAAAGGCTTTGTTGACGGATGAACTTAAGTTCAGGGCTGTTTTTCCCGATGCGATGATATTTTTCCGTCCGCGTGATATTGTTTCCGGGGATTTTTATTGGGCAGAGGAGATTCATTCTTCAGAATTGTGGCCCTCAGGTTTAAAGGTATTTGCAGTGGCAGATTGTACCGGACATGGTGTGCCCGGAGCCTTCGTAAGTATTGTTTGCAACAATTTGCTAAAAATGGCAGCGACCAGTCCTGAAGTGAATTATCCGGGTGAGGCACTGAATCTGATCGATCGTGAATTGCAGGTCATCCTGAATTCAGGGCGGCAGGAGATGTTGCGCGACGGAATGGATGTGGCTTTGGTTGCTATAGATCCGCAGCGGAGGAGGGCTTATTTTTCAGGTGCGCGCAATGGCCTCGTGATTGTCCGTAATGGTGCAGAAATCTCTCTGACGCCGGACAAGCGTTCGGTAGGTTACAAAGAAGAGAGCGATGAGCAGTTTAGTACGCAGGAGATAGAACTGGAGGAAGGGGATATGCTTTACGCCTTTTCAGATGGCTTTCCGGATCAGTTCGGAGGACCGAAAGGGAAGAAGTTCTTATCGAAACGCCTGCGAGAGATGTTGTGTGAACAAGCTGTGCATCCGGGGGCAGATCAGGAAAAAACACTTGCGTCAACTTTTGACAGTTGGAAAGGAAAACTCGAACAGGTAGATGATGTGTTAGTAGTGGGAGTGCGATTTATTGCTGATTAACCGCACGGTTGAACATATCATAGATCATTCCATCAGAAAGCCCGATTTTGGGAACAATAATTTCAGAACAGTCCAGACGTTTCATGATGTATAAATAAATATCAAGAGCGGGGACGATTACGTCCGCACGGTCAGGGCGTAACTGAAAACGATTGATGCGTTGCGTAACACTGAGCGAATCAAGTTCATCGCGTAAAACCTGCATTTTTTCACGGTTGATCGGTTCCATGTGTCCGGCACCGAGCATTTTGTGCGTTTTGTTGATGTTACCACCGGTACCGAAGATCTGGTGTACTTCATTCAGATCCACATGACTCGATAACCACTCTTCAATCTCTTCCCAGATATTGGCTGCAGCTTTGCCCTTTAATAATCGTAACGTACCAACCTGAAACGATCGGGCTGCAACACGTGAACCTTTCTCAAAAACACTTACTTCCGTACTACCACCACCCACGTCAATCACCAGGAACGGACGTGTTTTGTCGAAGTCGAGTAAAAAGAAGGTGCCAAAGATCAGTTCTGCTTCTTCATCTCCGCTAATAACATCGATGTTTACTCCTGTTTTACGTTTGATCAGTCGTCGGATTTCTTCGCCGTTTTCAGCTTCACGCATAGCGGAAGTTGCACAGGCGCGTAATTCGTGTACTTCAAAGATTTCGGTAATCAAACGGAAGGCTTCGATGCTCTTGATGAAGTCCTTCGCTTTTTTCTTGGAAATGCGACCCGTTTCAAATACTTCCTCCCCTAAACGTAAGGGAATTCGGGAATAAGAAACTTTTTGGATAAAGGTGCTGTTATCATCTGTAGATACTTCACCAACCAACAATCTGGCGGCGTTTGTTCCAATATCGATCGCACCGAACTTCATTGATGTAAAGATAGGCGATAATGCAACGCAAAAATGCGTTGTGGAAAGCTTGTGAAAAAGTTATCTAATTACTTCTTTCTGAAGAAGATCTTAATCGGAACACCTGTGAAATTGAAGTGTTCACGCAATCTGTTTTCCAGGAAACGCTTGTAAGAATCCGAAATGTACTGCGGCAGGTTACAGAAAAATGCAAAAGCCGGTGCATGTGTCGGTAATTGCTGTACGTATTTGATCTTGATGTACTTTCCTTTTACAGACGGCGGCGGCGTATCCTGAATGATCTCCAGCATGATTTCATTCAATTGTGAAGTAGAAATCTTTTGCGTACGGTTTTCGAACACTTCCATCGCTGTCTCCAACGCCTTGTGAATCCGTTGTTTGGTAATTGTAGAAGTAAAGATGATCGGAACATCGCGGAATGGTGCCAGTTGTTCACGAATCTTATCTTCGTAGGCCTTTGTCGTTTTATTGTCTTTTTCGATGAGGTCCCATTTGTTGACCAACACGACAACACCCTTGGAGTTCTTTTCGATGATGTAGAAGATGTTCAGGTCCTGTTTCTGGATTCCGTCCTGCGCATCGATCATGAAGATACACACATCGGAATTCTCAATGGAACGCACGGAACGCAATACGGAATAGTATTCAATATCCTCAGTTACTTTCGCCTTTTTACGGATTCCAGCAGTATCAATTAGCACAAAATCGAAGCCGAATGCTTTGTAGCGGGTATTGATGGAATCACGGGTTGTGCCCGAGATATCCGTTACGATGTTTCGTTCCTGACCCG
>QKAV01000172.1 GCA_003247185.1 Crocinitomicaceae bacterium
TGTTCCGGTTTCGTCTTATGACAATACGCTTTGCCAGATCACATTCACGGCTACCGGAGGGATGAATACATTCAACGGATCGGATTTCAGTTATACCATTGAAGACGGAGCGATGAACCTTGTTTCTACAGGTGTTTTTAGTGGAGGATCAAATGTGGTATACGATATAACTTCTGTCGGTATTTATACCATATCTGTAAATGACGGGGCTTGTCCATATACCTATACCGTGGATGCTACCGGATGTACCAATCCATGTATCCTTGCGCCGATCAATATGTTTGTGAATGAAACGATCTGCAACGGAGATAGCATTTACTTACAAGGAGCGTATCAGACAGCTGGAGGACTTTACACAGATATTTTTGTAGCGTCTAACGGATGTGATAGTACTGTGTATACAACCTTATCTATTAATGAGCCATCTTATTTTGAACAGACCGTTACAATCTGCCAGGGAGGTACATTTGCTGCCGGAGGTAACATCTATAATACGGCAGGTGTGTATTGGGATACTTTGGTTGCTGCAAATGGTTGCGATAGTATCATCACTACAAATCTCTTTGTGGAAAGCACTTTATATGCAACAGTTTTCGAATCAATCTGTTTTGGAACAACCTATACCTTCAATGGAAACGTTATCGGAACTTCCGGAACATACGTCGATACATTAGTGGCAGTAGCAGGTTGTGATTCGGTTGTCACTTTGAATTTAACAGTTGAACCGCAGGTGAACACAAGTTTCTCAGTCACTATTTGTGAAGGAACAAGTTATACGCACGGTTCTCAGACGCTTTCAGCTTCCGGGACGTATCCGGAGATGTTTACTTCTATTGAGGGCTGTGATTCCATTTCCACGCTTTACTTATTTGTAACGCCTGAAATAGAAAAGAACATCGGAGCTACCATTTGTCAGGGGCAGACATATACCCTTGGAACACAAAATCTGACTACATCAGGTGAATACACGGAAATGTTTACAACTGCAACCGGATGTGATTCATTAGTTCGGGTGTTCTTAACGGTATCCGGGCAACTTGACACCTTGATTTCTGCCAATATATGTGATGGAGAAAGCTATGTTCTGGGAACTCAAACGCTAACGGTTTCAGGTCAATATTCAGAAATGTTTACTACTGCTTCCGGATGTGATTCTTTGGTAACGCTGAATCTGGAGGTTCTGGATTGTGTGGGATTAATTGAAATCAGTAACATTTGTACTCCAAATAATGATGGTAAAAATGATACCTGGTTAATTTCGGATCCGACTCTGATCAGCAATTGTACGGTTCAGATTTCCAACAGATGGGGACAATTGGTTTACGAAACCAAAAACTATCAAAATGAATGGGACGGTACAGATAGCGGAAGGCAGTTACCGGATGGCACGTACTTCTATGTCATTACCTGTGATGATGAGCGAATGTACCAGGGTTCAATAAGTTTAATGCGTTTAACAAAATAGTGCTATGAAAAAGATCATTTTTACATCTCTGGCACTGATTGCAGTAACATTTGCAGTTGAGGCACAGCAAACAAGACAAACCAACCTATATCAGTACAATAACTATTCGTTAAATCCCGCTTATGCAGGATTCAGTGGCTGCACAGAGATCAATTTTTCCCATTTGAATCAGTGGGTGAATATTGATGGAGCCCCGGTGACGAATTATTTCAATGCGAATACCCGACTCGGAAAGGCCTTCGGAATAGGAGCTGACGTTATGATTGATAAAATTGGAATGTCGAATCATTTTTCAAGTACTCTGGGATTATCCTATGGGATCAGAATAGCAAAGGAGCACCAGATTCGCGCAGGATTGGGTGCAGGGTTTTATCAGCTGCGTTTTGACCCTACAACGGCTATTGCATTGCAAAGTGGCGATGTGATCGTTGATGGGGGAGCCCAGACATCCAACGCCTTGAATACAGAATTTGGAGTGCTTTATGCATTTAGAGGATTACAATTTTCAGTTTCATCTCAACAGGTTTTAGAGACAAGGTCCAAGCTTAATTATCCCGGATTGGAAGGATATACGCTGAAGCGTCACTATAAAGCATATTTGTCCTATGACTTGCCGGTTTCGAAGAGGGTCACGTTAAAACCGTCGTTCCTGTACAAAGGAATACCGGGAGAAAATCAATTTGACTTCAATCTGGACGCAAATTATAACGATATGTTTTTCGGAGGAGTGGGATTCAGAACAGAAGTTGGTATTATAGGTCGGGCAGGAATCAATATTCGAAAATTAGTTTCCATAGCATACGCATACGAAGTACCAATGATGAATATTGCAGGACACAGTGCCGGTTCCCACGAAATTTTATTAGGCATTAAACTCTGTAAATCTCCGAAAAAGAATGTAGATGACATTGCTGCAATAGAACCAATTCATGATACGGTAACGGTTGTGGAAACAGTCATTGATACGATGGTGGTAGAGAAACTGGATACTGTGTATCTGGAAAAAGAAGGCCAAACGGTTACGAATGAGGAGGTAAAGCGGGCAATGAAAACTGCTGCCGAAACATTGGAGTTTGAATTTGACAAAGCAATTATCAGAGAATCATCATACGAAGATCTGGATGCATTATCCAATCTCTTACTGGTAAGAAGTGACCTAAAGGTGAAGTTAGAAGGACATACCGATAATCAGGGGACGGAGGAGTATAATATGAAATTATCCCGATCACGCGTTGAAGCGATCAAACGTTACCTGATAATGAATGGCGTGGAAGGATCACGCATACAGACGGCGCATTATGGTGAGTCAAAGCCAATTGCTTCGAACGACACGGAAGAGGGTAGAGCCAAGAACAGACGGGTTGTTATTGAAATTCAGGAGTAGTTCAGAAAGACTTCAAATCGTTAATGCTGAACGTCCATTCCGGTGTTTTTAATATTCCGTTTTCAGGAATACCGAACCAGGATGAATTGTTGGAATCAGGATTCCTGAGAACCTGAATTTCCTGCGCTGGCATATAGCTTTGCGCAAGCAGGAATTGCTTTTCACCGGTATCCGGGTTTTCTGCAAGATCCACCACAATCACAGCATGTCCGGGAGAACCTCCGTGTATAAACACATCTCCAACGGAAATCTGATCTATTGGTTTTGATTTTAATTCTCTTGACAATGAGAGTGTTCCGGCATAGGTAAATACTTTTTCCAGGTAGCGCCAGTAATCTTGATCATTATCAGTT
>QKAV01000165.1 GCA_003247185.1 Crocinitomicaceae bacterium
AATGCTTTTAAGAGCGACATGAAGTCCCACACAGCATATACGTGTTTCTCCATAAATGTTTGTACGTCCTCAATGCTGTTCAAGCGGCTGTACATGACATGATTGGTCAGCTTTTCTCTCAAAGGCGCCAGTTGAGCCTCTATTACTTCGATCTGTTTGTTCATTTTAAGTGCTATTATCCGGAATTTAACCGTGCATCGTTTCTTTCTTACCGTATTTATCCATCAACGTCGCTTCGAAAGCAAGAAATTCCTGCCAGCGCGTTTCCACATCTATGCCTTTACCGTATTTACGGGCAAAATTCAGGAAAGTGGTGTAATGTCTGGCCTCGCTTTCCATCAGTGAACGGTAAAATTCCCGTAAATCCGGATCGTTAATTTCTTCGGAAAGGATGCGGAAGCGTTCGCAAGAGCGGGCTTCGATCATGGCCGCAAACATCATACGGTTTACGAATTGATTTTCCAGGCTTCCACCTGCATTGCGTTGTTTTAAGTATTCCGCAAGGTCATTGACATACGGGTCTTTGCGCTCAAATCCGAGTTTCATACCGCGTTCCAGCATTTTTTCATGAACCAGACCGAAGTGCTCCATTTCTTCCTGTGCGATAGCCGTCATTGCCTGAACCAGGTCAGGGTATTGCGCAAACTTGACAATCACAGAAATAGCATTGCTGGCAGCTTTCTGCTCGCAATAAGCATGGTCAGTCAGAATCTCTTCGATGTTTTTCTCAACGATGTTGACCCATCTCGGGTCGGTAGGCAATTTTAAACCGAGCATTTCCTTAAAAGTTTATACAAAGTTAATGGTTCTCGTTGGTATGTTTTGGTTAAGGAATCGGTAATTTTGAGGAAAATACCGATCGTATGAAATACCTTATTTTATTGTTGTTGCCCTTTTCCATTTATTCACAGGTGAAGCAGTCGCCGAAACTCGTTGTTGGAATTGTGGTGGATCAGATGTGTTACGATTATCTGTACCGCTTCGAGAGCAAATATGGTAAGGACGGCTTATTGAAATTGCGCGACGGAGGCACCAACTGCAGAAATACGAATTACAATTATGTGCCGACATACACCGGACCGGGTCATGCATCCATTTACACGGGAACAACGCCTGCTACACATGGAATCGTAGCAAACGATTGGTACGATAAGGATCTGGGCAGAGAAAAGAACTGTGTGGAAGACACCACCGTGTCAACAATCGGCTCGGGATCAACACAAGGGAAATGCTCTCCTCACAATCTGAAGGCATTTACCATTACGGATCAGTTGAAGCTAAACCGAAACGGATCAAAAGTGATCTCCGCTTCGATTAAAAACAGAGGTTCCATTCTACCCGGGGGACATTTGAGCGACGGTTCGTTCTGGTATGATTACACCACCGGAGATTTTATTTCATCGAGTTTCTTTATGAATGAACTTCCGGCATGGGTAAGCGAATTCAATCAGAACAGTTATCCCGAAGATCAGGCGAAGGGAGTGTGGGATACCTATTATCCGCTTGCAAATTACACCGAAAGCGCAGGAGACGATCGTAAATACGAACACGTGTTACCCGGAAAGGAGCGACCTGTTTTTCCGTATGATCTTGGTGCGATGGTGCAGAAAAGTGGCATTTCTCCGTTTGAATTGTTTACGAGCACCCCGTACGCCAATACCTATCTGACCGACTTCGCAATCAGTGCGATTAACAATGAGCAGTTGGGGAAGGATGAGATCACTGATATGCTGTGTATTTCGTATTCCACGCCGGATATTATCGGACATGCTTTCGGACCTTATTCGGTGGAGATCGAAGATACGTATATCCGTCTGGATCGCGAGATTGCGCGTTTGATCCATACGCTGGAGAAAACCGTAGGAAAGAACAATTTTGTTCTGTTTTTAACGGCGGATCATGCAGTGGTTCCTGTTCCTCAGTTCCTGGCAGATCAGAATTTACCGGGTGGCTATTTCTTTGTCGATACAGCGATGACGGATCTGGAAAAATACTGCGTGGAGCGTTTCGGTCAGGATTTTATCGTTGAGCAGTCCAATCTGAATGTCTACCTGGATCGGGAGATGATCGCGAATGAGGATTTATCGGTAGAAGAAGTGGCAGCGGCGTTATGCGAAAAATTGCGGGAATACCCCGAAGTACGCGATGCCTACACGGCAGCAGAATTGAGCAGGGGAGATCAGGCGAACAGGTGGATGAAAATGGTGAGCAAGGGCTATCACAAGGAAGAAAGCGGAGACCTGATCTTTATACTTGAACCGGGTTATTTGCCTAAATCACATCCTTCGGAGACGACGCATCAGGGAACATCGCACGGATCGGCATACAGTTATGACTCGCACGTGCCGTTGTTGTGGTACGGTGCCGGAATTAAAAAGAAGCAGGTGTTACGCCCGACAGAAATTACGGACATTTCCGCTACCCTGACTCATATTATGGAGTTACAGCAGCCTTCGAATATTGAAGGGCAACCGATATTGGAGTTGTTTGAGAAGTAGGGGGAAATTGAAGCCTTCCCATTCTCTGTCAGGTATTGGAGCGCTAAGAAAACACTATTGCCCTTTGTCCAACAAATTCTGAATCCGCTCGCGTTGGTTCATGCGGTCAAATGAGAAAGTCTTTGAAAACGCATCTGCGAGATCCAGCAATGTGATCGCTTTATTGAGGTAGGTCGTTTTTTCCGTTTCGGAGGATCTGCTTATTCCAATTTCAGTGAGGTAGGCTGCCAGGATTTCCAAATGCGGTTCGTGTAGTTCTTTCGAAGTTAAATAGGCACTTAGCTCGTCGTCATTGAGCGCCACGATCTTTTCGATGTCAAGATCCAGTTCTCCCTGAAAGCGTTCGTTGATGGTCTGAATGGCTTCTTCAACATCGCCTGTTGCTTTCAAACCAAGAAAATCGGATAGGATCATTCCCAATACCTTTGCTAGTTGTTCGATTTGGTCTTTGATCAGATCTCTTCGCATCATTTTGCTCGACGTTTAATGCCACGAAAGTAGGGATTTTATCCCCAATGCCTGATCAAAATTAAAGAAGAAGGGATCCGCAGCCCGTACTTTGGGAACCCGTTATCAGTGTAACTCGTGTTACGATGATCTAAGTCTATTGTCACTAGTATTAATTGTTGAAGGAAATAAATAGCAAAGCAGAGTAGGATTATGAAAAGAATAAATGTCAG
>QKAV01000001.1 GCA_003247185.1 Crocinitomicaceae bacterium
GAATTGACTCTGTAAGCGGGGATTTATACAGCAGACTTAAAAGTGATTTAAAATCCGATCTGGCAAGGAGTCTGGAAAGAAAGAGACTAAAATTGGGATTTGGAAAAATCAGAAACAGTGAAGTGATCAATGATGATAAAGAGATCGCAGAAGTTAGTAATGACAGGGGAGATGAAACTTCAGAAAACATAAAGAGTAACGAATACTTCGGACTGCCACAAGGAATGGAAAAAATCAGTTCATTTTCTTACTCCGAAGAACAAAAAATGCTGCAATTGATCAACGAAGAGCGGATTCGTCAGGGAATGCAGCCCCTTGTGTGGGAAGAAAAATTGGCCGAAGCAGCCCGTTATCATAGCTGTGACATGGCTACTCAGAATTATTTCAATCATGACAGTTATGACCGGGTAGACAATAGTCTGATCAAAGTAGGGAAGACCTTTGAGCGGATTCGCAAATTTTACAAGGATTCCTTTGTCAACTCAGAGAATATCGCTGCCGGAAATGCTGAAGCAGATAAAACGTATATCCAGTGGTACAACAGCTCCGGACATTATAAGAATATGTTTAATTCTGAAAGTGTTAAGTGTGGAATAGGCGTTTTTTACGATCCCAACAGCACCTACAAATATTATTGGGTGTTCTGTACAGCGAAATAAAAAAGGGGCCGTAGCCCCTTCTTCATTTACTTTCTGATCTTGGTAACTTTAAATTCCGTTCTTCGGTTTGCCTGATGATCCTTTTCAGAGCAAGGAACATTATTGACACATTTATTGACAGGTTTTGATTCTCCGTAACCCTGGTAGGTCAGTCTGGAAGGATCGATACCTCGCTGCACTAGATACTGCACAGCTGCGTAGGCTCTTCTCTCTGAAAGAATCTGGTTGTATTTATCCGTACCTCTGGAATCTGTATGCGACCCCATTTCGATATCGATGTTCGGGTTGTCATTCAGTAATTTAACCAACTTGTCAAGTTCTATGGCAGCATCCTTACGAATGTTCCACTTATCAAAGTCGTAATAAATGTTTTCCAGTACAATAGGCTTGTCGATCTCAATCTCTTCAACTATAAAGTCGGCGTAGAAATCGGTTGAATACTTTAGGCCTACGGTCGATATTTGATCTGTTCTAGAAAAACAGCCTTCCTTTGTACACAAGAGATGGTAAGTCTTTTCAGGATCGAGCTTAATAGAAAATTTACCCTCCTGATCACTTAAGGCATCAACTTTTTTACCTGAATCATCTGTAATTTCCACTGTTACTCCGGCTACAGGAACTTCAGAGCCTTTTTTATGTGCAAATCCAATCAGGTTAAACTTAGGCGCATACTTATTGAACGAATAAATCTTGTCACTGTCCGTTCTCGACGAGCTCACAAAACCCGTTTGCGTCTGCTCGTTTATCACAAACCCAAAATCATCCTTCATGGAATTGATCGGGTAGTTCAGGTTTTCAGGAGTAGCCCATTTTTCTCCGTTGAAGTACGTAATGAACACATCCAGACCTCCCATGGAATTGTGCGCATCGGAAGAGAAATACAAGTTATCATCCTCGTCGTAATAAGGGAACATTTCATTTCCCGGAGTATTGACATCCGGTCCCAGATTTTCAGGTGTACTCCATTGTCCATTTGCATATGTTGTCATGTAGATATCTGTACCTCCATATCCTCCGGGCATGTCTGATACAAAATACATAGTAGAACAACACGGTGTCAGAGTCGGATGTCCGCATGAATAATCATCACTGTTAAAAGGCATTTCCTCAAGATTCGTCCACTCACCATTTACAAGGGAGGCTTTGAAGATTTTGAGATTGTTTTCACGATTTTCATTTACTTCCATTTTCTTTTTAAAGTAATTACTTCGCGTAAAATAAACCTCCGTACCGTTAGCATTAAAAGTGGCAGGGCCTTCATGAAAAGCACCATTGACATCACCTTTCAATAGTTGAGGAGACATCCAGGTACCATCTTCGGATTTTTCCATTTGATAAAGATCCAGGTATGAATTACCTGTCCATGCGGCTCTCTTGCGACCGGCAAATGCTTCTTTATCACCAACAAAGACAATCTTGTTCTCATATTCCGCTACACTGAATGTATTAACAAAGCCTTCAGTCGGAATCTCTGTCAGTGAATACAGCGTAGTATCAATAAATCGGTCATTTACAGAATTGCAGGAAGATAAAAGCATTTTCGCAACCTTATCATTGGGATAGGCACTTAAATAATCATTCAAGACACCTTTGGCCTGCTCATATTTTCCATTGGCCATCAAAACCCGGGCGTAATTGAAGTAAGATTCATCCTTTGTAGTGGACACGCTTACAACTTTTGCATAAACTGCCTCGGCTGCCTCAAGGTTTCCTGTTTTATAATAGGAGTCTGCCAATTTTACACCTACATCTTTGGTCGGCTTCTTAAAATAGACTTTCTCGTAATGCGGAATAGCTCTTGAATATGCCAGACTTTCATAATAGCGATCACCCTGATAGATATGTCTGTCAGAACAACTGGTAGCAATAACTCCTGTTGCTATAACGATCGCAATGGATAGTGATTTTAGTGTTCTCATCTTAGAAATATCTTGGGGTTTTTACTTTAATTAAATCTTTACCAAAATCAACTCCAATCATGATTTCATGTGAGCCTTTTTGGTAATTGCGAAGTCCGGAGACAGTAATATCGTACGAATAACCGACTCTGAAATAAGAGTTCGTCTGATACTGAAGAATTAAGCCAACAGCATCGTTTGTACGATAACTTGCTCCAACCCAGAATGCATCTTTAAAAATAGCACTGAAGTTAATATCAGCTTCCAAAGGTGCATTGGCCACATACTTTACTAATGCGGACGGCTTAAACTTGACGTTTTCACTTACAGGTAATACGACACCACCCGTAAGTACATAATGTCTTCGTAAAAAGCTCGACTGGCTCACGTCCATCGAAAACTTGTTTCCATCCTCATAAGCAAGTAGAGTAGGGATGGAGACTCCGACATAGAACTTTTCACCATAATAGTATGTACCGAATCCAATTCGCGGAACATACTTTGTCAGGTTGCTCGCGTATACCTGGTCTTGTTCATCCCAGATAAGAACATCCTGAAGCGAAGAGTTGTACTGTGCAACTCCGGCATTTATTCCGAATGCAAGTTTACTTCTGTTTTTA
>QKAV01000186.1 GCA_003247185.1 Crocinitomicaceae bacterium
ATTGTGTAACTTCATTAGTGTTTATTTTGTCTATTATGACGACCAAATAGGGAAAACCTACTCATTAAAAAATAACAATTGTAATAAAATCTTATTCTTTAGTTAATCCATTTTTTGTAATAGACACGTATCCAGAGAGTTTTGATAAAGGAAAATATTTTGATTATTTTCTATTTTTTTGTTGAAAGACTGTGTTTTTGTAATAAAAAGGAAGAAAAAGTGTGTCTGGTGCAATTTTTTTGTTGGTTTTGTGTCGATTTCTATTCTTTGATTTCAGCAAGAAAAGAAACCGTATCTTTGCCAAAAATTAGATGAATGAAAGAACGCTTGTTTGGTAAAACACTGACTGAGTTGCAGGAGATCGTGATTCAACTGGGACTGCCTAAGTTTACGGCAAAGCAAATTACCGACTGGTTGTACAAAAAGCAGATCTCTGAAATCGACGAGATGACCAATCTCTCTAAAAAAGCGAGAGAGCTTTTGAACGAACGATTCGAGTACGGTTTGACCGGTTATACCAAAGTACAGGCGAGTGTGGATGGCACAAAGAAATACCTTTTTCCAACCCTTCAAAGTAAATTTATTGAAACTGCAATGATTCCGGAACGCGACCGTAAAACGGTTTGTGTGAGTTCGCAAGTAGGATGTAAAATGGGATGTTTATTCTGTTTTACTGCCAAGCAAGGGTTTCAAGGGCAATTGTCGGCTGGCGAGATTGTTAATCAAATTCGAAGTATTGATGAAGTTGACGAAGTGAGCAACATCGTTTACATGGGAATGGGTGAACCTTTTGATAATCTGGATCAAGTGTTAAAGAGCCTTGAAATATTGACTTCAGATTGGGGATACGCGATGAGTCCGAGACGAATCACGGTGTCAACCATTGGCATTATTCCGGGCATGCTTACTTTTCTTGAAAAAAGCGATGCTCACCTTGCTGTGAGTCTTCATACGCCTTTCCATGAAGAGCGTCAGAAACTGATGCCGGTGCAGGTTGCTTATCCGATTGACGCGGTGGTGGAGGAAATAAAAAGTTGGGATTTTGGCCGACAACGCCGGGTCTCGTTTGAATACATTCTCTTTGAGGGATTGAACGATTCTGATGCGCATGTTGCAGAGTTGGCGCGTTTGCTCAGTGGATTGCGTTGTCGTATTAACCTCATTCGTTTCCATCCGGTACCCGGAACTCCGCTTAAAAGTCCCGGTGAGCAGACAATTCAGCGTTTTAAAGATGCCTTGAATGATAAAGGAATTTTAACAACAGTGCGTGCATCACGCGGACAGGATATTTATGCTGCCTGTGGATTGCTTTCAACAAAAGAGCTGGTAAAATAAGTTCTGGGATTTGGCATTGAAACGCAACCATTTTTCACCCGAAAGCATCTTGAAGTAAATCTATTTGAGATGAGACTTTATTTCGTTATTACTTTATTGTTTTTCGCGATGGTTTTGTTTTCGTGTAACGATGACAAAAGTGAAAGTCCTGATATTTACGGGAAGTGGCAGATTGATAACTTAATGTCATTGGAGTCAGTTGCTTATCCGAAAGACAATGGATTTAGCCCCTGGATTGAGTTTAAAGAGAATGGTTCTTTTCAATTAAAACTTGATACAAATATGGGAAACGGTAGCTTTACGTTGGCGGGTGACGATTCTGTTACTTTTACTAATGTTGCTGTGACAAAGATTTGTTGTGACAGCGAGTTTTCTAAAAAATTTCTGATGATGCTGCCCCAGGTAACAGCCTTTAGATTTGAAGAGCAAACCCTGGAATTACAAATCCCTTCCTGGGGGTGGTTTGAACTAACGAGAGTTTCAAATTAAATAACGTCGTCTACGCTTTCCCTGAAGATATTTCATTTTCAGAATACAGACCGTTCACAAAGTTTAATTTGCAGTTGAATTTCTTATCGGCTCTTTAAGGGGTTTATTCTGAAAGGTTTATTAAATGAGTTTGCTGAAAGGTTGTATCAAGAGATAAATCCAAAACAAGTTTTACTACTCCGCTGTAATCCTGGATACCTGCTTCAACCCTGTTTGTTTTTAAGTAGGCATTGTTGACAGTTGATGCTGCTTCGTCGAGTTTTTCGTTTCTGAGTTCCAGCCAGTGTTGTCTGATCCGGTTAAAATCGCTTTTTACTTCAGCGGAGATTTTGTTGCTTAGTTCAGGATACTCTTTTAGTTGATAAGATTGTCTGAGAAAATGCCTCAAAATATATAAGTCGGCAGCATAGTTTAGTTGTTCTGAATTACTTTGCGAACAAGCAAGCCAAGCATAAAAATTGGCCTCAGCCTCGCTTGTCACTCCAAATTGATGTGCTTTTTCATGTGCAAGTACCACCGGATATTCAAGCGGCAGTACATTGGTATTCACATGAACTTCGTTAAAGAAAGGTCCAAAGTATCCGGAGATGCCTGATTGAGCGAAAAAATGACTAAAGGTGATCGATTTATCCTTTCTTTTGCCTGCCGGATATTTGATTACTAGAACTGTTGCAAGTTGTTGGTAGGAAAGTTCAATCAAAGAATCTACCTCTTCGCGCGAAAGATTTTCCAATGAGCAATAATTCTTGTTGGTTTGGTCAATCAGTTTATTAACGATTCCCAGATATTCTTCTTTCGTTGGTTGATTGTTTTGGATGCCAAGTCTTTCATTTACATTTTGTCGGTAAAAGTTTAAGCCCCAAAGCAGATAAAATGAAATGTAAATCGTTGCAAGGATGTTTAGAATAATCTTCCCCGAGAATCGCAAGGTAATCTTTCGAAAAGCCAGCAACAGGATCAATACGGGGAGCAAGGCCAGCAAGATCAGGTAAAAAAGATCATCGATCGATATTGGAATCAGTGAACTAATCGAAGAAACAATACTGGCTATTATTGGATAAATACCTTTCGAATAACAGTTCTCCACCATATTTGGCTTTCTTGCAGCAATTTCTGTGAAAGCAAAACAAGCAACCGCGAGCAGGGGAAGTATCCACCATTTTTTTATGTGAGTTCTTTTTTTCAGTTTCATAATTTTATTGAATCGGAAATATATAAAAGAAATTTGGCACGGTTAGTTGCAGGTGTTCCTTTTTGAGTGAAAGTTTGTTTCGCTGAATGGTATTATTCTTTATTTTATTGAATTCAGAGGCGATCCAAATTTGGAATTTGTTTGTCGGAAGGAGCTAAATCACCTATTGTGTGAATTATTTTGCCCGAACCAGAACTTTCTGTTTGATTAGGATTGAATTTTGGTACAATTTGGTATTATTGTGATACAATTGAATAAATGCAACAATGAGGAAGTTTGTTTTTTCGGTATTGGCAGTTGGAGGATTGCTGGTACATCCACTTGCGAAAGCTGAGTCGTATGATAAAAGTGTGATGAAAGTTCATCTCAAGGCGATAACCGTGGACACACATTGCGATACGCCGATGGCGTTGTTGCAGGATAACTTTGATGTGGCTGCCAGAAACGAAGCCCCGAAAAGTCGTGTAGATTTTCCGCGAATGAAGGAGGGAGGACTTGATGCGATTTTTTTTGCCGCTTTTACGGGGCAGCGGGAACGAACTCCCGAAAATATACAGGCAGCTTATGAAATGGCAAACCGGATGATTGAAAAGACATATGAGGTTTGTGCCAAAAACAGTGATTTGGCTGAAGTTGCAACAGAGCCCGGTGATGTGATTAAGATATCTTCAGAAGGTAAAAGAGCGATTTATATTGGAATGGAAAATGGATTTCCGATAGGAACGAACCTCAACCGTGTGGAGGAGTTCTATAAAAAAGGTGTTCGGTATATTACGCTTTGCCATTCATCGAATAACGATATCTGCGATTCTTCAACTGACAAAAAAGGAGCAGAGCATAATGGCTTGAGTGAGTTTGGGAAGGAAGTGGTTAAAGAGATGAATCGCCTGGGAATGATGGTGGATGTTTCTCATATTTCCGACAAATCGTTTTACGATGTGATTGAATTAAGTTCAGCTCCGGTAATTGCTTCTCATTCCAGTGTGCGTTCTATTGCGCACCACCCAAGAAATATGACAGACGATATGATCAGAGCACTCGCTAAAAAAGGAGGAGTGATTCAGATTTGTATGCTCGATGATTATATTAAAGATCCGGATACAACAACTGTAAGGTATCAAAAAGAACAGGAATTAAGAAAGGTATTTTCTTCGAAGGATTGGGACGCAATGAGCGATGACGATAAAGTAAAAGTCCGCACTGAATGGCGAAGTCTGGATGAGAAATATCCAAAGGAGCTGCCAACTGTCGCTGATTTTGTCGATCATATTGATTATGTGAAAAACCTTGTTGGTGTTGACTTCGTGGGTATTGGTTCTGATTTTGACGGTGGTGGAGGTATCGCCGATTGTGCAGATGTAAGTGAATTTCCCAAAATTACTGAAGAGATGATGGCGCGTGGATATACAAGTGAAGATATTTCGAAGGTATGGGGAGGTAATTTCTTCCGGGTCTTTGAAGCAATTAAAAATAAAGTTACTCAATAGCTTAATATTCTTTTTAGGACTACTCTGGTTTTTCGGTTTACTGTATGGGGCATAGTTGAATATACGTATAGGTGCTCAGGAGAACTACGTATTGGCTCTATATTTCTGTTTTATTGTGTGTGGCGAGAGTTATTAACAGCTCCCAATTTGGGAAAATTAACAGTCCAGATTCTGTATGCATAGATTTCAAGGGGCTTGTGTGGATATCTTTTTCGTTTAAAAAGGGTTGTGTTTGTTGATAATTATTCGTAGTTTGCCTGTGTTGTAACCAGAGATAATTGGTATCGTCATAAAAAGAATTGTTGTACTAGGAGTTTTTGTCTTGCTAATTTCCCTTCATTGTGGTGCGCAACAAGAACCCATTTTAACCTCTTATATGTATAATGGCCAGGTCATTAACCCGGCTTATGCAGGTATTTGGGAGAAGATCGGGTTTACCACCTTAGTAAGAAAGCAGTGGGCAGGTATTAACCGGTCGCCCCTTACTGAATCCTTTTCCTTTCACTCACCTTTGAGAAATGAAGCTGTTGGGGTTGGCCTCAATATTATGAACGATAAGTTCGGCCTTGAAAACAGGTTGAGTGTATTGGCCGATTATGCCTATGAAGTGTATCTCTCACGCCGAACGCGTTTAAGGATGGGAGTCAAGTTCGGTTTTGTAAACTATAAGAATCCTCTTACGGAATACGATCTGTATCCGGATAATCAATATGATCATGCTTTTGCAGAGGATGTGGATCTGAAATTTCTTCCTAATTTCGGGATAGGATTCTTTCTTTATCAGGAGTCTTTCTATGCCGGATTCTCTGTCCCCAAGCTTATTGAGAACGACTTAAAAGAAAACTTTCATAATTATTCGACCAGTGCTGAAGTAAGAACCATTTATTTGAATGGAGGCTATGTGTTGCCTTTCGATCCGTTCAATTATGTCGTGTTCAAACCAACTATGTTGGTTCGGGCTACCTGGGGAACGCCTCTTCAAACGGATGTTGCAGCAAATTTTATGATTCGGGAAAAGCTTTGGTTGGGGATTATGTGGCGAAGCAACGCTGCTCTTTGTTTTACAGGCAACTGGATGTTCAGCAACAATATTCGTATCGGCTTTGCTATGGACATTACCTACAACGATATTTACCCTTATCAGAACGGGACATTTGAATTTACCATTGGTTACGACATCGACTTTTTTGGACGTACATATTTACGGTCGAGGTACTTCTGAAAGGCAAAAAATTACAAACCCAATTTTAGAGAAAATGAAAAACTTAACAAGAATCGAAACAATGAGAAAGCAGCAGGCCAGAATCATGCTGATTTCAAAGTTGGATAGACCTGAGTATTATTCCCATGGTTACTTGGGGCAGATAAATTAGACGTTGGCTACTTAAATCGAAAGACCTTAAGTTGACTAAATTGCTAAATAACCAGACTTGTAATTTAACTGTTTCTCTGATAGTTATTTTATCGGTATTTATGGAACCTACTTCTGTAAAAGCAGGCTTATTGCGCGCTTTTGATGAGGTTACTGTAAGTGCTGTTGTCAATAGTTATGAGACATTTGATAAAATTAAATTTTTAGGTATCTCCGGGAACAATACCTTCTTTGACGATACCACTGGCATTGTTTGCCCGGAAGATATTTCCACATATACCGATGTAAACTCTTGCAATACGCTTATCAGTTCCGGTCTGGAGTTACTCGATCCCGGAAATACAATCGCTTCGCTTGGTTGGCAGATGGAAGGAGCAACTGAAGGGAATTCATCGGCTTCAGGAATTAATCAACTTACTTCCTATGTCTTTAACGAAGGAACTACAATGGTAACCTATCGTGGGAGAGACCGTTCCAACCAACCCATCTTCTGTTCATTTTCGGTAGTGGTTGCCGATAACGAAGTTCCCCGGTTGATGAATCCTCCTCAGAGTATTTCGGTGGAAGCTGATCCTGGAGATTGCCATGCGATCGTAAACTGGCAGGAGCCCATTGTTTTGGATAACTGTGCCTCGCGCGATCAAATTATTGTGGATGCCAATTATATGCCGGGAAGTGCTTTCCCGGTGGGGACAACCGAAGTGTTTTTTTCCATTAGCGACGGGGTGGATTATAACCGCGATGAGTATTCGTTTACCGTAACGGTTACTGACGACGAAAAACCGGAGATTTATGCTCCAAACCCAATCCGGGTTAAATGCGGCGATCCGGTTCCTGATGCTTTTACTTCGTGGCGCGAGTTTACTGACGCCGGAGGTGTGGCTTTTGACAACTGTAACATCGATTTCGGAAGTTTCCGCTTTGTAAGCCAGAAAAGCAGCGGTTTCCGTTGCCCCTACACCGTTACGCGTATCTACAGCATTACCGATGATTACGGCAACATTACTGAAGTCGAACACCTGGTGTATGTGGCTGATGATGATCAAGCTCCAATGGTGATACAGACGGAAGTAGTTCCGATGTTGAAATCAGGAATGGCCATGTCTGATTCAGTTATTTTTACAACAAATGGAACTTTTACCCCGCCGGCAGGAGTGACCACCATAACAGTGCAAGCTTGGGGCGGTGGCGGTGGCGGTGGCGGGTCTGATCAATCCAAATATGGCGGTGGCGGTGGCGGTGGTGGTGCTTATACGATCAATAATGCAGTGTTAGTAACACAGGGAATCAATTACATAATTTTAATTGGTACTGGAGGCAATGGAGCTGTTGGTAATTATCCCGGACAAAATGGGACGATTACTGCGGGTTATTTTGCGACAACAGTTTCTGCCAATGGGGGAAAAGGTGGATCGCATCGCAACCGCAAGTAACTACAGGAGGAGTTGGTGGTACTGCTGGAACCTATTCAGGAGGAGCCGGTGGTAATGGCGGAAATAATGCCAATAATGCCAATGGTGGCGGTGGTGGAAGTAGTGCTGGTACATCTGCTGCCGGAGTTGCCGGGGGAACACCTACCGGAGCAATAGCACCAACCGGCGGTGGAAATGGAGGCAACGGTGGTGCTGCCGGAGCAAACGGACTTCCCGGTGCCGGCCCTGGCGGCGGTGGCGGTGGCGGTGGTGATGGAAAAGATGTCGTCACAAATGGAGGAAAAGGTGCTGATGGGCAAATGATTGTTTCATGGAATTGCCCAACTTATTCAATCTCTGCAGTTAGTGTCCCATCTCCGTTTTGCCAGGGAACCTCAAAAATAGTTACTCTAACAGGTTCTGGGTTACCGATTGGTAATTATATTGTTACGTATAATCTCAGCGGGGCAAATACTTTAGCAAACCAGACGGCAACAATGACAGTATCGTCATCCGGAACAGGAACTATTGCTACTCCGGTTCTGGCAAATAGTGGGAGTACCACCATCACAATAACAAACTTATCTTCCGGATCGGGAGCACAAATGTGCAGTACTTCTATTTCTTCAGGTAATTCCAATACTTTTAACGTTATTCAAAATCCGCTTTCTCCGCCAGCATCTATAGCAGGAAATACTACTGTCTGTGCCGGGATAACAAATGTGTCTTATTCTATTTCCGCAGTGAGTGGTGCAACAGAATATACCTGGACTGTTCCTTCCGGATGGTCAATAACTTCCGGGCAGGGAACTACAAATATTCAGGTTACAACCGGGAGCGGTGGAACCACCGGAAATATATCGGTAGTGGCAAAGAACGCTTGTTCAACCAGCTCTGCAAGGACTTTGCCTGTGATTGTATTGCAAAATGCTGCGGTAGGTTCAGTAAGTGGTACTTCTCCTCTTTGTATTGGAGCTACATCAACTTATTCAGCCAGTGGTGTTATACTGGGAGGGGGAACCGGAAGTTGGAGCAGCGACAATACATTAGTAGCCACTGTTGATCCCACATCAGGTTTAGTTACAGCAATTGGAGCTGGAACTACTCAGATTATTTATACAATTACCGGGGGATGCGGAGGTACTGTTACTGCCCAGAAGACCTTAACTGTAAATAAGGATGCTGCTGTTAGTTCAGTTACAGGTTCTACTCCGCTTTGTATTAGTTCAATATCAACTTATTCTGCCAATGGAGTTGAGCTAGGTGGAGGAACAGGTTCCTGGAGTAGTAGCAATACTTCAGTTGCAACCGTTAATTCATCAACTGGGGCAGTGACAGCAGTTGGAGCTGGTACAACGACTATAAGGTTTTCGATTACCGGGGGGTGTAACGGAACTCCTTCTGCAGAGCAGCTATTAACTGTAAATCCAAATGCCTCAGTAGGTTCAATATCAGGAACAACACCATTGTGTATTGGTTCAGCCGTGTTGTTCTCAGCCTCAGGAGTTGTTTTGGGAGGAGGAACTGGTACCTGGAGCAGCAGTAACACAGCAGTTGCAAGTGTTGATCCTCTTAGTGGAGTAGTTACTGCAAATGCTGCCGGTACTGCAACCATCACTTTCTCAATATCAGGTGGATGTAATGGAACTCCGTCAAAATCTACATCGGTAACTGTTAATCCCGATGCAACTGTTGCTTCGGTTTCAGGGACAACTCCGCTTTGTATTGGCTCTACAGCGACATATTCAGCATCCGGAGTTGTTTTAGGTGGAGGAACAGGAACCTGGAGTAGTAGTAACCCCGCAGTAGCAAATGTCAACTCAGCAACTGGTGTAGTGACAGCATTGGCGGCAGGAAGTACCGATATAATCTATACAATAAATGGAGGGTGTAATGGGACACCCATGGCGCAACAATCGCTGGTGGTTGATGATTATTCAATTGTAGATGCCGGTCCTGCAACTCCGGCGATCTGTCAGGGAGGGATAACTGATCCCTTGGGAGGATCCTATGGCGGTAGCGCAACGGGGGTTACATGGACATCATCGGTTGGAGGAAGTTTTATCCCCAATGCCAATGATGCCAATGCTCGGTGGACTCCGCCATCTAACTACAAGGGCTTGGCAACGCTTACAATAACATCTGCAGGACCTTGTGCAACGGTGAATGATAGCAAGCAGATTCAGGTTTATGAACAACCGGCAATAGTAGTTCAGCCAGTTGATATGACTGATTGTTACAATCGTACGGTTGAGTTTAATGTTACAGCAACGGGAACGGGGTTATCGTATGTTTGGTCGCGATATCGACCTGGAATTGACGGCAGTTTTGTTATACTTGATGGGTCTGAAACTTATGTAGATGTATCTACTGCTGGAGTATTACATCTGACAAATGTCGGAGAAAATACCCATAATCCTGACGGAACTCAGTACAAAGTGCTTGTAACCAACGGACACTGTAATGTGGAATCGAATGTTGTTACGCTTACAGTAAACAGAATTTCTGCAGTAAATGGTTCAGAGAGTCCGGCTAATTCGACCAATGTAACACTCTGTTACGGGAGTACCTTTTCCTATTCCGTTGTTACGAATCATCCTGAGAACATTGTTTCATACCAGTGGAAGAAGTGGGTGACACCGGGTGAGTGGCAGTCTGTTAGTAACTCTTCTGTTATTTCAGGGGCTCAAAGCGCAACACTTTCATTTACCAATGCTACTGAAAATGAAAGCGGAGAATATCAGGTTAAGGTTGAATTTAGTGCAACGAGTTCTGCCGACTGTTCTTCTTCAAGTGATAATTTTAACAGAACAATAACTTTTCTTTCCTCAGTTGAGCCGGTTATAAATACAGCAGATCAAACTATATGCTCGGGAACAGCGCCGACATTGTTAGATGCTTCTGTGAGCGGAGGTTCGGGGACTTCTTACACCTATCAATGGCAAAGTAGCTTGGATAATTCAAACTGGACGAATATTTCAGGGGGTACTTCAGAAGATTATCAACCTCCGGTTTTGAACTCATCGACGTATTATCGTCTGGTAGTTACTGACGCTGGGACCAGTAGTTGTGGGTCCGGAACTAGTGCAAGTGTCTCTGTTAGAGTAGATCCAGCCCCGGTAGCAACTGCCGGAGGAAGTCAAACCATCTGCCCGAATAATACCGCAACAGTTAGTGGAGCTTCGGCCACTAACTTCACTTCTATTTTGTGGACTCATAACGGGACTGGTTCTCTGAGTAGTGGAACCTCTCTGACTCCAACTTATACCCCGGCTCTTTCGGATGTTAATAGTACCGTTACTCTCACGATGACGGTTACTGGAAGTGGGTCTTGTGGCACTACTACAGCAACAGCTACTTATTTGGTAGTTGTTGAAGAACTGCCTTCTGCGACTATCTCCTATGCCAATGCCCAGGAATGCGCTGATGCCGGAATTATTTCTGCCTCTGTAAGCGGAACTTCAGGAGGAATTTTTTCTGCTTTGCCTGCAGGTTTGAGTATCAATACTTTAACTGGGGAAATAAATACGCTTACCAGTGCTCCCGGTAGCTACACTGTAACCTATACCATGACTGCCACCGCAACATGTAATTCAGAAGAAGCTACGACTGCTATTACTATTGATGCTTTGCCCGTCGCGAATACAGGTCCTGATGGAAATATTTGCGTTGGAGAAAGTGTGCAACTGGGAGTTGCGGCGATTGCAGGACACACTTACTCCTGGATGGCCAGTCCGGTTGATCCATCGCTTACTGATCCAACCCTGGCCAATCCAATCGTTTCTCCTTCTGTTACTACTGTTTATACCTTGACAGAAACTATTGACGCAACAGGGTGTACGAATTCCAATTCTGTTACGGTAACATCCAGTCAGCCCATTGATATTATTATTGACCCGAATGGAGAATCTATTTGCTCGGGTGGGACCACAAATATAAGTGTAAGCAGCAACTACATTGGAACAAGTTTTTCGTGGACTCCGGTGCTGAAACATGGATCAACTACTTCGGGATTTGTGAACGGAGGGGGCAACCTGATTGCTGATATGCTTGTAAATGCATCAACTACCTCAATCGATACTGTTCGTTACAATATTGTGGCAACTGCAGGCACTTGTATAAACGAAAGCCGCCATGTTGATGTTGCTGTATATCCAACTGTTCTAACCCCAACTATTTCTGCAACTGCAACTGTTCTTTGCGATGGAGAAAGCGCAGCTTTGACTTCTTCCTCTTCATCAGGAAACCAATGGTATCTTGATGGTAATCTGATTGGAGGTGCTACCGGTAATACATATGTTGCCAATGTTTCAGGAAATTACACGGTAGAGGTAACTGATGTAAATGGGTGTAAAGCTATTTCCTCAGCTACCACCATCATTGTTAATCCCTTACCATTGGCCGTTGTTTCAGGAACAACCGAAGTTTGTCAAAATGCTACTTCTCCCTACATTGTATTCAAAGGTAGCGGAGGAACAGGCCCTTATACGATTACTTATAATATAGATGGAATAGTGCAGCCAACAGTAACAACCGGAGCAGGAGATAGTGTTGTAATTGCTGTTTCTACAAGCAATGTAGGGACTTTTAGTTATAATCTGGAAAGTGTTTCGGATAACAGCGCTACAAGCTGTTCTAAAACTATATCCGGAATGGCGGCTGTTACTGTAAATCCGTTGCCTATTGCCACCATCTTTGGAGATGCAACGGTTTGCGAAGGAGATGTTGCTCCGCTGGTGGTATTTACAGGTAACAACGGAACAGCACCTTATACCTTTACTTACAATATTGATGGAGGCGCGAGTCATACAATAACAACAACAAGCGGTAATTCTGTGACGTTGAGTGTTCCAACTAATACTGTTGGAACTTATATTTATAACTTAACAAATGTGACCGATGCCAGTTCTACTGTCTGTTCCAATACCGTAACTGGTGCGGTTGCTATTACTGTAAATGAACTTGCTGAAGCATCCATTAGCGGAGATACAATCGTATGCCAAGGTGATGTTGAACCCGAAATTACCTTTACTGCTTCAGGGGGAACACCCAATTATACTTTTTATTATCATATCAACACCGGAGGTAGCCAGTTCGTAACATCAACCGGAAGTTCTGTGACGATCACAGTACCAACAAGTGCGGCCGGGTCTTTTGTTTATACGCTCGATTCAGTAAAAGATGCCAGTTCTACGGCCTGTGTAAACGCGGCTGCTGGTTTGGTTACGGTTAAGGTGAATGAACTTCCAACGGCTACTATTTCGGGAGATGCTACTGTATGCCAGTACGAATCAACTCCGGTGATTCTGTTCGCGGGGAACGGAGGAAAACTTCCATATAAATTCTATTACAGGATTAATGGCAGTGCTTTACAAACTGTGTCAACAAATGGCGGATCTTCTGCTACTGTTTTTGTTGATACAAATACTCCGGGTACGTTTGAATATACGTTGGAAAGAGTGGAAGATGCCAGTTCCACTCATTGTTTGAATAGTTCACTTGCGGATACAGCTATTGTAATTATAAAACCAGAGCCGTGGCTGGAAGTAACTGCTGATGTGGATGAGGTTTGTGTGGGAGATGGTTCTCCGGTAATTAGTTTGATTGGAAGAGGAGGAGAGATGCCATACACGTTTGTGTACCGTCTGAATAATGGAGCATTTCAAACAGTTTCTTCGTCAGCAACTGATAGCATTGTTACCCTTGCAGTTCCAACAGCAACGGCTGAAACTTTTGTTTATGAAGTTACCAGTGTAACTGACGGTGGATTTGCATCATGCATAGTAAATACGAATGAATCTTATCAGGTAGTAATAAGTCCACCGCTGGATGCAGTTGTGGATGTGACCAATACTATTCCATGTGTTGGAGGAGTTGGCCAGGTAACAATTACGGCAACAGCAGGAACAGCTCCGTTTACCTATTATTTGGATGGGAATTCATCTGTTGACGGAATATTTAATAATGTGTCGAAGGGAACGTACAGCTGGTATGTTACCGATATCAGTAGTTGTGACTCTGTTTTCGGGACATTTACAATTGAAGATCCGGACTCACTACATTTTAATAGTCCGGTAGTTAACGATGTTGCCTGCGAAGATGGAAACGATGGATCAATTGTAATAAGTGCTTTTGGTGGTACCGGATCCTTCTCATACAGCATCTCTCCCAACGAAGGGACACAGGCCACAGACGGAACGTTTACGGGGCTTTCGGCGCAGGATTACACTATAACTGTTACAGATGCCAATAATTGTACTTACGATACAACTATTGTAGTAGGTACTGTTGTTGATATTATTAACCCGGTAATTACCGGGTGCCCATCCAATATAATTGTTTATACTGGGGCTGGAAGAACAAGCTGCGATCAGGTAGCTACCTGGATTCCACCCAGCGCAACAGATAATTGTACCGACTCCGGAACTTTGACCTGGATATTTCCTGCTGCTGTTCCCGGAAATACTTTTCCTGTCGGCGATTCCATAATTACATACATTGTGGAGGATGCAGCTGGAAATAGAGATACTTGTAGTTTTATTGTTTCTGTTATTGATAATACACCTCCGGTTCCGCCAGTATCATTGCCTCAGTTGGAACAGCAATGTCAGTTTGATACCATTATTCCTCCCGTTGCGATTGATAATTGTAGTGGAACTGTTTACGGTATTCCTAACATAACTTTTCCGTATATCGTTGAAGATTTTACAACAGTTCAGTGGACTTTTACCGATGAGTATGGGAATTCTTCCACAAAAAATCAAATTATTAAAATCAAGGATAATACATCTCCAACATGGCTATCATTCCCGGATAATTTTATAACAATTGATTGTAACGGAGATACTTCAATTGCCGTGACTGGAATGCCCACCGCAACTGATAACTGTGAATTGGATCGAATTACGTATACCGACAGTATTGCCGGATTGAATAATAACTGTCAGGTTAACTACACTTTGTATCGAAAATTCAAGGCATATGATGTTACCGGGAATTATTCAACCTGGACTCAAACTATCATGGCGCAGGACAATGAACCTCCTCAGATTTCTTGTCAGAATTTTTATGATTATAATGCCAACGTTGTTCCGAGCTCGGAATTAAATATTGGAATTAGTGCAACAGATAACTGCTCGCCTGAATCTGATATATACTTCGAACTCGTTTTTGAACATTATTTTGGATTGGAGAATGTAGCAGGATTCTGTCCTGACAGTTTGTTAAGGCAGTATATAGCAAGAGACATGTGTGGAAATTGGTCTGATACATGTTCGCAGATGTATTATTTTGCAGAGAACTCGGATTGTGAGGCCTGTATCGATGATCCGTCAACAACTGAAGATGACGTACCTTTCTTCCCGGTTATTTTCGATGATCCTGATTCAACATGGATATCTCCGAGTGTTGTAAGAAATGGAATATGTTGCTATGCGGAAGGCCCGCCACCTCCACGATGTATTTCGTTTAACGTTTATCTGGATGAAGATGCAAAAGGTTTAATTTTTACCATACCGGAAGGAGCTTTGCCGGGCGGTGCATTGTATTATCATATTGACTGTGGTCCACCACAAAAGGTAGGTGATACAATCTGTTTGGACGGAGGCCAGTTTTATTATCTTACGTTTTGTGAGCCTGGAAACAACCCAAATGTTTACCAGATTCAGTCGATTAGCGGAGCAGTTGTAACGGATGATATCCGCACTAGGGCCGATGATAACTGTATTAAACAGATTAGTGTTGAAGGGCTTGAGCCAAGTACCATTACATGGTCAGTTTCTGAGCCTGCCGGTGCAGATAGTTTACTTAAATATTTGTCGTGTACTGATTGTGTAGATCCCATATTTACTCCCGACTCTGTAACACCACCCAATATTGTTTACGAAGTTTGTGGGCAGTTATTGGGGGCGGTTGTCTGTGATGGTATACTTGCTTATGATTGTGATTATGTGCATGTAACAACATTGGAAGCCATAAAGATTAATTTTAATGTTGATCTGTCTGAGATTTGTGAAAATGATATCCCTCCAATTAATGCAGAAATTACGCCAACAAACCTGGTTTATACCTACGAGTGGTATGATGGGCCGGATGGAACAGGAAATCTTTTATCCACAAGCTCTCAGTGGCAGCCACCCGGGGAAGGAACCTTTTCTTTGGTGGTAACCGAGAATCAATCTGGCGTAGATTGTAATTCAGCTATTACTAATTTCAATATTACTTATGACACGGTAGGGCCTGCCGGATTATTTGTTCCGGATACTTTATTTCTTGACTGCAGTGACCCAGACTTTGATCTGGAGATTGCCAAATGGCTCGATTCGGCTTATGCTTTTGATGTAAATATGTCCAGTATCCCGGATTCAAATGACTATACCTACTTTAACCCAACTTGCGGCGGCAATCAAACCGTTCATTTCTGGGCAAGTGATAGTTGTAATAATAAAACGATTGATTCGGCTGTGATTTGGATCATTGATAATATTCCTCCAGTTATTGTCCCTGCTTCCAATCAGACTGCCGATTGTAATTCAATGGAAAAAAACACTCATCCGGATTATCTGGCGTGGCTGGATAGCCATGGTGGAGCTACAGCAACAGATGACTGTGAAAATTCTGATAGTTTGATCTGGACAGATAATGCAATTACTCAAACCTGGGACGGGAATGGTGCACGTGATTCTATTACCGTGACCTTTACTGTAACCGATAAATGCGGAAACTCAGATCAAACTACAGCTACTTTCACCATAATTGATGATGAACCACCAACAATTACTTCTTGTCCTGATCCTGTTGAAACTTTTATTGCGCAAGACAGCTGTTCAAGCAATAATTTTGCCATCGATAGTGTTTTTGCCATCGATGAGTGTTCTGTACCTACACTTGAATGGACATTAAGCGGAGCTACTTCGGGAAGTGGTACAGGACAGGTAATTGGACAAATCTTCAATATTGGAGTTACCACTGTGCACTATACTGCCACTGATGCTGCTGGTTTAACCGATACTTGTTCATTTACGGTTTGGGTAAAACATCTAAATCCCCCAACAGGTAATATTGCCTGTCCTGACGACAGTGTGTGGATAGCCGCAGATCCTGCTTTGTGTGCGGCAGATGTGACATTGGGAGCGCCGGTTATTACCGATCCTTGTAACGAGATTGATTCAGTATGGAATAATTCACCTTATCGGACAAGTGGTTCTGATGCGAGTGGTAATTACCCGATAGGATTGACAGAGTTTAAATGGTATATTCTGGATCTGTCGAATAATATCGACAGTACTTGTACCGTGAAGGTAGTTGTGGGCGATGTTGATCCTCCTCAGTTTACAAGTTGCCCGGATACAATAGAAGGTATTATTGATCCGGCAGAATGTGAAGTAACAAATTTCCCGTTGCAGGAGCCAACCTGGACCGAGCTTTGTGGCGCCGATTTAACATGGAGTATTACTCCGGTAACCAGTGCAACTACACCCGGAACAGGGACAGGTTTTGTTCCACTGAGCTATGTTTTCAGCCCGGGGCAAACGCGTATAACTTATGTTCTTACGGATACCGGTGGCAATACTGACACCTGCTCTTTTATCTTCTGGCCAAAGCATCAAAATTTCCCGACAGCAAATATTTCTTGTCCTGCAGATACTGTTAGAGCGGATGCTCTGATTGATTGCTATGTTGATTTAACATTGGATACTGTGGAATGGACAGATCCATGTCACGAGATTGTTTCAGTCTGGAATAATTCGCCTTTTCAAACCAGTCCGACCAATGCAAGTGGTTCATACCCGATAGGAGTTACCAATTTTACATGGTATGTTACTGATGTATCCGGAAATACTGATAGTTGTAATGTAACTGTTATCATAGAAGATCAGACAGCTCCTTATTTCATAACATGTCCGGCTGATACTCTTGAGGATATCGTAGATGTCGCCAATTGCGATATGACTAACTTTACACTGGTGAATCCTACTTACGAGGTGGGTTGTGGTGCCGATTTGCGCTGGACTTTGAATGGAGCAACCACCAACAGTGGCACTGGGTTAATCGATCCGTCAGTAGTATCATTTAACGTGGGAGTAACTACGATTACTTATATTCTGGAAGATGCCAGTGGCAATGCTGATACCTGTATTTACTGGGCATGGGCCAAACATGTTAATTTCCCGACTGCGAATGTTACCTGTCCGCCTTCCAGTGTTTCTGTGCCTGCAGATCCGTCAACATGCGATGTATTTGTTTCGCTGGATACGGTAGTATGGAGTGATCCATGTAACGAACTGGATTCAATCTGGAACAATTCGCCATACCAGACAAGCTATTCTGATGCCTCCGGTACTTACCCGATTGGAGTTACCCGCTTTGCCTGGTATATTACCGATGTATCGGGAAATATCGATAGTTGTGTGGTAACCGTAACAGTTACCGATACTACTTCTCCAAATATTGCAGCTGTCAGTGATGTGACCGAATGTCCTGAATATATCCTTTCTCCCGGTGATACCCAGCTGGATTTGGATACTCTTCTAATTACCGATGATTGTTCCCACGATTGTGATCCAGCAGATTATGAAGTCCGCTGGCGGATCGATTTTTCAGACGGTGCTTCATTGCCTGCCGGAAGTGGAACCTACAATACAGGACAATTGTCGGAGTATGGTACGGATATTCTTTTCCCTTCGGATAGTGTTAATTATACAACCCTCAATCATATCCTTACTTATTGGGTGGTTGACTGTAGTGGAAATGTATCATTATCAAGGTCACGTACCGTCAGTGTTTATCCTCCTGTGGTTGCCATACCTCCTGCCGATACCCTTTTCTATTGTTATGCCGATACAGTGCCTGCCATTCCGTTAACTGGCTATCCTGCCGGGGATGTAGTTTTTGATGTTAGCGGAGGAAGTTCTTTGGGAATTCCTGATATGACCGGAGTGACCGGGATTCCGTCTTTTTGGGCAACTACCACGGGAAGAGCTACCATTACCATTACTCCGCGTGCCAATGGTTGTGTTGGTAGCCCTGTAACCTTTGTGTTTGAAGTAACTGCTCCGGTTACAGTTTCAGTCTCTCCAGTGTTCCAGACTATTTGTTCCGGAGAAACCACAAATATTAATTTGACAAGTACTACACCAGGTGCTACTTTTTCCTACGAGGTAACTTCAATTACACCCGCGGGAAGCGTAACCGGGGCGATTGATAGTACAGGAGCTTATATTATACAGACGCTTATAAATACAACGCAATCGGTTGCCACAATTGTTTATACGGTAACCGCCGAAGCCAACGGGTGTACCAGTGCCGGTACTGCACAGGCAACTGTTACCATAAACCCAACACCTGAATTGATTATAACGAATCCTGATACGGTTTGTGAACCTGAAGTGGTTGACTTAACCGCACCGGAGATTACAACGGGTTCTGCTGCTGGTTTGACATTTACTTACTGGCTCGATTCTGCAACTACTATACCTTTGTCTAATCCATCGGCAGTGAACCAAAGTGGCACTTATTTTATCCGGGCTACCTCTGGTGCTGGTTGCGAAGCTTTCGACTCGGTACATGTGGTAATAAATCCTTTGCCTCAACTTACCAGTCCATTGAATCCTACAGGTGTTTGTAGCAACGA
>QKAV01000116.1 GCA_003247185.1 Crocinitomicaceae bacterium
GAGCTACTCAATTCAAAACAACTTAATTGATTTAGGGTGACATACGTTATTCGATCAGATAATCACTTCAGGCAATCATAGATACTCCAAACAGTCAATAGTTTGTACGCGTCAATCATTGCGGGGTCAACAAGCACTCCGGAAATAGTTCTGTTTACTTACTTTAGTTAAAAACCGACTCATCATGAAAGCTATCACTATTCTTACTTTGGTACTTGTTTATACAAGCACATTCTCTTACGCTCAATTGTTGATTGAAAACTACTCCCCCTATTCAACAATCAATCCGGATTTTTTAGGAAGTAATTATCAGGTTTCAAATGTAACTTTCACCGGATCGCTCAATAGCTATGGTATGTTCAACGGGACAAATTGCAACCTCGGGTTAGATGATGGAATCGTCCTTACAACCGGAACAGTTAGCAATAATGGGGACGGCCCTCAAGGCCCCAATAACTTGAACAATGCAGGAGTTGACAATGGATTCCCCGGATATTCACCTTTGACTAATTTGATCGGATATCCAACATACAATGCATGTGTAGTAGAGTTCGATGTTGTTCCTGGTATAGACTCAATTGGTTTTACTTATGTATTTGGTTCTGAAGAATATCCAGAATATGTGGGAACTAATTTTAGTGATTGTTTCGCTATTTTCATCTCCGGACCCGGAATTACAGGACAGCAAAATATGGCAACCTTAGCCAATGGCGATGCCATAAATATTAATACAATCAATTCTTCTGCTAATTCCAGTTTATTTGTGGAAAATGGCAGTTATTTAAGCGCTCCATACAACAATGATAGCAGTTACATTCAGTACGATGGATTCACTGTACCTCTGACCGCTTCAAAAACAGGCTTACAAATTGGTCAAACCTACCACATTACCTTCGCTATTACCGATGTTGGAGATGGCATATTCGACTCCGGCCTATTCATTCGTAAATGTACAGATTGTGGTTTTCAACTGGGAATTTCAGAGATTCATCACAAAGACAAGCAGATCATTGGTATTTTTGATCCTATGGGAAGAGTGATTAAATCACAAACCAATACCGTAATGATCTATTTATATGACGATGGAACTTCAGAACGCGTCTACATTTCCGAATAAAGAACTATCGGATCTCACGACAGAGGTTCATCCGAAAGGATGGCGTTCGGCATGGACAGTGGGAAAGTTTATGAAAAACAATGACCCATTAGTCATTCCCTACATTGACCAAATTCTGGAAGCCATTCCACATCGAAACGAAAGTCACCAACGAGAGTTATTAAAGATTATCACAAAGCTTGAACTGAATGATGATCAGATCGGAATAGCATTCAATATTGCAGTATCCCTGTGGGAGAACCTCGGAAAAGCACCTGCTGTCAGATACTATTCATTCAAACTGTTGGTGAAAATCGGAGAAAAATTCCCGGAACTTAAACCTGAAATAAAAGCACTTGCAAATGATCAGTACATTGATTCACTCACACGCGGGGTAAAACACTCGATCATAAAGATCACTCAGACACTGTAAGGTGTTTATAAAGTCTGAATTTTGAATTAGAGAAATCCAACCTGTAACTTAAGCTATCGGCACGTAAAATTGAATCTATGGGAGGGTTTGACAAATCGTCGCATTGTAATATGTAATCATATCCCAGTTTTTCCAGTTGTTTTTTACTCTCTGCTAATGTAATCTCAGGAGCACTGGTAAAAGAATAACGCTCTGCATAGAGCCCCAAAACTCTTGGTTTGGTAAACACAATTGTGTCATTCGGCTCCGTGTATTCCTTAATGTACTTAAAAACTTCCTGCGCCTCATCCTTCTGTGGGCCTTCAACTACTTCTCTGGACTGATTTACAATCGTCTTGATCTCTCCTCTGTATTGCAAAGCAATAATTAAGAAAATGGAAATCGATAGGTATGTCGTCTTTTTTATTGCCGTTAGATGCACCGTTTCCATTCCTTTGATGATATACAGAATGAGCAATGGTGCTATAGGAACCAGATAACGAAATCCCTGAGTTGTATTTGGAAAACTCAGAACGATACCTATGTAAAAAAACAGAATAAGCATTTTATAATCCATCTGTCTCGTCACACTGTTAATTAACCCAAGGATTAGAAAGGTCAGCATGGTAGCCTTCGTGACGGATGAAATGAATCCCCAATCTCCGGTATCAGTCTGGAAGAAATCCTGGAAATAATAGATGTAATAATCCAGTGTCTTCAGAACAATGCTCCCCAGCTCCCTAAAATGAAACAAGGTGGAAAAAAATGAAATCGACTCCGACTGAATTGGCAACAGGAATGTCGTTACCAAAACATAAGTAATTAATGCCACAGGAATAGGCAGCAATTCCATTTTCCAGGATTTAAAATATTGTTTGTCTCCGGTCCTTAAAAAGCGTATGAAGTGTATCGCAAATTGCACAGCAATAACCACCAACAAAATCACTCCAATACTTCTTATCATCATCGAAAAAGCGATTATTCCGCCTAACAATATGCTCTTGAAAATGCTATCCCTGTATCCTTTGAACAGAACTAGCGCTCCAGCAAAAAACAATAGGAAGGGCAGATCTGAAAGAATCGATGCCTTAAAACTCAGCATCCATGGATTATATACAAATAAGAGTACAGCCAGCAACGCATGAAAACCGCTCAGGTATTGCCTGAGAAAGGCAAAAATAAGTAGTCCGCTCACCACTAAAATAAGTGACATGTAAATATTAAAAGCGAAGATATTATTTCCAAAAGCAGCGTATACCGGAGCTAATAAGACTGGAAATCCCACACTGTAAGATGGAGGTGCCAGGTATGCATTTCCAGGGTTGAATACATAATAGGTATCACTTTGACTTTTTCCTTCTACGATGTTTTCTGCCTGCTGAATATACTGTGCAAAGTCACCGCCCCAATTATGTGAATCTTTCAAATTAATTCCCAGTAAGGGAAGCAATAAGACAGCGCAAATAATGTATTGATTTCGAGGCTTTTTAACTACGTTTCCTATTCTGTTTAATAGTGGTCTGATCCTTTGCATCACTTCAACTTTCAATACAAATCTGCGGCAAGATAAGAATTATGTCTTGCAGTCCACACAATCGTAGAATATCCGGGTAATTTTTCAAATCACTTACAGTCATATAAACAAAATCAATATCCATATAAAGACTATCAACTATTTCAATGGCTATTCTCCCCTAATTTTGGGTAGTAACACCTTTCAAAAAACAGCTTATGAAAAAAATAGTAGTATCTTTTAGCTTGTTAGCCGTATTTAACTTAACCGCACAAAATGATATGGAAAATTCAGCAAAATGCCCTTTTCATGAAGGAGGAGGAGGAAACGAGAAATCAGCAATACACAAGCCGCAAAGCGGTACGACCAATCGCGATTGGTGGCCAAATCAACTTGATTTAACTGTTTTGCGACAACATTCTGAGCTATCCAATCCAATGGGAGATAGTTTTAACTATGAAGATGCTTTCAGTAGTCTTGATTATGAAGGCCTGAAAAAAGACATCGCTTCCATTTTAACAGATTCTCAGGATTGGTGGCCGGCAGATTTTGGTAATTATGGCCCACTGTTTATTCGCATGGCATGGCACAGTGCCGGAACATACAGAACCGGAGACGGACGTGGCGGTGCCTCTGAAGGACAGCAGCGTTTTGCTCCGCTTAACAGTTGGCCGGACAATGTCAATCTGGATAAAGCGCGCAGATTACTTTGGCCGATCAAACAAAAATATGGCAGCAAAATTTCCTGGGCCGATCTTATGATTCTTACAGGAAATGTGGCATTGGAGTCAATGGGATTTCCTACAATAGGTTTTGCTGCAGGACGTGCAGATGTATGGGAGCCTGAAAGTAACGTTTACTGGGGAATGGAAAAAGAATGGCTGGGAGATCAGCGTTACTCAGGAGACAGAGATTTGGAGAACCCGCTCGCTGCAGTTCAAATGGGATTGATTTATGTTAATCCGGAAGGACCTAACGGAAATCCAGATCCGCTACTTGCTGCAAAAGATATTCGCGAAACATTTGCCCGAATGGGGATGAATGACGAAGAAACAGTTGCTTTAATTGCAGGAGGACATTCATTCGGTAAAACTCATGGGGCAGGTCCTGCTACTAATGTTGGCCCCGAACCGGAAGCTGCTCCGATTGAAGAGCAAGGTCTGGGATGGTCGAGTTCTTATCAATCAGGAAAAGGTAAAGATGCCATTTCATCAGGTCTGGAAGTAACATGGACCACTACTCCAACAGAATGGGGACACAGCTTCTTTAATATTCTGTTTGCAAACGAATGGGTATTGGAAAAAAGTCCTGCCGGAGCTCACCAATGGGTTGCGAAAGACAGTGCTGCGATTATTCCCGATGCATTTGACCCGAACGTTAAACACCGGCCAACGATGTTGACAACGGATCTTTCATTACGTTATGATCCCATCTACGAAAAAATCTCTCGCCGCTTCCTGGAAAATCCGGATGAGTATACCCTTGCTTTTGCCAAAGCATGGTTCAAACTAACACACCGGGATATGGGACCAAAATCAAGATATCTTGGACCGGAGGTTCCGAAAGAAGATTTCGTATGGCAAGACCCAATTCCAGCAGTAAATCACAAACTGGTTGATGCCGAAGATATCAAAGCTCTGAAAGCTCAAATTCTGGCTTCAGGTTTAAGTACCGACGAAATGGTTGAAACTGCTTGGGCTTCCGCTTCTACATTCAGAGGTTCAGATAAGCGCGGTGGAGCCAACGGAGCCCGTATCCAATTGGAACCAATGAGAAATTGGGAAGTCAATAAT
This sequence comes from Crocinitomicaceae bacterium, assembly GCA_003247185.1. Lineage (GTDB taxonomy): Bacteria > Bacteroidota > Bacteroidia > Flavobacteriales_D > Crocinitomicaceae > UBA4466. The sequence goes on from QKAV01000116.1 coordinate 4,815, forward strand.
CCGAAACAACTGGATAAAGTCCTGAAAGCACTTGGAAAAATCAAAAACGACTTCGACAAAAAGGGCGGCGATAAAAAGATCTCAATGGCTGATCTTATTGTACTTGCAGGATCTGTTGGAGTTGAACAGGCCGCAAAAAATGCAGGTTTCAATATTGAAGTACCTTTCACACCGGGTAGAATGGATGCTACTCAGGAAATGACCGATGTTCATTCGATGGAGGTTCTGGAGCCAATGGCTGACGCTTTCAGAAATTACAAAAAGAACAATTACACACTTACGACTGAAGAATTGATGGTTGATAAAGCCCAATTACTGACGTTAACAGCACCTGAAATGACTGTTTTGGTTGGTGGGATGCGAATGATGAACACCAATTACGACGGTTCAAAACATGGGGTTCTTACAGATAAATCCGGTACACTTTCTAACGAGTACTTCATTAACCTTCTGGATATGGGAACCATCTGGAATGCAAAAGATGAAAGTAAGGAAGTATTTGAAGGAAGAGACAGAACTACCGGAAAGGTAAAATATACTGCTACACGTGCAGATCTGATCTTTGGATCCAACTCTGAATTGAGAGCAGTTGCAGAAGTGTATGCCAGTGCCGATGCAAAAGAAAAATTCATCACCGATTTTATTGCTGCATGGGTAAAAGTGATGAATCTTGATCGATTCGATCTTAAATAATGCTGTATAGCATTTGTAAAAGCCGGTCACTGACCGGCTTTTTTGCTCTATATAAACATCCTGACTGATTGAATGGATAAAAGTACTCTCAGTATTTCATTTATCTTTAAATAAAAAACAGTTCTAATGGAAAACGTACTTTTTACTTTACTGGGTGTACTTGCCGGAGGACTTATATCGATGGGACTACAATTTCAGCGTTTCAAACACGAACTCAAGTTGAAGCGTGAGGAAGACAAAACCAACTTTATGGCTGAAAACACGGTCAGGCATTTTCTTAATCACAAATCATTCACTGACCGTTCATTTGATATGATTCGTAAAAACGTTGGCGGATATGACGACGATGAATTGCGAAAAATTCTGGTCAGAGCAGGTGCAATTCGCATCTACAGGGAAGATGGATCAGAATGGTGGCGTCTGCTTTCAAGAATGGATGAGTACATAGATAAAAAGAAAGAGAAAGCAGAATAATATCATAGTAAGAAAATATAAGTCAGGTAGCTATGGCCTTCTGTTGAGAGGCATAGAATAGGAATATTACACCATAATCATACATACCCAAGGATTAGCAGTTAAAAATCTTAACTTCGCGGGACTACGAGATGAAAAACTTTCTGCGCGCACCTGATCCTAATGTAGCCGATCAATATGAGGCTGCACGATTCCGATTAACCTGGAATGTAAATGTGATTCTTTCATTTGCATTATTGTTATTAACTGTAGTCTCTGCTGTCACGCAATCTGAGTATGCCATCATTTATGGTATAGCCTTATTGGCTTGCGGACTTGCAACATTTTATATGTTTCGATTAAAGGACTACAGACTAATTGCACTTGTACTCTCTCTTCTTTTTTATACACTCGTCTTATATTCCTATTTTTCTGTTGACGGATATATCCATTTTCTGGAGCCATTCTGGGCAGTCGTCATCATCATCTACATCTATTTTATTCGGGGAAAAATTCTGGGAGGGATCGCACTCCTGATCAATATTGTTGCTACTGCACTCTTCTTTAATTTCCGATTGGAAAATGCTGTAACGATATTGGAAAATGTAGGTCGGGACAGATTGTTCAGTATGAGTCTGGAATTTGCGATTTGTATGCTGTTAATAGGTTACCTGATCCATCAGTTTATTGATGCGAATCTCAGGGCTGAACAAGCACAAAGAGACCTGAACCAGGCTTTGATTAAAGAAAAAAAGTACATCAATAAGCAAAATGACGAAAAAACCGTCCTGCTTCAGGAAATTCATCACAGGGTAAAAAATAACCTGCAGATCATTACTTCGCTTTTGCGTATGCAATCCGAAAAAGTGGATTCAGAAGAGACAAAGAGGCACTTTCAGGATGCCATTAACCGCGTTTTAACAATGTCCCTGGTACACCAGAAGTTGTACGAAAATAAGAGTTTATCGGAAGTCGATCTCTCAGAATATGTAGAGGCACTCTGTTCAGATATTCTGCATATAAATGAGAATGAAAAAACCATAAAAAGACACTTAAATGTGCACTGCCATTGCATTAACACGAAAACGCTTGTTCCACTTGGATTAATCATTACAGAATTGATATCCAATTCTATGAAACATGCCTTTACAATGAGTAAAAACGAACCCGAAATTCATATAGATATCGATCTGAATGAAACAGACGAGATTTTGTATTTAAGCTACAGGGATAATGGCACATGGAAGGCAGGTAATTCTTCCAGTTTCGGACTTCAACTGATCGAAACATTTACAGAACAACTTGAAGGTTCTGTTAGTCGCACCATTGATCAAAACGGCACTTCTTTTTCCTTCGTTCTAAGAAATCAGCGGACTGAAAATTAAACAAATATCATCGGGTAAAACTATTATTTTTTTCATATATTTACCATGGTAAATATATAGACTATGCAACGAAGAGCATTTGTTAAACACCTCGGATTACTAGCATTAACTCCCACTCTTATGAAAAGCGGACTACTCACAAATATTTCAACCGGAGAAATACAAACAGATAAAATGCCGGTTTTGTTTATGGGGCATGGAAACCCTATGAACGCTATAGAAGAGAATCAATTTGTACAGGGTTTTCGTTCGATTACAACAGACATTCCTACTCCAACGGCTATTCTTGTTATTTCAGCACATTGGGAAACCAACGGAACCTTTGTCACTGCAATGGAACAACCGCGTACAATCCATGATTTCGGAGGTTTTCCGGAAGCACTTTTTCAACAGCAATATCCGGCTCCCGGGTCACCCGAACTCGCGGAAAAGGCAAATCAGATTATCACCAAAACCGATATTAGATACGATTACGATTGGGGGCTGGACCATGGAGCCTGGACAATATTGAAACACATGTATCCTGAGGCAAACATACCTGTCATTCAGATGAGTATCGATTATACAAAAGATGCCGAATACCATTACCAACTCGCAAAAGAACTTGCTTCATTGCGAAATCAGGGAGTCCTGATCATAGGAAGTGGAAACATTGTGCACAATTTGCGTCTTGTTGACTGGCGGAATATCAATACGATCGGTACAGGTCATGATTGGGCCCTGCAAGCGATGAATACAATCAATCAGCTTATCATAGACGGTGACCATCGTTCTCTTTGGGAATACAAAAAACTGGGATCCGCGGTACAATTGGCTATCCCATCTCCGGAACATTATATTCCTCTGATCTACGCTCTTGCTCTGCAGGACAAAAATGAAGATCTCTGTCTTTTCAATGATGAAATACTGGCAGGATCGCTTACCATGACCAGTGTAAAAATTGGTTAAAACAATTAATCCGTTAAAAGATTTTAGCAAATATTATTGTTTTACATGCATGGATATTCGTATATTACTGTGGTATAACCACTTACTATATGATTGAACAACTGAAAATATTTGAAGGCAATACCCTTGCCATAGAAGTCATAGACGGCTTCACGGAAACAGATGAAAAGCTTGCTCAAAAGCTCTTTCAGGAAAAACTGGACAAAGGCTTCTCTCAGGTACACGTCCTGATCAAACTAAGTGAGATGAAGGTCAATCACATTAGTGTAAAAGCCTTTTTTGAAGATGCTTTATGGGGAATACGCAATTATACCAAAATGGGACATCTGGCAATTGTCGCACACTCCAACGTACTAAAAGCATTGGTTCCTATCGACAATCTGTTTTTCCAACGTGCTGCAAAAGGACGATATGAGATGTATTTTGATGTTTCTAACATGGATGATGCCTGGACATTTACTGCACCAACAGAGTAACTGAACAAGTCCCTTCCGACCTATCCCCTCTTCAGAATATTTTTTCTGAAAAATATTTCTATTCTGCACATAGAATTGATAATAAAAGCATTACAGTATTTCGAGACTTCAATTTGTTCTAGTAATACGACTACGTATAATCACTTAGTCGTTCTTCATACAATTCACTGATTTTTTTTTGAATATCTTAGATCACTGTTAGTAAATGATAAATAAACCACCATCATTACAAACAGAAATAAACTTAAACACCACTTTATGAAACACTATCCACTAAAACAAGTCTTGTGCTTTATTGCTATGCTTTGGTTCGGAAACATCAGTTTTGCCCAAACGACGTATACAGTAAACGCCGGAGGTACGGGAGATTACCTCACCATTTCTGATGCGATATTAAATGCCACCGGAGGAGACATTATTCTCGTTGAAGGCACTATTACCGGAGACGGATCCGGTCAGGATGGTATCCTGGTCAATAAAAACCTCTCGATTATTGGTCAGGGAACAGCCCTCACCACTGTTGAAGCAAGTACCATCGAATCAGATGCAGGAATTAATCAACGTGTATTTACAATTGCTGCTGGAGTGACTGCAACAATTAAGAATATGACCGTTCGACACGGTTATCTCAATACAGCCGTAAATTATGACGGAGGTGGCGGAATAAAAAATATGGGAACACTTTTCCTGGACAATTGCGTTCTGGAAAAAAACCACGTGCATACCCAAACCTATCAGTTTGGAGGAGGACTTCTTACTGCAGATACCGGGTCAACAACTATAAATAACTGTACCATAAAGAACAATACCAGTAGCGGATGGGCCGGTGGTATTTGTCATGGAAATTACGGTGGTCCGGGAGCTTTGGTTCTCACCAATAGTACACTTGAAAACAACAGTGCGCCAGGACGTGCCGGAGCACTTTTAATCATGATCTGTACACAAAACAATATCATCACCAATTGTACATTTTTCAACAATACTTCAGGAAGTTACGGTGTTCTCTTTAATGACCGTTCTTCAGCTACCTATACCAATAATACGTTCTACGGTAATACTTGTACCGGAGGTGGAGGAGCAATTTATCTGTACGCAGGTACTATGAACATGAAGAATAACTTACTGGCAAATAACAATGAATCCGGAGGTTCGGTTGCAAATGATTTCAGATACCAGTCAGGAACTGTAAACGACAACGGAAACAACCTTATTGAATTCAGTGCCAATTATACTTTTACGGGTTCCGGAGATATTACCGGGGACCAGCCAAGTTTAAATGTTTCAGGAACTCTAGCAGATAATGGTACGTTTAACAGTACTCAGACCTTGGCTTTACTTGCAAGTAGTGTTGCTATAGATGCAGGATCAACCGGTTCAAATGGTTCTGTACTTGTTCCTTGTTCTGATCAAAGAGGCTATTATTCAAATGCAACAAAAGATATTGGAGCATACGAGTATAACGGTCTGACTACCGTTCCATACACAATAAACATTGAGACTGACCCAACCGGTCAGACTGCCTGTGTAGGAAATGCAGTATCATTTTCCGTTGGTTCTTCAAACGGAGTTTTCTATCAATGGTACAAAGATGGAATTGAAATTCCTGGAGCAAACAGCTCTACCCTTTCATTATCGAGTATTACACTTGCTTCTGCCGGAAGTTATTACTGTAAAGTATCAGATGGCTGTGTATCAGCAGACAGTAATCCTGCCGAACTTGTAGTCTACAGTACAACAGGCTGCGTTACTCCAACGGGAATTCTGGATGTAGATCCTGCTTCATTCACCGGAACGATCGCACCGAGTACCAATGTATTTGTCTCAAGTATGCTTAATCCACTCGGATGTTATTCCGCGGAAGTATCGTTTCTGGGAGTAGAAATTGATGCAAGTTCTGCTGGCGGAGGATCATTTAAATTAGGATTATATGATGGAAATACGTTGATCTACGAAACAAATCCGCTGTCAGTAACGGGTGGGATAGATGAATTGGTAGGAGAAATGATCCCTGCAGGAACCCTGATTTTAAATGGTACATCTTCGTATAAGATCGGATTGATATACGCTGGTCCGGACTTTATTTACCTGAAGACAACTAATGCCCCTGTTTATAACGGAATTGCACAATTCACTTCTGCAACATCCTACTTTAACACAACGACTACTTACCCTACGCTTCCTGATCCATATAGTATTACAGGTGCATGGGGATTCGATATTGCGTTTAATATTCAGGGAGTTGTAACAACGACAAATACAGCTGCAAGTATTTCAATAACTGATTGCGATTCATACACATCGCCAAGTGGTCAGTATACATGGACCAGTTCAGGAATTTACATGGATACTATTCCGAACGCAGCGGGATGTGATAGTGTGTTAACAATCGATCTTACACTTAACTACTCCACTTCTGCTACGGATGTAATCACGGCATGTGATTCTTACACGTGGATCGATAACAACACGTATACAGCTTCCAATAATACAGCCACGCATATTATTCCAAATGCCATTGGATGTGATTCCGTAATTACATTGGATCTGACAATCAACTACTCCACTTCCGCTACGGATGTAATCACAGCGTGTAATTCTTATACATGGATCGATAACAATACATATACAACTTCCAACAACACGGCTACACATACCATTCCGAATGCGGCAGGGTGTGACTCAGTAATTACATTGGATTTGACAATCAACTACTCCACTTCCGCTACGGACGTTATAACAGCTTGTGATTCTTATACGTGGATCGATAACAATACATATACGGCTTCCAACAACACGGCTACACATACCATTCCGAATGCGGCAGGTTGTGATTCCGTGATTACATTGGATTTGACAATCAACTATGCCACTTCCGCTACGGACGTTATAACAGCTTGTGATTCTTATACGTGGATCGATAACAAT
>QKAV01000034.1 GCA_003247185.1 Crocinitomicaceae bacterium
GGCAGATGGAAACGTACTTATCGTTTTACTGATGTATGCGGAAACTCAAGTCTGACAACGCAGCTAATTTACCTGCAAGATACACCGGTAACCGATTTGGATACTGCCGTTTGTGAAGGTTCTCCCAATATTGTTTGGGACGGGACACCTATTCCTGCAACCATGGTAAACAACGATAAAACATATTCGGTAACGTTGAAAAACGAGGCTGGGTGTGATTCCATTGTAACCCTTCATGTAACCATTTGGCCGGTTACTTACGGCGAACCGGAAGAGTGGTTTGTTTGTAAAGATCCATCGAAAGATTCGATATGGAACGGACAAACCATCGTTTTCGATACCGAAAGAACTTATATCGATACCTTGTTAAATGCCAATGGGTGCGATTCCATTGTAAGCTTGCATGTTACTATTTTGCCAACTGCAAGCAAAGAGATTGATACTGCTGTTTGTTTTAGTTCTCCTGGATTTATATGGAATGAAATTCCCGTCAGTACTACGGTCGGGAAGTCATATACAGCACATTTCGCAACAACAGATGGTTGCGACTCTGTGGTCACTTTACACGTAGATATTTTGCCAACCGATACTGTCCGGATCGATACAGCATTGTGTGAAAATCCTGCCGGATTCAGGTTTGGAGAGCAGATGGTTTCTACTACATATGCCGATAGCGGAGCGGTTTATACGGAAATATTCCCGAACCAGTTTGGTTGCGATTCAACGGTAGAATTAACCGTACATATTTTGCCAACTGCTTATGGCGCACCGGAAACCTGGTCGGTTTGTCGCGATGAAGAACCAAGAATGTGGAATGAAAAAACGATTACCTTCGATAGGAGTAGAACATATACAGCCACAATACCACGAGAGAACGAATGTGACTCGATTGCGACTTTACATGTTGAAATTTTAGAGCCACGAACTGTCCCTATACCGCTTTACCCATGTGAGGGATACCTGGCAGAGTCCTTTCTTCCTAATTGGGATGGAACATGGAGAGGACACGTAATCTCTCCTGATCGTGACAGTACTTATCAATATGTGGATGAAGGAGCTAATCGTAATGGTTGTGATTTGATATATGAACTTATTGTTGAGTTTAAGCCAACGAGTTATAGTTACGATACGTTATATCTGTGCGAAGGTGATCCTGCCTATTACTGGAACAGTTATACAATTCAGTCCGATCCTGCCATTTCCGGAACAGATTACAATTTCTTGTTGCAAAAAGCAAATGAGGATGGATGCGACTCAATTGCCAATCTGCATGTAATTGTGGTGCCTCCGGTATTTGCTGAAGATACCATGACAGTATGTTATGGTTCTGATCCGATTAACTGGCATGGAGGTCAGGTTATCTCTACTACCGGCGATGCTGTTTATGTCCATACATTTGAAGGTGGAAACCGCTATGGCTGTGATTCCACAATTACTTTAACCGTACATGTTGTGGACGAAATTGTTCCTGAATTTGAGGTCTTTATCCCATTGTGTTTGAACAGCACTGCCCCGGTATTGCCCAATATTTCACTGAACGGTATTACGGGCTTCTGGTCTCCTGCCACTATCCAAACAGATGTTTTGGGTAAAACAACTTATACTTTTACTCCTGACAATGGACAATGCGCAATTGAGTACAGCGTAGAGGTTGAAGTTTCAGATGAGTTTACTCCTGTTTTTGCAACCATCGGTCCGCTTTGTCAATACAGTATTGCTCCGCAATTACCGCTTACATCGTTAAATGGAATAAAAGGAACCTGGTTGCCGGATACGATATTAACAGACGTTGCTAAGACCACTTTGTATACTTTTACTCCAGATAATCAGGATTGTGCTAATTCGGCGGTAATAAGCATCGAAGTTACGCCTGAAATTGTTCTTAACGAAGTTCATCAAAATGTTGAATATTCTCCTGAGCCAGTTGGAAGCATTAATCTTACCGTTTCAGGAGGAAGTCCTCAATTTACATTTGAATGGATTGGCCCGAACGGATTTACCGCTTCAACAGAAGACATTTCGGGGCTGGATGCCGGAGAGTATAAGGTAACGGTAACCGATGCTGCCGGGTGTTCTGCAGTTCTTGAGGTTTCAATTACATCGCTGCAACCTGTGCTGAATTGTCCTCCTGATATGGTTTTCGAATGTCCCGATCCGTCAGTTTATCCGGCATTTGAAAATATAACTGATTTTGTAGCTGGCGGTGGCCATGTTGAGCCACAGAATGCAGTAACAACATTTGAATCGTTCGATAGAGTTGTTGATGGTAGTAACTGTCTCACTGTTTTGCGTACTTATGTAGTTGGCGACAGCTATGGTAACTTAGATTCCTGTATACAAAAAATCGATTTCTATGATAATATTCCTCCGGTATTAGTTGCCCCGGTAGGAAAAACTGTTGAATGTCTGTCATCGGTTATTCCACACATCGAAACATTGGCTGACTTCCTGTCGATAAGTGGTACAGACGCCTATGATCCAAACTGTTCGCTTGATCCTTCTTCATTTACAGCCAGAGACACAGCTCTTATTTTGGCATCGGGTGGCTCCCAGGTAATTTACTACTTCAGCATTTCAGATCTCTGCGGAAATACTGCCTATGATACCAGCTACTATTTGGTAACTGACGATCAGGCGCCAGAAGTTTATTGTTCCGATATAACGGTTTACCTCAACGAAAATGGAGGCTACACATTAACTGTTCAGGATTCTATTGCCCTGGTTGACAGTATTTACGATAATTGTACTGCTCCGGAAGATATGCACGTTTATATCGAAATGAAAGATTTGACTTGCGAGGACATCAATGCGGGATCTCAGGTTCGGGTAATTGTTGTGGATGAAGCAGGCCTTTCTGCTGAGTGTACAGCCAATATAAAAGTTCTGGATACCATTCCTCCGGAAGCTATTTGTCAGGACATTACCGTTTATCTCGACGAGAATGGCGAAGTTACAATTACTGCAGCCCAAATAAACAATGGGTCAACCGATAATTGTGAGATTGCCTTGTATCAAGTCTATCGCGATCATTTCGATTGTAACGACGTGGGTGAAAATACAGTAGAGTTAACAGTAGCTGATGTTTACGGGAATGCGGCAACTTGTGAAGCCGTT
>QKAV01000164.1 GCA_003247185.1 Crocinitomicaceae bacterium
TGCTTTTTTCTTCGACCTGAACAGCAGGGATTTTTACCGCTTTTTCTGACTTCCCGGACTCAGAATTACAGGAAGAAAAAACAGATAAAACAAAAATTATCAGACTCAATCGGCGCATGAAACAAAAATACGCTTATTTCTTTGGAGCTTTATACTTAATCGTATTCCTGTACAAAAGAATAAATACAAACAGGAAGAACACCGCAAAGATAGGTATGGGCGCAAAAGCCTGCAATCTAAGCAGGTTGATCATAGAGAGTACCAAAATGGACGATAACAGCGCAATTCCCAGAAAAACGTACCAAACCTGACGGTCATTCAATCCTGCATAAACCAGATGGTGCGTTGTATGATCCTTACCTCCTACCATCGGAGATTTACCTGCCTTCAAACGATTGATTACCACCGTCAACGTATCTGCCGCCGCCGGAGTAAAAGCCACCAATACAATGAATATTCCCAAATAGGACGGAGACTCAACATAATAAGGTGCATTCCAAAGATGTTTGATTGCAATATGTGCTGTGAATAACCCTATAAACTGTGAACCCGCATCTCCCATAAAGAGTTTCGAGGGATGCACATTCATGGTAAGGAAACCTATCATTGCTCCAATCACAGAAACCAGGACAATCGACCAGATATTTGCATTGAAACCAATAATGATCCAGTTTGCCATTAAGGCTGAGATCAGAATAAACAATACTGTTGTACCGGTAATACCATCCATATTATCCAGCATATTCAGCGAATTCATCACGACAATTACCCAAATTACAGTAATAATCGCATCCGGGATAAAAGAGTGAAAAAGTTCAATGTTTGTACCCGTGAAAACCAGTATAACTCCGCACAGGATTTGAACAAAGAGTTTTAATAAAGGTTTTGTGTTATAGGCATCATCTGCAAGTCCCATCAGGAACGCTATCGAACCGGCGCCTATTAATCCAACAAATGACTTATTCTGAAAAATACTTGGCCCGTCACCAAAAATTATTGCATATCCCAGAAGACTAAAAAGAAAAACAATATAGAAACTCACACCTCCCAGCGAGGGTTTGGACTCATTACTCCACCGGACAACAACATCATTCTTATTTCTGATTCCTAAAGTTCTGGAAAAGCGTAACAACAAAGTATTTACAACAATCGCTGTGACAACACCCCCCAAGGCAAACAAGAATAACTGTAGCAGTTTAAAATCCACTATAAGTTAATTTTTTATAAAGTTAACAAGTTATGCTATCTACTTCCTGAGAAAATTAAAGATTTTTCGATACCATTTATTTTTCTTCGCCTCTTCTCTGAATTTATCGGTATTGTCCTCAATATAACCATCTCCATATCCATAGCCATATCCATAACCGTACCCATAACCGTATACAGAACCTTTACTCGTTTGAACACCATTGAGAATAACATTCAGAGAGGATAGTTGCTGCATTTCGAATAACTCTTTTACACGGTATGCAAAGTTTCTTTTCGAATAATGGGACTTAAACACGTAAATCGGAATATCTGCTTCCGTGAGGTTTTTAACTCCATCACTCACCAAACCTACCGGTGGATTATCAATGATGACCACATCGTATCTTTCTTTCAGTTCATTCACAATGAGTCTGAAACTATCACTCAAAATCAACTCTGAAGGATTAGGAGGAATAGGTCCGGCAGTAATAAAGTCAAAGGTCTCCATGGACGAATGCTGAATAGTTTGCTCCAGTGTTGACTGCCCCACTATCAAAGAACTCATTCCATATGTATTATCGGCGTTCAGACCCAAATGAATTTTTGGTTTCCGCATATCCAAATCGAGTAGAATCACTCTTTTTCCGGACATCGCAATAATACCCCCCAGATTTAATGCTACGAATGTTTTCCCTTCTCCACTGATAGAAGATGAAATGGCTATCGTTTTATAATTTGGATTGATGTAACTCAAATTCGTCCGGATCTTTCTCATTGCTTCGGCCATGATAGATTTCGGAGCTTCGGAAACGATCAATTGCGAATATTCCAGATGATACTTGAACAACGGAACTCCGCCCAGAATGGATACATTTTCGGGCAGGATTGCCTCCAGATCTTCCACCATGTTAATTTCGTTGAATGTAAGATACTTCAGAAGCATTACACCAAGTCCGATTACTAATCCGAAGAACACAAATGAACCGTAGATAAACTTTCGATTCGGCGCAACCGGTGTCTGATTAATTTTAGGCTGTTTCAGAATTCTGTTGGCGGAAGCGTATCCTGCATCCGAGATGGCATAAAGAACTTTTTTCTCCATCAAAAGGGTAAAATACTTCTCGTTCAAATCCTGAATATTCTTCAGTCGATTGAATTCCATTTTTTTCTCGGGTAATTCGAAATAATCCGATTGATATGTCGCAATTTTGCCCTTAAGGACATTCGCGTTTGTTTTTAACCTGTTGAAAATTGCATCAATACTACGTTGAATCATTGCAATCTTGGCATCGATTTTTGAATTGATCTGGCGTACTTCCGAGTTCTCTTCTGTCACTTTATACAGAAGATCTTCTCTTTTTTCCAGTAATTCATGAAGTTCTTCGATGTGCTTTACCAATGCTTCTTCATAACTTTTACCCAGCATTTCCGGCAATAGTCGGTACACCTCCAGTCGATTTGGATTTGACCCAAGCAATTTATGTGCATTGATTAAAGCTCCCAACTCCTCATCCACCTCAAATAACTCATCCTGAAGTTTCGTTATGTTGTCTGTAATTGATTCCCCTACAGTCTCCGGATCAGGTAAATTTGACTGACGCTGGAAGAACATCAGACTATCCTTTGATGACTTTAATTCTGATGACAAGGAATCCAACTGCACATCAATAAATCTCAATACATTCTCCGAACCTCTTCTTTTCTGCTCTTCATCGAACTTAAAAAAAGAATGAGCCACTGCGCTTGTCAGATCATGGCACATTTGTGCATTGTACCCTCTGAAAGAAATAGAAATTGTTTTGGCGTTGACATCCAACGGAAGAATCGTAAGTCCTGAAATCAAACGCTCAGATACCGATTTGGTTGAATTAAAAATAAAATACAATTCATTTTCGCCCAGCGCTCTTTCAAAATTATCTGTGTCTGTAGCCTTAACGACAATGTCAAAATCATCGTTCTGAATTCTTTGATTGAGTTTACCTTTTAATTCAATATTTCTGCCTCCCTTGATGTAATTCAGTACTATTCCGTCTCCCTCTTTTCGAAGATTAATCTCCGTATTAATCAATGTAGAATCAAACAAGGCATACGGTTGAACACTGAAAGTACTCGAAAGGTACATCTCCTCCGTTAGCAGGTTCCCTCTTGAATAAAGACTGACATTTAAGTTAAGGTCCTCTACTGCTTTTTCAAACAACAGCTCGGATCGTAACAACTCAACCACCTGAGAAATTTCATCATTCTTATTATTAATATTCTCAATGTCCAGTACATCCTTTGCGTTATCCTCCGAAGCCAACTGAATAACCATATCCGATTCAAACAAAGGCTTGGTATAGCGCAAATAGAAAAATGCAAAGGCACTGAAGATCACAACAAAAGTCAAGGGCCACCACCAGTAACGCTTGAGAATGGTCCTCAAGATGAGAGGATCATAACTTTTATTGATGATAAGACTCTTTTTGATACTCATATTATTTGATGAGAGTTAAGAACCGAATAATTATTACAGCACCGGAAAGAATTGAAATTACAGGCACCACATCCTCCGCTACCTCCTTACCCAGATCAGGAGTAGGTTCAACATAAATATAATCGTTTGCCTGTACGATCATGTCCACGTACTTTAAGCCTTCTATGGTTGAAAGGTCAATGCCGTATATTTCACGCTTTCCATTTACCTTTCTCATTAACTTAATCGTATTCGCTTTCCCTCTTTCCGTAATCCCCCCTGCCTGTGCAAGAGCTTCCATCAGTGTTGTATTGGTATTCACCAGGGGAATGACTTTCGCGTCTGATCCGTTTCCGGGAAATACAATTACACGTTGGTTCGTAATTTTCACCTGAACAAATGGCTCCTGATACATCCTAAATCTGCTGGTCAACGTATCTTCACATTCTGCAATTGTCAGTCCCTGAACGTAAACATTGCCGATTACGGGAAGCTCCACTTCTCCTGTTCTTCTTACGACATATTCGTATGTACCATTATTAACTCCGTTCACACTACTCACCCCGCTCATCAGGTCAATGATCTGTGCTCCGTTATTTGTAAACAACGTGAATGACATTTTATCATCAACTGAAATCTTGTAATCCTCCGCCGGCGCCATTGGAATGGAATCGTAATTTACCTCTCCTTTCGGAACCTTAAACATGACATTACTATTCACCCCGCATGACGAAAGCAGACCAATACCCACAGCAATAATCAACCAAAACAAGCCTTTCATAAGATACCTTTATCTTTTAACAACTGTTCGTACAAACGTTCAGTATCAGAAGTTAGTCTCTGGTAACTGAATTTATCTCTTACGTGGTTCCATCCATTTTGTGACATGAATTCACGTTTTTTTTCATTTTCAATCAATTCGAGAAGCTTCTCAGAGAATTTATCGGCATCATTGCTTGGGACGACGAATCCTGTTTCATTCTCGAGAATCACATCCCGAACTCCACCAACATCCGTACTTATTACAGGAACTCCACTTGCCTGAGCTTCTATTAAACTTACGGGAGTACCCTCATTCAGCGATGTCAAACAAATAATGTCCATTCCGGCATTAAATGACGCAATGTCCTTAATCCAGGAAGTGAGTACCACTGTCCCCGGATATTCTTTATTGATCTTCTCTGCACGCCCTTCAATTAATTTGCGCTCAGACCCATCTCCTACTATAAAAACCTTGATTCCTTTTGTAATCTCAGGGAGTACTTTTTCGAGTGCATCAAACAGTAACGAATGGTTCTTCACCGGTGCAAACCTTCCGATCAATGCTACAGCTACCTCATCCGTCAACCCCAATTTATTCCTCGTCTCTTCACGTCTGGTAGTTGCAGCGTCATGAAACGGATCGAGATCAAATCCCAACGGAATAACATTCATTTTTTTCTGATCGCAAATTTTATGCTCTGCAGTCAGCTCCTGTTTTTGAAGGTCAGAAATAGCAACAATCGCACTGGAATAAGATGCCAGTCTCCTTTCAATCTGCTTAAAAAGCATCGTTTTTGCCTTTCCGAAATACGAATGAAAAACATGCCCGTGAAAGGTGTGAATGATCACCGGAACATTCGAACTTCTTGCTGCCCTTCTACCCAGAGCGCCCGCTTTGGCAGCATGCGTATGTACAATATGTGGTTGAAATTCCTCAATGATCTCTTTCAGACGTTTATATGCAGCTCTGTCCGAACGAAAATTCGGTTCACGTTTCATTTCCGGAATCAATTTCGGTTCGATTCCATAATTCTTTGGAATGTAAAGCGAATCACTCTCCCCTTCCTCGGGTAATCCACCTATCAGTATGGTTTCATACTTGTCGCTATCTAAAAATCGTGTAAGAAGTGTAGCATTATAGGTAGGACCACCGATATTGAATCGGTTAATAATTCGAAGAACTCTGATCTTTTCCACTAGTAGTTTAGACGACAACTTTTTAAAAACGTTTCGAATTTACCCATCATTTGTGAAAAAGTTTTTTTTGAATGGCACTAAACTTGAATAGAATTCAGGAATTTTATTAAAAATCCAACCGATGATCAGAACCAGTCTGTTTTTTATTCTATTCGCAACCTATGCAATCGGGCAGAATGCGGCCAAAGAACAATTAGAACGATTCGCAAGTGATCCTGCGTTCAAATATGCTTCCATTTCATTTGAAATGATGGACCTCGGAGAAAATAAAAGTGTGTTGGCTTACGATGAAAACAGAACATTGATAACAGCTTCGACTGCCAAACTGTTCAGTACAGCTACCGCTCTTTCTATCCTGGGACCGGACTATCAGGCTAAAACACGTTTATATCTTGATGGCAATATAGATTCATCGGGGACATTGCACGGTAATCTGATCATTAGAGCCGGGGGAGATCCATCTTTTGGCAGTAAATACTTCAGTGCTACAAATGATCGGGCAGGCTTATTCAACAGTTGGGTTAATGAGATTAAAAAAACCGGAATAAAAAAAATTGACGGGAATATTATCTCAGATGCATCAGAATTCGGGTATCAGGGTGTCCCGGATGGCTGGCAATGGATTGACATGGGAAATTACTATGGGGCAGGCCCGTCCGGTTTAACCATCTATGATAACCTGATCGAATATACCTTTTCCGTACCAGCCAGAATAGGTAGTGCAGCCATACTAAACGAAGTTGAGCCCGAGGTTCCCGGACTTGAGTTTGAAAGTTACATCACCGCTTCCGAAAACAAAGGAGACAATGCCTATATCTATGGTGCACCTTATCAAAACTTCCGGTTCGGACAAGGAACTTTACCTGCAGGCAGCAGCGCTTTCAAGGTAAAGGGCAGCATTCCTGATCCTGAATTGCTCTTCGCTCAGGAACTTCAAAAGACATTAGAAGAGCAAGGAATCCAAATTTCCGAAAAGTCCACTACAACACGATTAACCAATCTTCAGACTGACGATAATTATTACAGCTCCAAAAGGTTAATTTATAGCCACAGTGGAACAACACTCATTAATATTATTAAAGAAACGAATTTCAGAAGTATCAATTTGTTCGCGGAACACATGATCACTATGATCGGTTACAATAAATCCGGAAGAGGGACTACCTGGGAGGGGCTAAAACAGCTGGAAAACTACTGGTCAGGTAAAATTGATTTGTCAGGCATCCGGATTGCCGACGGAAGTGGATTATCCCGATCAAACGCCATTTCCGCCCACCATTTCGTTACCATGCTCGCTTACATGTACTCCGGCAAGTATGGTGAACTATTTAAAAACACGCTTCCGATCTCAGGTAAAAGCGGTACACTTTTAAATGTATGCCGCGATCAGAAAGCAGAAGGAAGGATTCAGGCAAAAAGTGGCTCGATCAATGGTGTTCGAAGCTACGCAGGCTACATTAGAGGAGATTCAGGAAAACTCTATTCTTTTGCTCTGATTGTAAATAATGCAGATTGCAGTTCCTCCGTGCTAAAACGAAAAATGGAAGTGCTCTTTAATTCACTCGTTACACTATAAGGAAGAAGATTCCACTTCTATGATTTCTTTCCAGAACTGAGCTGTGGAAATACCCGCACATTCCAGCATTTTAGGAACTATACTCGCATCACTGAAACCAGGCGTTGTATTCACTTCTATAACATAGGGAACCTCATTAACTAACATAAAATCAATGCGTGCTATCGATCGAAGCTGTAGAAGATCATATACTTCCTTCGCTGTTTTTTGCACTAACAGAAAGGCTTGTTCAGAAATCCTGGCCGGTGTAATCTCTTCTGACATCCCATTGTATTTTGCCTCATAATCGAAAAAATCATTTCCGGTAACAATTTCTGTAACAGGAAGCGCCTGAGTTCCATCCGCATTGCGGTACACTCCGCAAGTCACCTCTGTTCCATCCAAAAAAGACTCCACCACAACTGTTCTTCCCTCATTAAAAGCATATTCTATGGCAGGTTTTAACTCATCTGTCGATTTCACTTTAGCTATCCCGTAACTCGATCCGGAATCACAAGGTTTAACGAAAACCGGAAGACCCAGTTCACTTATCACGGCGTTCTCATCTGTAAAACCATCTGCCGATCTCAGGTAAATTGATTTCGCCACTTTGATACCAAAGCCCTTCAGGAACTGGTTGCAATACCATTTGTCAAAAGAAAGCTCAGATGCCAAAGCTCCGGAATTAACATACGGCATTCCTATCATATCCAGGTAAGCCTGCACTTTCCCGTTTTCTCCTGGATTTCCGTGAATGTACACAATACACAGGTCTATTTTGATCGTTTGTCCGGTTGGTGATACAAAACTAAATGAGCGCTCATCGAAAGGAATTTTTTCCGACCCTACTTCAACCGACCAACCATTCTGATCCAGAAACACAATGTATTTCTCAAAATTCTCAGGCAAATTCTTGTAGATATTACGTGCACTTTTAACAGAAATATCAAACTCGGAGGACAATCCTCCACAGATCAAACCAATTGTCTTCATAACACTCATTTAAAGTGAAATTAATGAATGCCTGATTGATACAATACGGTTAAAAAAAAAGTTATGCGCAATACACCTGTGAAAACGATTATTTGATTCTATTCAATTCAATTATATTTGCAATCTAACGAGTTAAACTGCTTATGAAATTGGTTTTAAGACTATTTGCTTTTCTTGCCTTAACCTTCGGTTCTCAATTTGGTTTTGGACAGGCCACAATGCTTTTTGAAGATTTCGAAACCCCTGGGGTTTGGACGCAGGCAGGAACACCAAATCCGAACTTCTGGACAATTGAAGGATGTGCCGGAAATGGTACCTCCTCGGCAGGAAGCTATTCACTCTATATTACGAATGGTGGGGCTGATGGCGGATGCAGTACTTCCGGGAATGAGGCCTTCGCTTATGACAATTGTCCTTCAGGCTCTGAAAATCCCATCATCTATACACAAGTTGATGCCAGCTGTGCAGGAACCCTGATTGCTGATTTCGATTACCGGATTGAAGGAAATGCCGGCGAAGACTTTCTTGAACTTGTATATTCTACAGACGGGGTGACATTTTTTCCAATCGGATCGGCTTTGGCTACCAGTACCAACTGGACTTCAACAAGCATTTCATTACCTTCTCTTCTGGATTTCACCACTTTTTATATCGGCTTTCAGTTTACCTATAACAATGTAAATGCCGGTACATTTCCTCCCGCTATTGATAATCTGACGATTTCCGGCTTGGATAATACCGCTCCGGTTATGACATGTCCGGGGTCACTGAACCTGTACGTGAATACAAACTGTATAGCAAAGTGCGGCAATTATACTTCAAGTATGCTTTCCCTTTCTGACAACTGTACGGATTCGGCAATCATATCTGTGTTACAAGATGTACCGGAACTGACCGATTTTACAGGTGGTCCCGGTTCAGTGGAAATCATCACATTAACTGCAACTGATGAGGCCGGAAACTTCACGCAATGTACAATTAACCTCAATATTCTGGATTCTTTTCCTCCTGTGATCATCTGCCCGTCAGACACTAACGTATATGTGGACAACAACTGTGACGGGACAATTGCAGATTATACAGGAAGTGCTGCTGTCGGGGATAACTGTACTCTTCCTTCGAATATAATTGTCTCCCAATCGCCTTCACCCGGATTGGTTGTGCACGGAACAATCGTTGTGACTCCGATTGTTCTGACCGCAATGGACGAGTCAGGCAACACGTCTACCTGTACATTCGATGCCCGAACGATAGACACGATTCCTGCTACAATTATTTGTCCTTTGGACACTATTGTTTATGCTACTTCCACTTGCGAAGGTTATCTGGCAGATTATACGGGTGACGCGATTGCAAGCGATAATTGCGTTCCCAGTTCTTCACTATCCGTTACGCAAAACCCTCCTGCAACGTCTATCATTACAGCAGATCAGGTTATCACTTTAACCGTAAACGGAGCCATCCCTGCTACTCCTCAAAGCTGTACTTTTACAGCCATTTTTGTAGACACCCTTGCTCCTTCTTTAATCTGTCCTTCTCCTGTTTCGGTGTATTCCGATGCAAACTGCGATGCTACTTTACCTGATTATGGTACACTGGCGGTTTACACCGAAAACTGTGATCCTTCTCCGGTAATCACCCAAAGCCCGGCACCGGGAACTACTTTATCCGGACTTAACTCAACTGTGGTTACAATAACAATTACTGATGCTTCCGGTAATTCCGATATGTGTCAGCTCACACAAATGGTGTTGGATACAATCAAACCGAGTGCTACCTGTCCATCGGACCAAACATTAAACACAAATGCATCTTGTCAGGCTACAGTCGGAGATTACACTTCCATGGTTACAGGCCTTGACAATTGCAGCACGGTGCTATCCTATACTCAGAACGTATCTCCGGGAACCACAATAAGTGCCAATACGCTTGTAACAATGACCGTAACAGACGAATCGGGAAATGCACAAACCTGTACCTTCAATCTTTTATTGAACGATAACATTGCACCGGTGATCACGTGTCCAGCTAACACAACTGTTTCTGCTGATGCTTCTTGTTCTTACATCCTGGGCGATTATTCTGCGTCTGCCACTGCAACGGACAATTGTTCTGCTTCAGGAAACATGATTTATTCACAGTCTCCTGCACCTTCTACAACATTAAACACGGGGATTCATACCATTACTCTTACTGTTGAAGATGAAAATTCAAATACCGGATCATGTTCTTTTGATCTGACAGTTGAAGACCAGACATCTCCTATTATCAGTTCTTGCGGAAGTAATCAAACTTATAATGCAGACAACACCTGTTCTGCAACAATAGGAGATTTCACCGCAGCTGTAGCTGTTACTGATAACTGTTCCACATTATCGGGAATCACTGTGACCCAGAATCCTGTTTCCGGAACAACTATAAATTCTACGACAGCAATTACAATAACAGTAACGGATGAAGCTGGAAACAATGCTACCTGTTCGGTAAATGCTATTCTGGTAGACAATATTCAACCTTCTGTTACTTGTCCCGGACCACAGACCGTTGCCATCAACTCGAGTTGTGAATACAATGTTCCTGATCTCAGTGGTCTGGTTGGAGGAACGGACAATTGTTCCGCACTTTCTTCCATGACAATAACACAAAATCCACCTGCGGGAAGTCTGCAAAACGGGATCACTTCTGTTTTAATTACTTTAACGGATGAAGGAGGAAACAATGCTACCTGTATCACTACGTTGAACCCGAATGACACAGAAGCTCCTACTATCAACTGCCCGAGTCCTGCTCCTGTTAACAATGGCACGAGCTGTGATTTCACACTACCATTCTACGGTTCTATTTCCAGTGTTTTGGACAACTGTTCGGACTATACGATTACTCAGACACCGGCTGCTGGAACAGTGGTACAAACCGGATATACATCAATCCAACTGGAAGTAACAGATGCCGGAGGAAATACGGATGTGTGTAGCTTCAATCTCCAGGTAATCGAAACGGAGAATCCTACAATTACATGTCCTTCAAACGTTTCTACATGTGACCCGATAGTAACATACAGTGACCCTGTATTCTCTGACAACTGTGGTGCAAGTCTTTCCCAGTCAGACGCAACCGGACTCTCTTCAGGATCAACATTCCCTGTAGGGATAACGACGCTGGAATATACAGCGGTTGATTCCAGTGGTAATACGCAAACATGTCAATTCAATATAGAGATTCTGGATTATCCTTCTTCGGCAAATATTGTTGACGACACCATCTGGCTTTGTAGCCAAAATGGAACAGTATTAACAGCTGACCCTGCAACAAGCGGAAGCGGTGAATGGACGGTACTTTCAGGACAAGGATCATTTAATAACCAGTTTGCCAGTACAACAGGCGTTAATAATCTCGCTTATAATACGAATGCATTTATCTGGACAATCAGCAGTGCAAGTTGCGGATCTAAGGCTGATACGGTATATGTTATCAATTCGCAGCAAGATCTTCCTGCATCCACGCAGGATACGTATGCCTGTGATGCTGCATCCATTATTCTTGTAGCCAATGCCCCATTATACGGAACAGGTCTCTGGACAACAGATGGCGGAGGAACAATCAATACACCTGGTAGCCCGAATACCTCGTCTACATTTACCAATGGATGGCAAAATTTCATCTGGACGATATCAAGTGGAGGATGTCCTTCCACATCAGATACTTTACATGTATTTGGACAGAAACAACCAACGATCCTTACGGGAGACACGCTTGTTTGTCTTGGAAATGATGAAATCGTACTCTCGGCAACTGCTCCGGCAAACGGACAAGACGGATCCTGGTTTGTTGCCAGTGGATCTGCCTCAATTGCCAATCCGTTCAGTAATCCTACCACAGCAGCAAATTTTGGTTATGCTACGACATTAATAACATATACTTATACAAATCCTTCAAAATCAGATACGTTGATTGTTTCAGGGAATTTGTGTAACGATTATCAACCGGAGATCCCAACTGTATTTACGCCTGGCAACCTGGACGGAAGTAATGATTTGTTTACGATACCATTCCTGGGAGTGCTGTATCCGGAATGTAAAGTATTGATATTTAACAGATGGGGATCGGTGGTCTATGAATCCACGGGATATGATGAACCATGGGACGGAACCTATAAAGGTGAGTCGTTACCTATGGGAACATATTTCTATCAAATAGATCTGAATGACGGAAGCGGAACACAGTATAAAGGTGACATCAGTATTATTAAATAAGATGAAGAAATTAAGTTTACTTGCTAGTTTGTTTATTGCCGTAATAGCGTTAGGGCAACAAACCTCTCAATATGGAAATGCATCCTTTAATCCATTTCTTATTAATCCTGCTGCAGGTGGAATGAGTAATGTGATGCAATATGAATTGACTTACCGTACCCAGTGGGTGGGCTATAACGGCGGACCAAGAACTGCGCTTTTTGCCGGAAATTCCGTTCTCAAGCTCGGATCCAAAAATGCCGGACTAAGTGAATTCAACTATACGGACAATAAGTTCTTTGCCTTGCCAAAAAGAAGTGCGACAGGTGAAGTTAAGCATGTGCTTGGGGGAATCGCATATAATGATGCCATAGGTCCGTTTTCGAAAACTTCGGTTCAACTGACTTATGCCATTCATTTACCGCTAACGTCAACTGTTAATATCGGGGCGGGACTTGGTATCGGATGGAGCAATTTAAAACTTGATGAATCACGCGTAAAACTTTATGATGAGGTTGATTATGCCTATTCTCAATTTCTCGGATCAACAAGTAATTACAATGGAGTTGATGCTTCCGGCGGGATCATTATCTACAATACAGATTTCGCTTTTGGATTATCAACAAAGCAATTGCTGAACAACAAAGTAATGTTTGATGGCAATCCAACCGAATCCAATCTTGCGAGACATTATTTCTTTCATGGGGCGTATCGCCTGATGTCGGATGAAACAATTTCTATTGAACCAAATGTAGTCGGGAAATTTACTCCTCATAGCCCGTCTTCTATTGACGCCGGGGTTCGTTTTTATTACAAAAACAGTAGCTGGCTAAATCTTCAGTATCGAACAAGCAACTCATTTGTGGTTCGAATCGGTACCACTTTGGTGAAAAATCTCTACCTCGCGTACGGCTACGAAATGCCAACCGGAAAAATTTCGGGAGCAGCAAGCAGCAGCCACGAAATTCAACTAGGGATATTCCTTGGGAACAACCGCAACCTGAACAAGGAAATAGACGACAGTATCAAACAATCTGAAGACGGAGCAACAGAGTAATTTATGCGCATCTTATATCTGATCCTAAAGCTTTCAGTAGGATATGCACTCTTCTTCTTCTATCCGAGAAGAAGATTTGTAAATGAGCCCAAGAAGAGGTTCGGAAGAAATATATTTGTTTCGAACCATTCAGCATCGTTCATGGATCCTATTTCAATCGGGGCATTTACACGTCCGATTGTATTTTTTATGACTCGTTCTGATGTGTTCACACCTATCACCAAACCTATTTTGTGGGCCTGTCACATGCTCCCGATATACAGACAGAGGGACGGTGTAAATACAAAAGAGAAAAATCAGGAATCTTTCCGCAAAAGCTCGCAGGTACTGAAAAACGGCAGAAATCTGCTCATCTTCGGTGAGGGGGAAACCTACGACGTTTTTGTTCGACACCTCAAAACTCTTAAAAAGGGTGCAGTTCGAATGGGATTCATAGCCCTTGAATCCATGGACTGGAAAAAGAAAGTTTATATTTCCGCAATCGGTATCAATTACGCTGAACCAAACCGAATGCGCAGCGATTATCTTATGGCCTTTTCGGATC
>QKAV01000261.1 GCA_003247185.1 Crocinitomicaceae bacterium
TTTTGTACCCACAATCCGCAAGGAGATTTTTCCGGATATGATTTTGGGAACCAATGACGGGAGGTCTTCTGACCAGGCCATCATCGATATTGCGTTGGAAGAACTAAAAAAATCAAATTTACAGGTCAATTATAACGATCCCTTCAAGGGAGGGTTTATTACCCGGAATTTCGGTGACCCGCAAAATAATATTCATGCCCTGCAATTGGAGATGAACAAGATTCTCTATATGAATAATGAAGAAATCGCTTTCGATGAAGATCGTGCCAATAACATCCGAACCTATTTAAAAGCTGCATTCAGTCAAATCATTCACCACATCGCATGACTCCAACTTTCTTCTTTGAAAAGATTCTCTTCAATGACGGAATCAAACACAATGTTCGGATTCTGACAGATACAGACGGTACAATAACGGACATCCAACCGAATGCCACAGCTGCATTGGCGGACGAACATATCAACGGTATTACTATTCCGGGGTTTCAGAATGCACATTCACATGCCTTTCAATATGCAATGGCAGGTCTGGCAGAGATTCATGATCCTTCACATCGATCGGATAGTTTCTGGACCTGGAGAAATGCCATGTATGATCTGGCACTTTCAATCAGCCCCGATGATCTGGAAGCTATTGCGTCCATGTTATATGCCGAAATGCTAAACGCCGGTTATACTAATGTTGCTGAATTTCATTACGTACATCACGATAAAGACGGACAAAAATATGCCTCACTCTCAGAAATGGGAAGTCGCCTAATTGCAGCTGCACAGAAGACAGGAATGAACATTACACTTGTTCCGATTTTCTACCAAAAGGGAGGATTAGGAGTTCCTGCAGTTGAAGGCCAGAAGCGCTTTTTATCGCCGGATATGGAAAGCTACCTCAAATTGCTGGAAAGTTCCAAAATGGATGCTTTAAGTTACAAGGGCGCGAATATCGGAATCGGGATTCACTCCATGAGAGGAGTTGACCCGGAAGAAATTAAGCGTATAAGTGAAGCAGGCCCACAGGATCTTCCTTTTCACATTCACATTTCAGAGCAATTGAAGGAGGTGGAAGATGCTATCGCTTACCTTGGCCAACGTCCTGTGGAATGGTTTGCCGAGCATATAAAGCTGTCCGACCGTTACCACCTTGTACATGCTACTCATCTGACAAAAAATGAAGTCCTTTCTTTGGCCGAAACAAGAGCCAACGTGGTACTATGTCCTACGACAGAAGGCAATCTGGGAGATGGAATTTTTCCATTGAATCAATACCATGCATTAAACGGCCAGTGGAGCATCGGAACTGATAGCCATGTAAGTCTTGATCCTTTGGAAGAGCTCCGTTTACTCGATTACGGACAGCGGTTAACTTCTCATAGCAGAATGACTTTTGCGCATAAAACAGGAGATTCCGGTCTGTTTGCTATTAATCAGGCATTGATTTCGGGTAGAAAAGCGATGAATGATTACAATGAGACCTATTTCAAAGTCGGTTCGGTACTCAATGCAGTGACATACAACCTTTCTACGCCATTACTTGCTTCCAGTGCGGATAGCAAACTACTTTCAACTCTGGTTTATTCAGCTTCTGCAAAACAAGCCATCTGTACAATAAGCAGAGGAAAAATTGTCAGTAAAGAGGGACACCATATTCATCAGTCCGAACTTACAAAAGGTTTTATCAATGTCATTCACGCATTAAAAACAAGATTGTAATTGGTTTAATCCCAATATTTTACTACCTTGCCTCAAGACTTATTACTACTGTCATGAGACATGCTATCAACCTGGTTTTGCTAATCACAAACCTATTCGTATTTCATCAAATACAAGCTCAGATTATTTGGAGTGAAGATTTCTCTGCGGGAAGTGCAGCTCAGGGAACTTCTGCTGTTGGATATCCTTCCTCATCCGGAGGAAACTGGACTCAAACCACCAATATTCTGGGTGGCGGTGAGGGTGCAAATGCCAATCGATGGTATGTTAGTGGTGAGGAATGCGGGAATAGTGCCACATCGTGTGGATCCGTATGTTCAAATGGCGATGCTTCACTTCATATCAGTGCCATTGGCGGACTGTGTGCCACACCTGATTGTGGTGCAGCTTACGATGCTACCGATGCAACCAATATTACGGATAAGAGAATAGAGTCACCCGCAATCAATACAACCGGCTACGGAGGACTTACTTTGAGTTTCAATTACATTGCGGCTCAGGATGATGATAAAGTAGCAGTGGTTTACAGTTGTGACGGCGGAAGTACATGGAACAATTTACCTGCCCTGAACGCCTCTCAATGTTGTGACTGTAATGATGCCTTTCTTTGTGCCTTTCTGGGATCTTGTTGTGGAGGTATCACCACCTGTAACGGACTCGGGCAAGGATACTGGACAAATCAAAATTACTCTTTACCTGCCTGTGCAGAGAACATTTCCAATTTAAAGATCGGCTTTCACTGGGTGAATGATGGGAACGGACTGGGAACAGACCCTTCCATTGCTGTAGATGATATTACCATCACCTCGAGTACTCCTCTGGCTGTTGAGCTTCTTGATTTCAAAGGATGGCAACAGAAAGAAAGCATTCTTTTAGACTGGATGACGGCAACCGAAAAAGAAAACGCCTATTTTATCATCGAAAGAAGAAGTGCTGAGAGTGATTTTGAAATGATCGGAAAGGTCAGCGGCGCAGGGAACAGCAACCATGAGATTTCTTATAGCTTTTATGATCGTCAACCGAATAATGGGTCCAACTATTACCGATTGAAAATGGTAGACTTTAACAATAACGTATCACATTCCGATGTAATCTATGTACCTTATGTCAATACCTTTGAGCTGCGCGCAGTCTATCCTAATCCGGCGGAAAACATGATCCATGTGCAACTCAACAGTAAAATTGAATCCAACGGAACAATTACCATCAAAGACAATCTGGGACGTGTTGTCGGAGAAACAAAAAAGATCAGGGTACAAAAAGGAATTGTTACTTACGACGTAGATATTACAACACTTAACGGCGGCAATTACTTTATTGAGGTTGAAGTTGACGGAAAATATTCTTCCGCTGCGATTACCAAGATTTGATCAGGATTTGATAATCCTTCCGTCTTCCATGTGAATGATGCGATGGGTACGTTCGGCAAACTCTTCATCATGCGTTACAATAAGAAGCGAGAGCCCTTTTTCTTCGCAAAGTTCATTGAAGATATTGTATACATTATCTGAGTTCTTGCTGTCGAGATTTCCTGTAGGTTCATCTCCCATAATAATACTGGGATCATTGATCAATGCCCGTGCAATCGCAACCCGCTGCTTTTGTCCTCCGGATAATTTGCTGGCGTGCTTCAAAGCCTGATCTTCCATCCCCAGCAACTTCAGTTTGGTCATAGCATCATGCTCCACCTCTTCCCTGCTCTTTTTATTGAGTTTCAATCCTGGTAACATCACATTTTCCAGAACGGAAAACTCTCCCAACAGGTAATGAAACTGAAAAACGAAGCCAATCTGTTCATTTCGGACCCGCGCCAGATCATTGTGGCTTTTACCTGTCAATAACTCATTATTCAGGTATAACTCACCTTCATAATCCGTATCCATGGTTGATAAGATGTATAACAGGGTTGATTTTCCGCATCCGGATTTTCCCATTATTGATACAAATTCACCTGCGTTAATAGAAAAATTGATATCCTTTAACACGTGAAAATCAACGGGCTTTCTAAAATGCTTATTAATATTTATTGACTCGAGTATCTTCGGCATGGATAAAATTATTGTCCCCGGATAATATCTACCGGATCGATCTTTCTTGCTCGTCTGGAAGGTAAAAATCCTGCAAAAAACGTTGAAATAAGCGCAAACACAATCGCTATCACGTAAAATCTGGCATCAAAATTAACCGGGAAAGTTTTGATTGTAGGCAACGCTTCTGTCTCAAAGGGAGTTTTGGATATCAGCAGTGAAACACCATATCCGAGCAGGATTCCAACAATACCTCCCAATAATCCGATCAAAAGTGCCTGACTCAGGAAAATACGTTCCACATCCTTCCCTGAAAATCCGGTTGCTTTCAGGATGGCGATATCATTCATCTTCTCGTAAATCAACATATTCAAGATGTTGTAAATTCCGAATCCCGCGACGATCAGTAAGGTTATTGATACCGCGTAAGAAATCATCGTTCGTATTGATGATCCTGTTTCGAACTGAGCATTTGCAGCCTGGATATCAACCGCATGTACCTCGTAATTGCTTTCAATATCTTTTGCCAGCTGAGGAGCTTTGTCCATATCATACAACTTCACATTGATATCAGTAATATAATTCATCGATTCTCCCATGATTCGTTGTGCCGTCTTGATACTGATATAACTTTGAACATTATCCAGATCAGCCAGACCACTTTGAAAAAAACCTACGATTTTCAATTGAAACAAACCTCCCGTCGGTGAAACCATCTGTACTTTATCCCCTACACTAAGTGACATTTTTTTTGCAGCTCCAATTCCCAGTAAAATACCGTTATCTATCATTTCCAGATTTTCCGCGGCACCTTCAACGATGTATTCGTCCAACTGGTAGTTCTCAGCTTCTTTCATTACATCCACACCGATTAATGACGCATTCAATTTTGTTGAACCTGCAAGATAAAACCCTTGAGCCTTTACCATCGGAGTTACAGCTTTTACCGCCTTCATTTCCGATAATTCCTGCATCAGCGCATGTGCATTTCTCAGTCTTTGTTGCGATTTACGCGGACGGACAGAATGCACCATCCTCACATTATCCCGGAATTCCTCAACTCTGTCAATTGGCTGATTCTTACTCGGGCTTAGTTCGTTATAAATGTGGATATGCGGAGTTCTGTTTAAGATCATTCCATCCAGTAAGCCGTTCAGCCCTGTCATGAAACTCATCATGATAATATAGGCCGCGATACCAAAAGTCACCCCCATTGCAGCAACTATTGTTTGTCGCTTTCGGCTTAGCAGATGCGTCTTTGCAATATTAAATATGATGCTGTATTTCAATCTTTCGGTTTATAAATTACATCCCCGGCTTTCAGGCCTTCCAGAATTTGTACGTCGCTCAAACTTTTGATTCCCACTTTAACCTTTTTGAACCCTGATTCCGTCTCCACTTCATTTTTTTCATTCAGGTAATCCCTTGGAATAGCGACAACATTCTTTCTTTCCTCCACCACAATGCTTGCTTCGCCCGTAAGTCCCATGTACAACTGTTTGGGAGCACTGGTAAACTTACCTATCACTTTAAATGTCTGCGTCTGATCATCCATTTTAGGTACAATGCGATCTACTTTTGCTTCAAATACCGAATTCGGATATGCTTCCAGATCAACAATGATCTTCTGCCCTTCCTTCACCCTGATGATATCGACCTCATCCACCATCAGATTGATTTCAAACTGATCAGCAGATCCAACAATTGCTATCGGTTCCTGGATATTTACAAGATCACCTCTCTCCTTCAAAACGCTGTATACTTTACCGTTCAGTGCAGCCACAATATGGGCATCGCTACTTCTGGAAGCCGATGATGTGAAATTATTCCTGGCCTGTTCCATTGCCGTTTTCAGCTCCCTGGAAGTTCGATTGTATTTATTAACCGCTGCAATATGTGACGCTTTGGACGACTCAAACATCAATTGACTCTGCTCCAATTCAACAGCCGTAATTCCACCTGCATCATACAGCTTCTGATTTCTGGAATAATTCAAAGAATCATTCTTTCTCTTTAATGCCTGATTTGAAATCTCCAGTTGAATATCATTTAATACCGAACGGTCACCTAAAAAATTCTTCTGGGCTAACTCGTAGGACAGACGCGCATTTTGTTCTGTACTATTTCCTGTAATATCACGCACCACAAATAACAAATCTCCTTTTGCAATACCCGTTCCCTCATCATGCAGGATATCATCCAGATAACCACTCACTGTTGATTTAACAGTATATACATCTTCCGGTTGCACCGTAACACTGGAATACACGGCCTCAACCAGATCTACGTTTTCAACTTTCAACGCTTCTCGATCTTCTCCGCAAGAGGCAAACAAAAGAACCAAAGGAATGATAAACGTAAATTTTACTAATCTCTTCATATTGCAAAATTACCAAGTCGATAAATTCAAAAAATGACCTCTGTCAACTTGAACAAATATTTATTAAATTTAGAAAAACATAATTACTAAGGTCTACTACTATGAAAACATTACTCGTCGGGCTGTTATCCGTTGGAGCGATCGCTTCCGCAGGTGCCCAATCTAATGTAGTTTCAGGAGGAGGAGATGCCAGTGGTTCTGGTGGCACAGTGGCTTATTCTGTGGGGCAAATAGACTATTCGCATGTAGATGGTACAAATAACAGCTACAATGAAGGAGTTCAACAACCCTATGAATTTTACATCACAAGTGGCCTAGACGAACTTGATATTGGTATATCCATATTCCCAAATCCGTCAAACGGAGAAATTACTATCTCCTTAACTCAGACAGGGCTGTCTCCTGAGTTAGAATTGTTTGACGCTGCAGGAAAACTCATTCTGCAAAGGACGCTTACACAGAGCGAATCTCAACTTCAATTGAGGGATTATGCAACAGGGGTATATACTTTACGCCTGACAGCCAATTCCAAATCACAGACATTTAAAATCATAAAAAACTAATATGAAAAAGATCATACTTTCATTGGGACTTTTTGTCCTAAGTCTGAATGCAATGGCGCAAGCTCCGCAAAAAATGACTTACCAATCGGTTATCAGAAATGCATCAAACACACTGGTAAGTAATGCAAACGTTGGTATGCAAATGAGCATACTGCAAGGAAGTCCGACCGGAGTTGCTGTATATATTGAAACACATCAGCCATCTACAAATGCAAATGGTCTTGCTTCCATCGAAATTGGAGGAGGAACAATTGTTGCGGGTAACTTTTCAACAATTGACTGGAGTAATGGACCTTATTATTTAAAGACAGAAGTTGATCCAAATGGTGGAACAACCTATTCCATTTCCGGAACCACCCAGTTGTTAAGCGTTCCTTATGCCTTGTATGCGGAAAGCTCAGGAAATGGATTTAGCGGGGATTACAATGATCTTATCAATGCTCCCACAACCGTGTCGTCTTTTACCAATGACGCCGGATATATCACCAGCCCGAATGATGCGGATGCGGATCCAACCAATGAAATACAGACATTATCTCTTGTAGGAAATTCCCTGAGTATAACCGGAGGAAACAGTGTTACGCTGAGCTCTACAGGAAACACACTTGATCAGGCGTATGATCAGGGAGGATCAGGAGCCGGTAGAATCATTACCGTTGATGCGGGAGAAGTAGAAATGAATACCGCAACAGCTAACGGAATTGCATTAAAGGTACAAAACACCAATACGGGTGTCGGATTAATCGCTGCATCAACGAGTGCTTCCAATACATTTTCCGCGATCCAGGCAACCACAAACTCCAGCAGTAGTTTAACATCTGCCATAATTGGTAGTTCATCGGGTGCTGCTAACGGTATTTCAGGTCAGGTAGAATCCACTGCAACAGGAGCTGCAGGTGTCTATGGAAACAACCTTCGTACAACAGGCGGATACGGTACTTACGGTATTGGGTTCAACGGTGTGGTCGGAGAAACAAATTATCGCCAGGGATTTGGTGTATATGGTCGTAATTATGATGCTATTGGTTCTTTATCGTACAACTCTGTAGGAACATACGGTTTGGGATACGTTGGTATCTGGGGAGATCAGTCTGATATTAACGGATACTCTGTTTATGCAAACGGAGATTTAGGTGCCGCTGGTACTAAAACATTCAATATTGACCATCCGAATGATCCTGAAAACAAATATTTACGTCACTTCAGTATCGAATCCAACGAAGTATTGAATGTATACCGTGGAAATGCGGCATTTGATGCTAATGGAGAAGCTGTTGTTGAAATGCCTGAGTATTTTGATGCGGTAAACAATTCAAATTGTACCTATCAGTTAACTCCTATCGGAGGTTATGCCCCTCTTTACATCAAAGAAAAGATGGAGGACGGGAAATTTGTAATTGCCGGTGGTACTGAAGGTATGGAAGTTTCATGGATGGTTCACACTGAAAGAAATGATCCGTATTTACAACAAAATCCTTCTAAACGAATCGTAGAGGTAGAAAAAGAAAGCTGGAACAAAGGCAAATACCTGCAACCACAACTTTACGGACAATCGGAAGAAATGAAAATTGTAAAGCCACTTGATACAGGCGCACAGCAAGAACAACAACTGTTGCGAAGCGACAAGTAAAAGAATAAATAAGTAAAAGAATAAAAAAGGTCCTGTTTACACAGGACCTTTTTTATTTTATTGAATAGAATTGTTTATCTCACTTTGAAAGAAACACGTCTGTCTTTCGCCTCACTTAGATCTTCGTCATCCGCTTCTCCGATCTCAGGGTTTTTAATTTCACTACCCTTGGCAGCAGGTATCAATCGTGACGCATCCACACCTTTCTCTTGCAGGTACTCCATTACAACTGCTATACGTTTATTATCCATATCTGCATAGTAATCATTTTCCATCCCCACTTCATCCTCTTTCGCGTTATTGTGACCCATCACCTGCAATTTGAATTCAGGATTCTTAGCCATTAAATCAGCTATAAGATCCAAAGAACTTTCACCTTCCGCAGACAGTTTTGTTTTACCGAACGCAAAGAATACCTGGTTCATTTCAATGATCTCTTTTGGAGTCATCTTATCTGTAACGTTGAACACTTTTTGGTAAATCGTTGGAGAATAGTTGTCATTTGCTTCTTCAGCGGCACAATCACATTGCTCTCCTTTTTCAGTATCCAGCAAACGAACAGATACATCATCGATATAGTAATATGCTGACAAGACCTGAGCAACTTTAATTTCACTATCCTTTTTCATACGCTCGGATTTTGTCTCTTCATCACTCATGAAGTTTCCGATTGTAATGAACTTTTCGCCACCTTCAGCTACATAATTTCCACAAATCTCCGTCCAGTTGTAACGCGCAGACATGATCTTAAGATCATTATTAAAGTGCATTACGCTTGGCTCTTCAATAATTGATACTTTGGCATCTGTCCCAGGCTGACTTTTAGAAAAGTAGATTCCCATATTATTTGATGCATACTTCGATGCTTCTGCCAGAGACACATAAAATTTCACACAATAAGTCATTCCCTTTTTCATTGGGGAACTCAACTTTGTTGAAACATACGTTCTCGGCACTTTACTACCGTAAGAATAACCAACGATACCCGCATAGCTATCTCCCTCTTTCGCTTCTTCCTTTCCATAGATGTTTAAAGGCACATCAATATCAGGAGATTTACCTACCGTAAAAATATCTGCCCGCGCTCCTGTTGGAGAAACCCATCCTGTAGCATTTGCAATATCTCCCAGTTTTTTAGGTTTTTTAGTTAACTCCTCAAAACCTCCGTTTGGAACCAGATTATCCTGCGCTTGCGAAGCAAAAGATGATAATCCGATTAAAAGGATTGTAAGTAACTGATTCCAATTTTTAGCAATTAATTTCATAGCTTTTTACTGTTTTTATAAATGTTCTAACCTTCTCAGGATCAATATCCGGGTAAACACCGTGACCTAAATTAACAATATGTCTTCTACTTTTAAAAGTATCCAACATTTTATTCGTTAAATCTTCAACAGATTCGTGCGAACCGTATAATACCGCGGGATCAAGATTCCCCTGAATTGTTCTGGATTCTCCGATCTCATTTCTAAACGAAACAGGATCCATCTGCCAGTCCAAACCAATCGTATTGCAATTCAATTTTGCCAAATCGGCAATCGAATAAAAAGCTCCTTTAGAGAAAATCGTCAGCGGCACTTCCGTGATTGCATTTGCAATTTTCTCAATGTATCTGATACCGAACTCACTGTATTGTTCTTTTCCCAAAATACCTGCCCAAGAATCAAAGATCTGTAACATGTGAGCCCCTGCCTTTATCTGTGCTTTTAAGTAAGCAATCGTCACATTGGTTATTCTATCTAACAACTCGTGTGCCAAAGCGGGATCAGTGTATAAAATCTTACGCGCCACACTGAATGTTTTTGAACCCTGACCTTCGGTCATGTAACAGAAGATTGTCCAGGGCGCACCTGCAAATCCGATTAGCGGAACTCGCCCGGAAAGTTCTTTGTTCGTTATTCTGATTGCTTCAGTAACATATCCCAGTCGGTCTTCAATATCAAAATCCACCTCTGCAAATTTCAGTTCTTCGGCAGAGCTAATCGTTTTCGGAAACCACGGCCCCTTCTTCTCCACCATCTCGTAGGTCAATCCCATCGCTTCCGGAACAACAAGAATATCGGAAAAAATAATTGCAGCATCCACATCCAGAAGATCTACCGGCTGGATCGTAACTTCGGCTGCTAATTCCGGGGTTTCAACCAACTCTTTAAATCCGGATAACGAATTTCTAACAGCGCGATATTCAGGTAGAATTCTTCCTGCCTGGCGCATTAACCAAACCGGATATCTTTCAACAGATTCTCCTTTGGCTGCCCTTAAAATGAGATCATTCTTTAATTCCATCGCCGCAAAGATAGCAAAATGAAAATCTCAGAATCACCATTTTATTGGTTCCACTCCATTAGCGGTCAGATATTCATTTATCTGACTGAAAGGTTTTGATCCGAAAAACCCGCGATATGCAGATAACGGAGAGGGGTGAACCGTTTTTATCACCTTATTTTTTAAGGTATTAATATGTTCGCCCTTTCTTTGAGCGTAACTCCCCCAAAGTACATAAACAATATTCTCTCTGTGCAATGCCAGTTGCTGAATAACAGCATCCGTAAATTTCTCCCAGCCTTTATTCGCGTGGCTTCCCGGCTGACCTTCACGCACAGTTAAAACGGAATTAATTAATAATACTCCCTGCTTTGCCCAATCGGAAAGGTCTCCGTTATTACGTGTCACGCCCACATCATCCTGCAATTCCGTGTAGATGTTCTGTAAACTTTTGGGTAAAGGTCTTACGGATGCGTCCACTGAAAATGATAAGCCATGAGCATGCCCTCTTGTCGGATAGGGGTCCTGACCCAGAATAACAACTTTCACTTTATCGAACGGGCATTCATCAAATGCTCTGAATATTTGATTTCCCTTTGGAAAAATACTTCCCGGATAACTGGAATACTCTTGTTTTACAAATTCAACCAACGATTTAAAATAATCCGCCCCGAATTCAGAATTCAGTTTGGTATGCCAGGAAGCTTCAATATTTACGTTCATAGTTTTCGAAATTATTCATTTCATCGAAATCAGACTATATTTGAGGTATGAAAGAAGTGTTATTGATCATATCGTTGCTGGGATTTGTCATTGTCGGGTGTGATACGCAAAAGACAGAAGATAATGATAATCCGATCGATCAGATTGATTCGAACAAGAAAGGCAAAAAAACGCGTGAAGAACTTGTACGAAATATTGAAAATCAATTAAAAATCCTTCCGACTGAGGACTACACGATTGATTTCTACGATTCTGATCTGGATACAGACGATGAACCGGATCAGGTAATCACCGTAAATCTGTTGGAACGCGCCAAAAAAGAAGCTATAGCTAAAAATTCGGTAGAAAACCGTGAAAAAACAGGATATGTCGGTAATTTCAACTACCTGTTTTATGTTGATGGAAAAACCGGAACAATCACTTCTCCCGTTGCTGTACCATCAAGCCCGCATTTTAAACTTCTCGTGGACTTTGACTATGTCACCAGTCCGACACATAAAGACATCATAGTTGACTTCCGTATTCGTCGGTCCCAGTATCGCCAGTATTATACCATCCGCGAGCGTGCTCCTTTTCAGGTTGCCGAATCTGAAGTATTTGAACACCTAGGAGATGACAGTTTGAAAACGTATGCTGTTGTACTGGAAGAGATGCCAAACGAATTATGGAAATCCATCGCTGTATATGAAGCGGAATCAACTTCTAAAAAGATTGAAAAACTGGAAGACAGTTATTCGTACACTCCCGAGATTAAGAAATCCAATACGCTTGTACGTCGATGGTATTTCAGCCCGCAATACCTGAAATACTACCTGAGAAAAGACGAAATATGATCAGCTATATTTCTGTTCCCAAAACACTACGTTATGCCTTGCATGGCAATACGGAAAATCCGAAGATCGTTTTATACGCCTTACATGGCTATGGACAATTGGTTGAATTCTTTATCCGTAAATTCACCGGATTATCTCCCGAGATCTTAATTGTCGCCCCCGAAGGTCCGCATCGATTCTATCTGGAAGGATCTTCCGGCAGAGTTGGAGCGTCCTGGATGACAAAAGTGGAGCGTGAAAATGATATCGCCGATAATATTACCTATCTGGACACACTCCATGACCATATCAAAAATAAACATGGTGATCGACCTCAATATATTGTACTTGGTTTTTCGCAAGGAGGAGCAACTGCTGCCAGATGGGTGCAACTTGGAAAGATCAAACCGGACGGATTCATTTTGTGGGCATCAGTATACCCTCCTGATCTTCCCGGAGAAATTATAGTCCCGACAGAAAAAAGCTATTTTTTGATCGGTGATAACGATGAGTTCTATCCGGAGAGCAGTGCCGATGAAATCATTACCGCTTATCAGGAAATGGGCTTTCAAACAATGAAATATCAGGGGAATCATAATATCGAACCAAATGTTCTGCGATCAGTTCTAGAGGAATTCTGACAAGTATTTGTAATTTTGCTTTGGCACAATTTCTGCAAAACAACAGAAAAAATTAGTTGACATGAAAATTTATATTACACTTCTTTTATCCTTATTCGTTGGTATACAATCCTTTGCACAAGATGCAAAATCACAAGAGATATTAGACAAACTTTCGAGTAAAATCAAATCTCAAAACTCCTTTTACATTGAGTTTAGTGCAAACGTAAAAAACACTGCTGTAGGGACAGACGAAACAGAAACCGGTAAAGGATGGGTTAAGGGAGATAAATACTATGCATCCTATGGTGAAAACACGATTATTTCAAATGGTGTAAAAACCTGGACCATTGTTAAAGAAGAAAAATCTGTCTATGAAACGGACGCAGATGAGGAGGATGAAGAAAGCATCAACCCAAAGAAACTGATGACGATCTGGGAAAGCGGATTCAAAAACAAGTATGGCAAAGAAACTACGCTTGGTTCTGAAACTGTACACATGATCTACCTGTACCCTAAAAATGCAGGATCTGTTGAATACCATACAATCGTTCTATACATTTCCAAGGATTCCAATGAATTGAAGAAAGTGATTATGAAGATGAAAGACGGGACTAACATGACATACAAGTTAACGAAGTTTGAAACAAACCCTACGGTAAGTGACAGCAAGTTCGTTTTCGACGCAAAAAAATATCCGGGATATACAATCATCCGGGATTAAATAAATCAATTGAATAAAAAAGGGAGCTGAATCAGCTCCCTTTTTTTACGTCTAATACCCCATCAATTTATCCAGAGCCTCATTGATTCTTGCCTTTGCCAAAAACTGCCGCTCCAGTTCCGCTGCAAATGGAACCGGTGTATCCAGCGACGCCACTCGCATAACAGGTGCGTCCAGATCTTCAAAACAATTTTCCGTTATTAAAGCTACAATCTCGCCACCTATTCCTCCTGTCATACAATCCTCATGCAAAACCAGCGCTCTTCCTGTTTTGCGTACCGAATTAAATATGATTTCCTCGTCCAGAGGTAACAATGTTCTTAGATCAATAATTTCAATATTGTACTCGGAATCCTGAGCCACTTCTTTTGCCCAATGCACACCTAAACCGTATGTGATTATTGTTGCATCAGATCCTGATTTTTCAATATTTCCTTTTCCAATCTCTACGGTATAGTAACTATCCGGAATTTCTTCGCGAATAGACCGGTAAAGGAATTTATGCTCAAATACCATAACCGGATTCGGATCTTCTATCGCTGCCGCTAAAAGTCCTTTTGCATCGTATGGATTCGATGGATAAACAATCTTTAACCCCGGAGTGTGAAAGAACCATGCCTCATTGCTTTGACTGTGGAAAGGGCCTGCAGCAGCACCCGCACCGGTTGGCATTCTGACTACAACATCCGCATTTTGTCCCCATCGCCAATACATTTTGGCAAGGTTGTTTACGATCTGATTGAATCCACATGTAACGAAATCTGCAAATTGCATTTCCACTACTGCCTTCATACCGGCAATGGATAACCCAAGTCCTGCTCCAACAATTGCAGATTCACAGATAGGTGTGTTACGCACACGCTCCTTTCCAAAAAGATCTACAAAACCTTCTGTCACTTTAAACACACCGCCATACTCTGCGATGTCTTGTCCCATGATGATTAACTCCGGATACTTTTCCATGGATTGTTTCAGTCCATCCTGAATCGCGTCAACGAATCTTTTTTCGGTTTTTGAACCTGACCCTTCAATTACCACCTGCTTAAAGGGAGCATAGATATCTTCCAATTCGCGGGTAATGTCAGGAGTTATTTTTTCTTCCGCAAATGCAATGTCCAAACCATTCTGTATTTCATCTTTAATCTCTTTCGAGATTGAATCGAACAGCTCCTCACTCAATAACCCCTCGGCTTTCAGAAATTCAATATAGTTGCTTACCGGATCGAATACCTCCCATTCCTCTTGAATTCCTTCCGGATAATACTTCGTTCCTGAGGCTTCTTCATGTCCCCTCATACGGAACGTCATTAACTCGAGAATAACGGGCTTAGGATCTTTACGCATTTCTTCCGCCAGACTTCTTACGGTAGAGATGACTTCGAGAACATTATTACCATTTATACGAATGGCTTTCATCCCGTAACCGATACCTTTATCGATAAACTTCTCACAATTGAACTGTTCTCTCGATGGAGTTGATAAGCCCCACTGATTATTCTCGATTGCAAAAATTACCGGGAGATCCCAAACTGAAGCCACATTCAATGCTTCATGGAAATCACCTTCACTGGCACCACCATCTCCTGTAAACACCAAAGTTGCTTTTGCCTCAGATCTTACTTTAGACGCCAATCCAACACCATCTGCCAACGCCAACTGCGGTCCGAGATGGGAGATCATTCCCACGATCTTGTGTTCTTTGGATCCAAAGTGAAATGAACGATCACGACCTTTCGTAAATCCACTCATTTTGCCCTGGAACTGTGCAAACAATCGGTTTAAAGGAATATCCCGGGTAGTAAACACCCCCAGGTTTCGATGCATCGGGAAGATAAACTCTTCCTTGTCCATCGAATAAGTTGTTCCTACCGAAATCGCTTCCTGCCCCCAACCAGAGAACCATTTTGAAATCTTCCCCTGACGAAGCAAGATCAGCATTTTTTCCTCGATCAAACGAGGTTTCAACAATTTCCTGAAAATGACGATCAACTCTTCGTCACTGTATGCGCTACGATCGTAAACAATCGTTCTGCTATCTAATTTTGTTTCCGCCATACGACTAAACTATAAAAAAGAAGTCGCAATCAGAATAATTGACTGCGACCCTTTCATATTTCGTTGAAATCTGTTTTAGACTAAACCTTGGTCTATCATTGCATCGGCAACCTTAACGAAACCTGCAATGTTTGCACCTTTAACGTAGTCAATTGTTCCATCTTCACGTTTACCATATTTTACACAAGCCTCATGAATTGATTTCATGATACCGTGCAATTTAGCATCAACCTCTTCTCTTGTCCAGTTCATACGCAATGAGTTCTGAGACATTTCAAGACCTGACGTTGCCACACCTCCTGCATTTGATGCTTTACCAGGTGAGAACAACAAACGCACTTCATCAAAAGCAGCAATTGCTTCTGGTGTACAAGGCATGTTAGCTCCTTCTGCAACACACATCACTCCGTTGGAGATCAACTTAGCTGCATCGGCACCATCCAATTCGTTTTGAGTAGCACATGGTAATGCGATATCACATTTTACGCTCCAAGGACGCTCATTTGCGATAAACTCAAATCCATCATACTTATCAGCGATTTCCTTAACGCGACCTCTCTTAACGTTTTTCAATTCCATTAAGAATTCAAGGTGCTCAGAATGGAAACCATCTTCAGCGTAAACATATCCTGATGAATCCGATACGGTAACAACTTTACCTCCTAACTGGATTACTTTTTCAAGCGCATATTGTGCTACGTTTCCTGATCCTGAAATCGCAACAGTTTTACCTTTAATCGAATCATTTTTAGTCCCCAGCATTTCCGCTGCGAAATATACAGTTCCGTAACCGGTAGCCTCAGGACGGATCAAAGAACCACCCCAATTCAAACCTTTTCCGGTCAATACCCCTGTAAACTCATTTCTCAAACGTTTATACTGACCAAACATGTAACCGATCTCACGACCACCAACACCGATATCACCGGCAGGCACATCTGTATTTGCTCCAATATGACGTGCTAATTCAGTCATGAAAGACTGACAGAAACGCATTACTTCATTATCAGATTTTCCTTTTGGATCAAAGTCAGAACCTCCTTTACCACCTCCCATAGGAAGAGTTGTCAAAGAGTTTTTGAAAATTTGCTCGAATCCAAGGAATTTAAGAATAGACAAGTTTACAGACGGGTGAAAACGAAGTCCACCTTTATAAGGTCCGATTGCTGAGTTAAACTCAACACGGAAACCTCTGTTCACCTGAACATTACCTGCATCATCCAACCACGGAACACGGAAAATAAGTGTTCTTTCCGGTTCAACGATACGATCAAGGATCATAGCCGCTTTGTACTTTGGAGTCTCTTCGATTACCGGAATAACAGCTTCAGCAACTTCGTGAACTGCTTGCAAAAATTCCGTTTCGTGACCGTTCTTAGCTTTCACACGTTCCATGAAAGCATCGATCTCTGCTTGATATTTATGTGACATTTTATTGTATTTGAAACCGGGACAAATGTAATTATTTTAATGAGTTGATTTCGATTGTTAAAAAAAAAGCCGGAACCCCTTTTTGTATTGAAATCCAAGCGTTCTGTTCATTTGTATTAACAATTTGATCATTATTTCTTGAAAAAGACTAAAAGATAGAGCAACTTTGTATTCAAATTAGCGTCTAAGGAGTAGAATTTCGATGATGATGATGAGCAACTATAAGAATAATACCTATCTAATGCGTAACTTACTTTATCTTATTGCACTGATTACAAGCAATTTCAGCTTTGGTCAATACAATGTATGTCTCGGTAATGACATCACAGTTTGTGCAGGTTCAACTGTGCAAGTCCAAAATTGCGGAGGAGGTACTCCTGGAAATAGTCAGGGAATAGTACTTAACAACCCTACAACGATTACCTTAAGTGATGATCAATGGTCAGGCGCCATAAATATGGGATTCAATTTTAGCTTCTACGGTAATACTTACAATCAATGTTTAATTGGTTCGAATTGTATTATATCTTTTGATATGACAAAAGCCGGAGGTTATTGCTCATGGTCATTAAGTGGAGCAGGTACAATGCCAAACACTTCTTTTAGTGATGCTAAAAACGCCGCAATGCCTGCTTATCAGGATATTTTACCACCAGCATCACCAAACGGCGCAATTCAATACCAAACAATAGGTACAGCACCAAATAGAATGTTCGTGGTTCTTT
Source organism: Crocinitomicaceae bacterium (assembly GCA_003247185.1). GTDB lineage: Bacteria > Bacteroidota > Bacteroidia > Flavobacteriales_D > Crocinitomicaceae > UBA4466. Next base: position 17,663 of record QKAV01000261.1, read on the forward strand.
ATAAGGATCAAAACTTTTTTAGCTGTACATCAGTTTGTAATTATATTGCTGCAATTTTCTACGAAACTTCCAACGTAGTTGAATTTCATATTGGAGAAAAACCGCTTTGTACTTCATGGAATGGAGGTTTAGCAATCCAAGGAACAGAAAATGCAGCTGGTACAGTAGCTCATATCACTCCGGGAAGAAACAACACGCAATGGTCCGCAAATCAGGAAGGAAAAAGATGGACTCCAACTACTCCGTCAAATACTTCGAACTATACGATCACAACTGTACCCTATATTTTGGTAACCAGTCCAAACACAACTTTCCAATGGGAGAATACACTGGGACAGACATTTCCGTATAACAACGGAGTACTGAATGTCACATGCAACACCCCGGGAACAGTCGGTTATTTCTTATCCGGATCTGCCTGTGGGGCAAGTTTAGGGGGGGTAACGGATACAACCTGGATTACAACGGTAAATGCACAGGTAACCGCATCTATGACACCTGACATCTGTTCGGCAGGTTTGGGATCTGTTACTGCCACACCTTTAATTGGGATTCCGCCTTATACATTTAACTGGCCTGCACTCGGTGCCGGATCGCAAACTGTAAATAATGTTTACGCCGGGGTATATACTGTTCAAATGACGGACGGAAACGGATGTTCAACATCCGCAAATGTTGTCGTTACAGACACACCGGCTCAGTACACCAGTTCTTCTACTTTGGTATCTTGTCCGGGAGGAAATGATGGAACAGCTACTGCAGACATGGTACCACATATTGGTAACGTTACTTACCTTTGGGATGATCCGATGGCGCAAACCACATCTACTGCGGTTGGTTTAACTGCAGGAACATACAACTGTACTATAACTTCTGATGTAGGCTGTTCGAATGTTGTCTCAGTCAACGTAACAGAAATTCCGGGAATGATCGGATCAATTGCGAATCAATCGGATGTTACCTGTAACAGCGGAAACGATGGCGTTATTGAAATCGATGTTCAACAAGGAACTGCTCCTTATACTTATTCATGGGACAATTCTTCTTCGACAAGTAATATTGCGAATGATCTTTATGCAGGCACGCATACCTGTACGATAACAGATGCTAACGGTTGTATTATTACTGTCACAGGAACTATCGCGGAACCACCGGCGCTTTCAATTGACAATATTACACCGGACACACAGATCTGTCCGGAAGCAGACATTACCTTAAATGTAAATGGTAGTGGTGGATCTTCTCCATACACATACACCTGGTTAGAAAATGGTACGCCAATAGGAACAGGAACTTCCATAACTGTTGATCCTGATTTCACCAATACACAATATTGTGCTGTTATGTCTGAAGCTTGCGGATCACCGGAAGATACATCTTGTACTCTGATCTACTTCCCTACTCCGATTGTACCGAATGCTAAGCCAGATGAATTCCAGAAATGTGTACCCGGATTCTATGAATTCGATAACATCTCAAGTAATGGAGCTGAAATCCAGACTGCTGTATGGGATTTTGGTAATCCAGAATTATTCCGGGTTGAAAACGGCGCGGATTCAACTTCTCTATTGTTTACTAACGTAGGTACATACGATCTGGCAATGACAATCACTTCGATCTACGGATGTGTTTACTCTGATACCATGCATTCGATTATAGAGGTGGTGCCAACTCCAACGGCGGACTTTAATATTTCCAATAATCCTGCTACTATCTTCGAAACAACCGTATTTATGCAGGATAAATCTTCGAACGATGTAGTGAATTGGATGTGGTCCTCGCCTGATTCTTATCCGTCCAGCAGTAATTTAAAGGCTCCGACGTTTACTTTCCCTGAAGGAGAGACCGGAACTTATCCGATTACATTGGTGGTGGAAACAGAAAAAGGATGTATGGATACCGTTACCTACACGTTTAATGTTGTAGAGGACATCCTATTCTATGCACCAAACTCATTTACTCCGGATGGAGATGAGCATAACCAAGTTTGGAAAATAGAAGTTGCAGGAATTGATATTTATGATTTTGATTTGTACATCTTCAACAGATGGGGACAAGTAATATGGGAAAGCCATGATCCTTCAGTTGGGTGGGATGGAACATATGCCGGAGAGAAAGTTCAGACCGGAACATATATCTGGCGAGCCCAGGTCAGTCGTCTGAACAATGATGACAAGGAGGAATTCCACGGCACGATTAACGTTTTAAAGTAAAAAAATAATGGGGAGCGATCCCCATTATTTTTTGGTACTCTATTTGTTTAAACGAATATTATTAAGTTTGAAAAAAATAACGTTATGAAATTAAAATCCTCATTATACATAGCTGCACTTACACTAACAATCGTATCCTGCGATGTATTAAACGAAACAGCTGACATCCTTCTGACAGATACAAATTCCACTACACCCGCTCTCACGAATGCGGAGGTTATTTCCGGATTGAAGGAGGCATTAAACGTTGGAATCAAAAATTCAGTAGACCTGACATCCGTAACTGATGGTTTTTTAGGTAATGCTGAAATTCGCCTGCCATTCCCGGAGGATGCGATCAAGGTAAAAGAAAAGGCACTGGAATGGGGACTGGATGGTCAGGTAGAAAAGTTCGAGACAACACTGAATAGAGCAGCTGAAGAAGCGTGTAAGGAAGCCCTTCCTATTTTCAAAGACGCTATTTTAAACATGAGCATATCAGACGGTTTTACTATCCTGAATGGTGGTGAAGGTGCTGCGACAAAATACCTCAAAGACAATACTTCCGCAGCTTTGAAACAAGCTTTCAGACCTAAAGTTGATGCGGCGATTTCGCAAGTAAAACTTACAGACTACTGGAATCCGATTATTACGAAATATAACTCTGCAATGACTTTTACGGGTGGTGAAAAACTAAACCCGGATTTGAACGAGTACGTTACGGATAAAGCCATTTCCGGTTTGTTTTTAATGGTATCTAAGGAAGAAAATAAGATTCGTCAGGATCCAATGGCGAGAGTTTCTGATCTTCTGCAAAAAGTATTCGGATCTTTAGATAAATAAATACTCTGAATTAATGCAATATCCTCCAACGGAACTTGTCTTAAATGATAAGGGACAAGTATATCATCTTGGTCTTTATCCCGAAGATATTCATCCCAGGGTAATTTTAGTCGGGGATCAGGATAGAGTACACCTCGTTTCATCTTTTTTCGATGCTATTACACATCGTTCGCAACACCGCGAGTTTGTTTGTCACTCTGGCACATACAAAGGAAAGAAGATCAGTGTTATCTCAACAGGAATAGGAACTGACAACATCGATATCGTTATCAATGAACTGGATGCCCTGGTGAATATTGATCTGAAAAACAGATGCGATATCGAAGAGAAAACAAGTCTTGAAATCGTAAGAATAGGAACCTGTGGTATTCTTCAACCTGAAATTCCGGTACACAGTTACATTCTGTCCGAATATGCTGCCGGTCTGGACAACATTGCCCACTTCTATAAGGTTGAGTTTGATGATCAGGAACAACAGATTGCGAGTGATCTGAAAGCAAAATTAAAACTTCCGGAAGCAATAGTACCGTACGCAGTTAAATCAAGTGAAGTCTTAACCGGCAAGCTCCGGAATGACGGTGTGTTTTCTGGGATCACAATTACATCCAGCGGCTTCTACGGACCTCAGGGAAGACAATTAAGGTTGGCTACAAAAACCACTGAGTTGAATGAATCCATCGAAATATTCGGATCGGGTGATCTCAAGATCATGAATTTTGAAATGGAAAGTTCTGCACTTTTTGCACTGGGACAATCTCTTGGGCATGAGACTACGACAATCTGCTTAGGTATCGCCAATCGTCCGAACAAAGATTTCAGTAAAGGATACGAGAACGAAATGAAAGGATTAATCACCTTTGTTTTGGATCGCATTTAAGACCGGACAATCGTCAACATTTTTTCAGCTCTCACAGGGTCTATTTTTAAGATCGTTTCTGAAAAATTAGATCCTTCATCCAGTTGGTGCTTCACTGTTGCACTAAAGTGGATCGCATCCGGCTCAGCTTCGGTAATGAGATTTTCCAAATTGGCCAGATTAACACCTCCACCAGCCATAATCTCTATCTGACCACTTGCATATCTTTTCATCTGTTTCAGAATAGGCATCCCTACCTCAACATTGGTACAAAGTCCTGAAGACAATACACGATCAACACCTAATTCAATAAGTGCGTCTATTGATTTATCATAAACAGATGTATCATCAAAAGCTCTGTGAAATGTAACGGTCATGTTTTTAGCTTGCTCCATGAGTTTGGCGACCGCCCTTTGATTGATTTCACTTCTGTCATCCAAAACACCAATCACCACACCATGAGCTCCTATTTCGCGGCACTCTCTGATATCGCGAAGCATTACTTCTATCTCATCATCACTGTATAAGAAACCACCTGGCCGAGGTCGGATCAAAACATGTGTTTCAATTCCATAAGCCAGTGCATACTCAATCATTCCCGGTGAAGGAGTTAAACCTCCCTGCTCCAGAGCCTGACAAAGCTCTATTCTATCAAATTTAAGATCACCTGCAATTTTAACTGCTTCCAGAGAAGCGGCACAAAGCTCAACTTTCATTTCGACCAATTATGGAACTACAATGCCAAGATAGGCATTAACTTCCTTCGCTGGTTGGATTGTATAGCAGATAAACATTCCATGATCCGTTTCAACTCCACTTATATCGCCCATACTGTTATGAATCACCTGCTCTTTTACCTTGTCCTCGAGTAAGATGGCATCTACCATAAACATGCTGTGAAACAACGGGTCCGAATTCCCATATTTCACAATATACCGATCAAATTTTCTCTTATTTCCCCTCGACCTATTTACCTTTTTTAAAATTTTTTGCTGCTTTTCAACTGAGAATGCGGAATTAGGTAAATAGATATAATCAAAGGAGATAAAAGTTAAAACCGTATCATTGATCAGTCTCGCCTTTTCCCCCCTCCAATCGAACATTGTGTTGTACGGATCGGAACTTGCTTTTACCTCTGTAAAGAAAAGACTATCATGAAATGCATCAAACAACTGCAATCTGGTATCCGGATTATTATCTAAAAAGTCCTGTAAGTCTCTTGTAAGATTTAACTCCATCAACTCCACCCGCAATGAATCCTGTTGTCCATTACAAGTAAATCCGACAAAAAAACTGATTAGAAAAATAAAGGATCGCATATTCCTATAATGCAATTATTGCGCATTGTAACCAAGAATAAAATACGCCTGGATATTTTGTTTAAGTTCCTTCAATCGAACCAGGCCTCTTAATTCCTCATGCTCGAAATAAACCCATTCACCCAACTTATCTTCCAGATCCGAAACATTAACAAACCTGATATCTCCAGACGTTCTTGGCCCGCTATAGAAATAGGCAGATGTGTGACTGAATTTACTCTTGATTTCCCAATAAGTTGCCCCCGCATCAATTCGCTTTTTAATCTGTCCCATCAAAATCTCATAGCTTGTTTCCGAAGTTTTGGAAAGATCAAACTGAATCAATTCGATATCAGCAATATTGATGGTCGTATCAGATACAATACGTGAAACCCTTCCAAAATCTTCATACGATTTCCCGATGTTAGCCTTCGCATCCGTAGTGTCCAGTTGCTCAAAAACGAACTTGTCCTGTATGGCATTAATCGTACTGATACTTACCTCACGGTACCTGGAGGCATAAGCTCTCGCCTCTCCGATAGTCGTAATCTTTTTTACTTCCTCAGCATGATTCTGGGAAAAGCCAAGTGTTGCTATCAAAACTGTAAAAAAGACCAAAGAATATTTCATATATCAAAGATATTACGACATTCTCCCATTCGCAAAAACAGTGCCGCTAAGTTATTCAGACTGGAAAATTAGTTTTACACACTACATGTTTCTTCGGTACTGACCGCCTACTTCAAACAGAGCCTTGGTTATTTCGCCCAATGAAGCATATTTACATGTTTCCATAAGCTCTTCAAACATATTCTTATTGTTGATCGCTGCCACCTGAACATTTCTGATTCCCTGTTTTGCTTCCTCACCGTAGGCTGTATGCAGGTTCTTCAGCATATTAATCTGGAATTGCTTCTCATCTTCAGTAGCACGGATTACTTCCTGCGGAATAATTGTCGGAGATCCCTTTGAACTCAGGAACGTATTTACACCGATAATCGGATACTCTCCCGTATGCTTAAGTGTCTCATAATACAATGATTCTTCCTGGATTTTAGAACGCTGGTACATTGTTTCCATCGCTCCCAGCACACCTCCTCTTTCTGTAATACGGTCAAACTCAGACAATACAGCTTCCTCCACCAAATCTGTTAGTTCTTCTATGATAAATGCTCCTTGAAGCGGATTTTCATTTTTCGCTAATCCTAACTCCCGGTTGATAATCAACTGAATTGCCATAGCGCGGCGTACCGACTCTTCCGTAGGCGTCGTGATGGCTTCATCATACGCATTTGTGTGCAATGAATTACAGTTGTCGTAGATCGCATACAAAGCCTGAAGGGTTGTACGAATATCATTAAAATCAATTTCCTGCGCATGCAATGAACGTCCGGAAGTCTGAATATGATATTTCAACATTTGCGCTCTCGCATTGGCTCCGTACTTCTTCGCTAGCGCCTTTGCCCATACTCTTCTCGCTACGCGTCCAATTACTGCGTATTCAGGATCAATTCCATTGGAGAAGAAGAACGATAGGTTCGGTCCGAAAGCATTGATATCCATGCCTCTCGACAAGTAGTATTCCACGTATGTAAATCCGTTAGCAAGCGTGAACGCCAATTGCGTGATCGGATTCGCTCCGGCTTCTGCAATGTGGTATCCCGAAATGGAAACCGAATAGAAGTTTCTTACACCTTTATCAATGAAATATTCCTGAACATCTCCCATCAGACGCAGTGCGAACTCCGTAGAGAAAATGCACGTGTTTTGTGCCTGGTCTTCCTTCAGAATATCCGCCTGAACCGTACCCCGAACCTGTGTAAGGGTCTCCGCTTTGATCTTCTGGTAAACATCTGCAGGTAAAACCTGATCTCCAGTAACACCTAACAGCATCAATCCCAAACCGTCATTTCCTTCCGGCAAATCACCGTTATAGCGAGGACGTTCTGTTCCTTTTGCCTTGTAGATCGCTTCTATTTTTGCCTCTACTTCTTTTTCAAGACCATTGGCTTTGATGTACTTCTCACAATTCTGATCGATCGCTGCATTCATGAAATACCCTAACAACATAGGTGCAGGACCATTGATTGTCATTGATACGGAAGTCTTAGGATCAGTTAAATCGAAACCACTGTACAATTTTTTAGCGTCATCCAAACAACAGATAGAAACTCCCGAGTTCCCGATTTTACCATAAATATCAGGGCGCAAATCAGGATCATTTCCGTATAATGTCACTGAGTCAAATGCTGTTGAAAGTCGTTTTGCAGGCATCCCAAGGCTCACATAGTGAAAACGCTTATTCGTACGTTCCGGACCTCCTTCTCCTGCAAACATACGCGTCGGGTCTTCTCCTTCACGTTTGAACGGAAACAATCCGGCAGTGTAAGGGAATTCACCCGGTACATTTTCCTGCAATGACCATCTCAGGATATCACCCCATCCCAGGTATTTCGGAGTTGCAACTTTCGGAATCTGCAGATGAGAAAGTGACTCCGTATGTGTTTGAATTGAAAGCTCCTTATCTCTTACCTTGAATTTGAATTCCGGTTGATGGTACAGGTCGCACTTCGCTTCCCAATTTTGCAAAGTCTCCCAGTTTTTCGGATCGAAATTCAGTTTCTCTTTTTCGAATGCTTCCTGTAAACCTTTGATTAATCTGTCTTTATCTTCAATATCGCTGGTCTTCAGCGTATCAATTGATTTATTCAATCCATATAAACGATCCGCTACAGCTACCTGCTGATCCACCCACTTATCGTAAGCACGATTATTCTCCGAAATTTCAGAAAGGTAACGTGTTCTATCCGGAGGGATTACAAACACTTTTTCAGACATTTCATCTGTAATCTCAAATGTGGATTTCAGGTCTGCACCTGTCTTTTCCACCAATTTATCCATAATCACCTTGTACAAGGTATTCATTCCCGGATCATTGAACTGAGAGGCAATCGTTCCGTAAACAGGCATCGAGTCAACGTCTTTTTCCCACATATTATGGTTGCGCTGATATTGCTTGCGCACATCACGAAGCGCGTCTAGCGCTCCTCTTTTATCGAATTTATTCAATGCAATCACATCGGCAAAATCGAGCATGTCGATCTTTTCCAATTGTGTGGCTGCACCATATTCCGGAGTCATCACATACAACGACATATCTGAATGATCCAAAATCTCCGTATCAGACTGACCAATTCCGGAAGTTTCCAGAATGATCATATCGTATTTGGCTGCCTTCAATACATTTATCGCCTCTGCAACATGCTTAGACAAGGCCAGATTTGACTGACGCGTAGCTAGCGAGCGCATATATACACGTGAATTCCTGATCGAATTCATACGGATTCTATCACCAAGTAAAGCTCCTCCTGTTTTCCGTTTTGAAGGATCCACAGAAACCACGGCAATGTGCTTGTCTTTGAAATCAATTAAAAAACGACGAACCAACTCGTCTACCAGGGAAGACTTTCCAGCTCCTCCCGTACCTGTAATCCCAAGTACCGGAACTTCAGAAGATTCAGCTATATCATGAATCTTTGAAAATATATCCTTTGATTCTTCCGGGAAATTCTCCGCAGCAGAAATCAGGTGCGCAATATTTGCAGCCTTTTTAGCTGTAATCAATTCCACATCCAGTTCTGCATTCTGACCAACAGGGAAATCACATCTTTCAACAAGGTCGTTAATCATTCCCTGCAAGCCCATTTCACGCCCGTGATCCGGATGGTAAATACGTTCAATACCGTACGCTTCCAATTCCTCAATTTCTGAAGGAAGGATTGTTCCTCCTCCCCCTCCGAAGATCTTGATCTGCGGTGCGCCTTTTTCTTTCAAAAGGTCGTGCATGTATTTAAAATACTCGATGTGCCCCCCTTGATAAGAGGTCATCGCAATCGCCTGAACATCTTCCTGTATCGCACAATCAACAACTTCTTCAACCGAGCGGTCATGACCAAGGTGAATCACCTCACATCCGGTAGCCTGAATAATTCTACGCATGATATTTATCGCTGCATCGTGTCCGTCGAAAAGTGACGCAGCTGTTACGATTCTGATCTTATTCTTTGGTTTATAAGGAAGTTGCTGTTCCATAGGGAGAATATTTGTCGTTTTTGCCTCGCGAAAATAAGGATTTTAGCGCGAAATCGGCAGACTTCGCCTGTACTTGTTTAAATTCGTGACAGGAACTGATAAAGCAGAGTAACCATAGTTACAGACAAGGGTTCCTGATCGGATTAAATTTGCACTATGAAATCGTTCCTTATTAAAAACTGGCTTACACTAGCAGGAATTCCACTCGGTGCATTGGGAGGATATATCTATCATTATTTCTGGGGGTGTACAAATGGCTGCCCGATAAAATCAAACCTTAACACTATGATGTTGTATGGGTCACTGATGGGAGGCTTACTCCTGAATATCATTCAGGGAGAAATTCAGAAAAGACAGAAAAAAAGCTGATTTTACCATCCGCCACCGCCACCGCCGCCACCGCCGCCACCGGAAAACCCACCACCACCGCTAAACGATCCTCCCGAGCTTGGAGGTACGGAAGCTGACGAAATAGTCGTATTTAAATCACTCGCAAACGAGTTCATTGAATAAATCGGAACGCCATAGAAATATGGTAAGTGTCCATCTCTGAACTCCTTGATCTCCACCGGATCAAATTGTCCTGCCCATTCTTCTGCCACTCCTAAAGCCATCGCATACGCCAGGTTTTCTTCAAAATGAGCAAAGTTCATGCTTGGAGGATTGGTTAACCGAATCCGCTCCTTATCTGCATACTTCATGTACATTTCAAAACCTGCAATTTCATCCATTTTTTTCCTTCCTTCCTTCGTAGGCTGTTCCAGCAATCGAATAAACAACGAGCTGATCACAATCTGAAGAACAACCGGTGCAAATGCAAATGCCGGATGGCCTCCCCAATTCATTAGAATCAACACCTGAATGATTCCTGTTGCTACAGGTACCAAATAAGTTTTGGCACTTAAATGCCTGTTTCTTTTGAAATAAATACCTTTTTGTTTGGCATCTATACTTGAATCCAGGTCGGTTGCAGCTGTTGCAACTTTTGAATTGTATTTTCCTTCCGTGATAACTAAGGTGTCCTTAGATCCCAGAATTTTACCTAAAAACCGTTGTTCGATCTCGGTAAGGTCTTTCTTAGGTCTGGAATCATCACGCGTGATAGTGTATACCTTCTTACTCCCCAAGCCTCTTTTTTCATCTGAATCAATTTTGATATACCCCTTGACCGCAAGACTCATCAAATTCGAGCCAAACATTTCCTTTGTTTTCTTTCCTGCCTTTTTCAAATAAGCACATTCAGCAGGCGAAAATCCTTTCGGAGGATAAAACAACGGGATAATTGTCCCTGGTTTGGGATCCCTCCCATGTCTGTACCAAACGATAAAATTCGTAAGGAAAGCCAACAAAATTCCCAGTCCTCCGACTACAAGTAATGCATAAGTTTTCAGCCAGTGAAGAAAGTTGTCCCACCCGGTAGGATAGGTTACTGCATTTTTTGACCATGCAACAGCAACTGTAAGATTTTCTCCTCCCATCATCATGCGTGTAGCCTCAAAATGCATTCCTCCCTGAATCTCCCAACTCTTATATTCCTGTCCCGCTTCTCCATAGCTCCCGGTATACCCCATACTTTGAATGTATTTGGCAGAGTCCGGATAAAATATGTTTGCTGAGAGGCTGTCAATCGAAAACTTCCAGCCGTTACCATTTATATTCCAGTAGAGTTCATCATAATCCTCCAGGAATTTCAATACATGACCCACTAAATATGTGATCTCATACGTATAGTCACCTGGCTGAAGAAAAACATCTTCTGAACCGGCATAGATCCGTATTCCATTCGATAAATTTTCCGTGTGATAAGGCTCCGGATTTCCATCTCTGGTTAAAGAAACCAGGTTGAAATCAACATGAAAACTCCCTCCTTTGTATTCGTAACTGAGCGGAATATCACGAAAAATACCTCGCTTAATCTCATTCCCTTCCGCGTGAACTTTTATGGTTTCCTTAATCAGTACCTGACAATCTTTTTGTACATAAATATCACTGTGATAGTTAATGATCCTTTCATAATCCCAGGCAAAAAGATTACTGACAATTAAGAAGGAAACAAGAACAAGAAGTATTCTTTTCATGAAAAATTATTTAGAAAGGTCAACAACCGGAGCAATATCTTCCCCTTCCGGAATTTTATAAAACGGACGTTGCTCTGCTTTAGTCATTCCGGCAATGATTGAATTCGGGAACACCTGAATTTTTGTATTGTAATCACGCGTTGCACCATTGTAATAACGTCTGGCCATGGCCAATTCATTCTCAACATCTGACAGATTGTCCATTAATTTTAAAAACTGTGTATTTGCTTTCAGGTCGGGGTAATTTTCAACCTGAACACGCAATGTTTTTAAAGCGGTAGTAAGTGAAGCATCCTGCTGTGCAACATCAGTCAGGGAAGACACCCCTGATCTGTCTTCTACAATTTTTTGCAATACATGAGCCTCATGAGCATTATAGCCTTTCACTGCCTCTATAAGGTTAGGGATCAGCTCGTAACGTTTTTTCAATTGTACATCAATTCCACTGTAAGCCTCATCCACAATATTTGAAGCAGTAATAAGTTTGTTGTAGATTACCCAGGATGTTATCCCTAAAACAACTACCAATCCGAGAATACTATAAATGATTATCATATGTTTGAAGACTTAATGGCTTTGTTGTAAATTTAACCAAACTTTTAACATGAAAAACCTCTTTCTGCTACCACTTTTAGTTGCATTTGCTTTATCCAACCGAACGAATGCACAGATTGTTGAAACGTACGATAATGTGCAGATTCAAATGCGCGACGGGGAATTTCTGGAGGCTGATGTATACCTTCCAAGCGGACCCGGTCCTTTTGAAGTGATCTTAATTCAAACTCCATATAACAAGGAAGCATTCACCCAACTTCCTATGGGGGTGGGCACAAATATCGACGGGCAGCCTTTTGCTTGGGTTATAGTTGATTGGAGAGGGTTTTACGGTTCCAGTGGTGCTGCGAGCGGGAGCACACGCGGACAGGACGGATACGACGTTTGTGAATGGATTACACAACAATCCTGGCACGCAGATCGAATTGGCACATGGGGACCATCCGCACTAGGAAAAGTTCAGTACGACACTGCATTTGAGCACCATCCCAATCACACCTGTGCGGTCCCGTTGGTTTCACACCCTCAATTCACTTATGATGATTATTTTTTCGGAGGAGTATTGGAGGTTTCCAAACTTCAGCAATTGGATGCCCTGGGTTATGGCCTCTCTCCTATTGTTTTAAGTAACGTTTACTATAGTAATACCTGGCAATATGCAGAAAATACTACCTGGACACCTAACCTGATCGAAATTCCAACGCTTCAAATCGGTGGATGGTATGATCATAACGTTGACAAAATGCTCGAATGGTATCAGGCCGTTCGCTCCAATGCTGCAGTAGCCGTGCAAGACCAGCAATGGTTACTTTTTGGTCCCTGGGTACATGGCGGAACAGGCGCTGCTTACGTCGGATCATCTAATCAGGGAGAGTTATCTTATCCCAATGCTGCAGGAGTGTGTGATGTAATGGCCTGGGATTTCTTCAATTATTACTTACTTGATGCTGTGAACAACTGGCAAAACACTACTCCGATCACCTACTATGAGACTGGGATTAATCAATGGAATACGTCAACCGCATCAACAATTGGCGGAAGCACTAACAATGTTCTTTATCTCGACCAAAACGAAACGATTCGTAGTACTTATGGTGCAGGAAGCACTTCCTTTGTCTGCGATCCGAATAATCCATCTCCAACAATCGGAGGACCGACATTAGCTGTTGGACTGCAACAAGGTCCGTATGACCAGGTAAGTCTCCTTACGCGTTCCGATGTGAAGAGCTTTGCAACACCGACGCTCAGCCAGGACCTCCACGTTTCAGGAGCTGTTTCTCTTCATGTGTATTTTGAATCCGATCAGCCGGACGGAGATATTGCTATTCGACTCGTAGATGAATACCCTGATGGCAGAAACATGCTGATCAATGACGGTATCAGGAGAATGAGATTCCGCACGGGTTATACTCAAAATGACGAGACCTTTGTAAGTCCGGGCACCGTGTACGATATGGTAATTACCCTTCCTTTTACGGATTACACCTGGTTAAGCGGACATAAATTAAAAGTTCTGGTAAGCGGAAACAGTGATAACAGATGGGATGTCAACCTTCAAAATGGTGGGACTATGTATCAGGCCGGGACAGCCAATACGGCTAATATAACCATTTTGCACGATCAAACTTATCCTTCAAGTATAACTTTACCGGGGAGTAACGATTTCTTATCCGTATCAAATCTGGATCAACCTGCATTAGACATTTACCCTAACCCAGCGAGTGATAAAATCATTATAGAGACAAATGAAACGATCGAGTACATTCGAATTATCGATCTCTCCGGAAATCACGTCAGAGAACTGTCCGGAAATCATAAAGAAATTAATTTATCCTCATTGGCGAGCGGAAGTTACCTTATCGAAGTGGTTACAGTTAACGGTTTAATCAGAAAGTCAATTGTCAAACAATAATAAAAATGTCCTGATTCGACCATTGGAGATCAGCGACAACATTGAGATTGCAAAAGTAATTCGCTGCGTCCTGAAAGAACACGGTGTAGATCGTCCCGGAACGGTATATACAGACCCAACAACGGACAACCTGTATCAGTTATTTCGGGAAAATGGAGCAGCCTATTTCGTAGCAGAATACGACGGAAAAATTGTGGGAGGATGTGGCATTTACCCCACCAAAGGTTTACCTGAAGGTCATGCTGAGTTGGTAAAACTCTATTTATTGCCTGAATATCGGGGAATGGGTCTTGGAAAACGCCTGATGGAAGTAAGTATCGAATTCGCGCTTAAATATTACAGCGCACTTTACCTCGAAACAATGCCTGAATTAGCGAATGCAATTGACCTGTACAGAAACCTTGGATTTGAACCGATCCCGGAACGTTTAGGTGAATCGGGACATTTTTCGTGCAACATTTGGATGACTAAACAATTGGTTTAAGGAATTTCAATTCCCATTACACAAACGTCATCAACCTGTTCGGTCTCACCTTTCCAATCATCAAAATACAGGAGAAGCGCCTCTCCCTGCTCATGCATTGCTGAATGCTGCATATCCGTGATATATCGCTTCATCACCGCGCTTTTCAGTTTTTTGCCCGTTTCCTCACCGAATTGATCGGCATAACCATCAGTTGTCATATAGATCCGATCGCCTGAAAAACAAGGGATTTTTTGCACCGTAAAGGGCTGTTCGTTGGTATAATGCCCTACCGGTTGTTTATCCCCCTTATATTCTTCAATTTCATGTTGATTTGCCCTCCGAACAATCCAAAGCGAATTATTTGCACCTGAGAAGTGTATTTCATTCGTGTTTAAATCCATACAGATCAATGCGATATCCATTCCATCTGACAAATCTTCTCCTCCTTTTGAAAAATGCTCAATAATCAAATCGCGCGTTTTATCCAGGATGTTTTCCGGCTCAATGATCAGATACTCATTCAAAGCACGATTCAAGGCATTGGAACATACCACACTCACCATGGCTCCCGGCACCCCGTGTCCGGTACAATCTGCTACTGCCAGGTAAATTCTATCCTCAACTTTTTCAAACCAGTAAAAATCACCGCTAACCACATCTTTTGGCTGATAGAGAAGAAAGTAGGACGGAAAAACAGACCGGATGCGTTCGAGTGCAGGAAGAATCGCATTCTGTAGGCGCTTAGCGTAATTAATACTATCGGAAATACTCTTGTTTTTCTCTTCTACAAGTTCCTTTTGTTCATTGATCTGCTCATTCTTTTCTGACAAAATCGTGTTCATTCTCTTTCTCCGGCGATTGGAATTGATAATCACAAAAAGAGTCACGATCAAAATAATGAAGCCTATAATCGACAAATAAATAATCTGTTGAATTTCTGCAATCTGCTCATGATAGGACGCTCGTTCACCTGCAAACTTATTCTCTATCAGCAAACTATCATTAAAGTTTTTCGTTTCCAACTGATGTTTGATATCGCCTGCAATCAAATCATGTGTCCTTCGTTTTGCATCAGAAATCGCTTTCAATTCCAGATAGTTTTCCAACGCAAAATAGGCTGGTTCGTATCTCCCGATCTTAGAATTGTACTTCGAGTACAACATGAAATACTTCTCCTCCAGATAGTCCAGATCATTTTCTTCGATCAACTGATATGATCTCCTTAGAAGTTCGCTCAGGCTATCCAGCTTTAACTGATCGAATTTAAAATCTGCTATATCCAGATAAATTTGCGCTTCTCCATCCACATCCAGCAAGTCTTTTCTGATCTGCAGACTTTTGTTCAGCATCGTGGCAATTTGCTTATCGCTCAAACCACTTTTTTCCATGATTGCATATTCGTGCAACGCGATTGCGTAACCATAGGGAGATGAGAATTCGCCGGACTCATAAAGGTCAATGGAAGACTGAAAATAATGCCTTGCACTATCAATTTCTCCCATCTTTTTATATGTCTGTCCTATGGTATTATATGATATTGCTATCCCCTCTTCCGTACCATACTTCATCTCATCAACAAGACTTCTGCGCTCGTACTCCAACGCTTTATCATAGAGTGCTATTTCATTATATATCTCACCGATATTGTGCAATGCATACGTTTTCCCTGTGTGGGCAGCCTGCAACTGTTCCTTATTCGGTTTTGACCGGATTATTTTTTCATTTTCATCGAGACTGAGCAGCTGGTAATCCAAGCTTTTTCTAAACTCCCGCATATCCAGGTATGAATTCCCCAGGTTCCCATACGCATCAGCAATTCCTTGCTGGTCTTCCGCCTTTTTTAAGTATGCCAGTGACTTATAAAATTGTTCGTTCGCCTGTTTGAATTGGGAAAGATCCTGAAAAAGCCACCCCATGTACATGTATGCTTTACCAAGAAGCTGATCATTCTTTGTACGTTTGGCATAAAACATACCCGAATCTGCATATTTTCTTGCCAGAACATGATCTTCATACTCGTATGTCTGGAACTTATCAAAATAATAGATTGCCCGGATTGAATCCTTACTCTTCTGGCTATATCCAGCGAAGGAAATGGCAAAGAACAATGATATAGTAGTCAGGCATTTTAACATTGTAACACAAATTTACAATAAAGTTCAGAACATAATTCAGGTCTGCGTTTAACCGTTTAAATCCAAAATATTATTTGCTAAATTTACCGTACTATGGTAAGACTTCTGCTGGTTTTATTCGCTTTGTTTTGCATTGATCTGTCTTTCGGACAGGTCTACGAAGGTTTTCCTGAAGTGGAAAAATATAAATCCAGATTAGCGAAAATAGATGAATACCTTCAAACCGATCCAAGTAAGTGTAAAGCTGAAATTGATTTTTTGGATAAAGAGGCTGAACGTACGGGAAATAAAACACTCAAGGGCCTGACGGATATCTACAGGGGAACTGCCTTCTATTACGTCGGGTTAAATGACAGTGCAATCGTGTACTTTGATAATGCAATTCTTATTTCCAGGGAGATCAAGAATGAAAAATTGCGATCCTCTGCTTCCATTCGGAAAATTTTTGTAATTGACAATAGTGGAGATCCGGGTATCCTCCTTCACATGATGATGGATGAATATAAGGATGCAAGTAAGCGGAAAGATACCAGTAACATGATCTACAGTCTGAATGGAATGGCCATGTATTATGAGCGTCTTGACAGTACAAAAAAATGCATAGACAGTTACATGCAGTGTATCAAACTTGCACAACAAAGCAAAAAACAGTTCGAATACGCCTTCCTGCTAAACAACAGAGGACTACTGAAACTGCGGTTAAAATCCCCGCATGAAGCCTATAAAGATCTGACCGAAGGCTTGAAAATTGCGAAACGACTGGAATCTTCCCGATTGGAAATTATTCTTCGGGAAAATCTAGGATATTATTATTCGGAAGTTGACTCCATGGATAAAGCCGAGCAGGAGCACTTATACGCATTGGATTTGTCCAAACGAAAAAATTACAATTTGCTCTGGTTCAACTCGATGGTTAATCTGGGATCACTTGAACGAGACAAGGGAAACATTGATAAATCAGACAGTTTACTTTGGAGCGCACTCGATCTGGCTAAAGAGCGAAAGATAACCTATGCGATCTCCAAAATCTATCTCATACTCGCTCAGTTGCGCATGGAGAAACAAGATTATAAGTCGGTTAGCGCTTTACTTGACTCTGCCAGCAACTATAAACAATTCGGTGCTCCTAACGAAATTCAGGAAGGAGTTTATCTGATCACCTATCAGTCTTTGGAAAAACAAAAGAAATTCGAAGATGCATTGATCGCCTATAAGCGATATCGCTCATTTAAGGACTCCCTGAACGACAAAGGACATATCCAGTTAATGAATGAAATGCAGCTGAAATATGATGTTGAAAAAACCGAAAAAGAGAAAATCGAACAGCAGAGGGATTATGAACAGAAACTGGCAGAACAACAGCTCAACAATGCCCAATTGAGATTAAATATTGGCCTTGTCAGTGTCATCTTTCTGGTTTTGTTGGGCGCATTCACTATCCATCATTATCGCAGTAAACAGAAAAAAGAGGTTGAATTTACAAATGCCCTGGTGAATAAACTTGAAGATGAACGAAGTAGAATTGCAAGGGACCTCCACGATGGATTAGGACAATCTCTGGTTATTCTGAAAAACAAATTTACACGCTCGGCAACCTCAAAAGAAAGTCTTCAGGACGAAATCGACTCTGATTTTTCTCAGGTCATTGAGGAAGTACGGTCTATTTCCAGATCTTTGGTTCCTCCGGAACTACGCCGATTAGGGCTAAAACCTTCTCTCGAGAAATTACTGAATCAGGTACAATTTAGTACAGGAATTCTGGTAAATTATGAGATCGATGAAATTACTGAAAATGACTTGTCCCAGATCAATCAGGTCAGAATTTACAGAGTGATTCAGGAGCTCATTAACAACACCATTAAACATGCCAATGCTACTTCACTTAAAGTTGAACTGAGCCTGAAAAACGGAATGATCGAACTGTCTTACATGGACAACGGTATCGGAATGGATGTTGAAAAGGCCATGTTAAATGAAAACTCGCTTGGTTTAAAAAGTATTGACCAACGCGTCAGAGCTTTGAATGGTCAGATTAAATATGAGAAAGCGGAAAAAGGTATTCGCGTTAAAATACGCATCAAACTATTGTAAATGAAGATATTATTAGCAGACGACCACCCCATCTTCCGTAAAGGATTAAAATCTTTGATCATGGATGTGTTTGAACACTGTAAGATTGAAGAGGTGGAAACAGGAAGCGAAGCAATCGAGAAATTAAAGTATGACAATTTTGTCATATCCATTCTGGACATCGATATGCCGGAATATTCAGGTATTGATGTTCTTCGTGAAATCAAATCTCAGCAGTTCAAGACAAAATCAATCATTCTCACCATGCACAATGATGAATTGTTCTTCAATGAAGCTTTTAATAATGGTGCGTCAGGTTTTCTCCTCAAAGAAGATTCCTCAAAAGAGATTATTGAATGCATAGAAAATGTTCTTCACGGGATTCCGTACGTTTCGAAAAAACTGGAACCATTTCTTTCCAATAGAAAACAATTCAACAATCGTATTCAGGAAGTCAAGAGTGCTATCGACTCGCTTTCCAATGCGGAACGCAATACCTTAACTCTGGTTGCACAAAATAAGACTTCAAGGGAAATTGCCGAATTATTGTTCGTTACGGAAAAATCCGTTGAGAATTACAGAAGTAGGATTTGCAGAAAACTGAATGTAAAAGGAGGGTCTAACACACTCTATAAGTGGTGTATAGAAAACAAGGAACTATTGGACCCAAAACTTTTGTAAAAAGAGAAATTAAGTGTTCCCCCCTCAATGTATATCAAATAATTACTAAACTGTTTTAGACTGTATATATTTACCTCGTGAGACACGGATTCACATTTATGTTAGGTTTAGGTAATACGTTGAATAGTAGTTATAGTCTTTTAGTCGAGAAAGTGTTTCACTGATTAACCAATCTACGAAAAACCCACCGTAACCGGTGGGTTTTTTATTACCTTTAACTAAACCTCTCTCACATGTTTACATCGGTAAAAAATGCTATCGGCAATGTTCAAAGTAATCAAGCGATTTTTATTCATACAGGCGCTGCCGCACCTCATATTCTGATCAAGGAACTGGTAGCCCAATCCGACAGATTAAAAAACGTTCAGATCTATCAATTGCATACCGAAGGTCCTGCACCTTACGCTGAAGTTCAGTACAAAGATTCCTTTTTTGTAAATGCGCTTTTTGTAGGCAGTAATGTTCGGGAAGCCATAAACTCCGACAGAGGAAGTTACATCCCGATTTTTTTAAGTGAAGCCGGACGACTTTTCAGTTCCGGAGCAATAAAACTGGATATTGCTCTTGTAAGCGTTTCCCCTCCGGATAAACATGGGTTCTGTTCCTTAGGCGTTTCAGTGGATATCTCCAAAACTGCAGTTGATGAGGCACGTATTGTAATCGCGCAGGTTAATGAAAATATGCCACGAACACATGGTGATGGTATTATTCATATCGATCAAATCGATTTTTTAGTTGAGGGGAATCAGGAACTTCCGGTTTTGCCCTTGCATGAATTAGCTGAAGAGGAAATTCAAATCGGAAATTACATCGCCTCCATTATTGAAGACAGATCCACCTTGCAACTTGGTATCGGAGCTATTCCGAATGCTGTTTTGGCTGCACTCGGAAATCACAAGGATTTGGGGATTCACACGGAGATGTTCTCTGACGGAGTGATCCCTCTTGTGGAAAGCGGAGTAATCACAGGAAAATATAAAGCAAAACACCCGGGGCTGATAGTCTCAAGTTTCCTGGTTGGAAGTAAAAAACTTTATGATTTTGTAGATGACAATCCGCTGATCAATATGCTAAATGCAAAGTATGTCAATAATTCCAGGGTGATCAGTCAGAATCCGCGGGTAGTAGCCATCAATAGCGCGGTGGAAATCGATCTTACCGGACAGGTCTGTGCCGATTCTATTGGTTCCAGTATCTATTCGGGAGTGGGCGGACAAATGGATTTCATTCGCGGAGCATCTATTTCCGAAGGAGGAAAACCAATTATCGCACTACCGAGCAGGTCAAAAAAAGGATTCCCTAAAATTGTACATCGCTTGCGTCCCGGGGCAGGAGTTGTAACAACAAGAGCGCATGTTCACTGGGTGTGTACCGAGTACGGAATCGTTAACTTATATGGTAAATCGATTGAAGAGCGGACAAAATTACTAATCTCCATTGCTCATCCCGAAGATCGTGAAGCACTGGAGCGATCCGCTTTTGAAACCGGAATTGGCTAATTGTTACTTTTTATTGTCTGACACATTCTATCTGTGTTAGGTATCCGGATACTTGCACTTAATCTGAACGATCATGAAGCAAGTTATAGTTTTCAGGCAAATTGCCTTTATTACAGGGATCACTTCCCTATTATTCAGTTGTGAACAAAAATCAGAGACAACCGATCAATACTTCGGTATTGAGGAACCGATTGCCCAAGCCATTCCCTACGACACAATCACGTTTAATGCGGACTCTAATTTCGTTCTGACCAGAGAAACCGGCTCTCGCATTACAATACCAAAAGAAAGTCTGGTTGATAAAAACGGAAATCCGATCAAAGGACTTGTGAACTTACGTGTGCGGGAATTTTACACTGCAAAAGACATCTTCTTATCAGGAATTACCATGCAATTAGGAAATACAACCGATAGCGTATTGAGTTCCGGAGGTATGATTGATATTCGTGCCTCTCAAAACGGAGAGGAAATCTATCTGGCAAAAAATCGCTCTGCCCGGATCAGCCTTCCAAGCTATGTCAATGTAGATAGCGATTACCAATTGTTCCGATTTGAAAACGACTCTGCCTGGTCAAAAGGAACAGGGTTTGAACAGGAAAAGAATACAATTAAGGACAGCCTGATCCTCGCATCTTTCTTTTCGGCTTAAAATGGATCCCTCGGGACGCCCCCATCTCGCTCCATGGATCGATGTGGAATGGGAAATGATATCACTTCAATCTGAATTGAGCTTTAAACGCACGCAGGAAATCATCTGGGAATACTTCACTCTCAACCCTACGCCGGATAGTTCTGCCTTTCAACTTGAACTCACGTCTGCTTTGTATTGGAATAACGGTAATGAAAGAAGGTGGGATGCCAAATTTGTAGCGCGACCCAAGCTGACCGACGAGGAACTAAAAAAACGCTATGCCCTTCAACGGAAAATAGAACGTAATGAAGCCATTGAGTATGCTAAAGCTCTGAACAAAATGAAAACCTTCAGTGAGAATTATGAGAAAGAAAAGCAAGCCTGGATAGCTGAATACGAAAGAACAAATGCCGAACGGGAGTTGGAATTAAAAAGACGCGAAGAAGAATACCGAAGGCTTCAAAAAGGCATCGAAAAACAACAGGATGTGATAAGTTCTTTTTCAATTAAATCATTTGGAATTTACAACATTGACCGCGTCCAAAAACTAAACCCTATCGCACATAAAATGATCCGTCTTCCTGACTCCGGGGAGATAACAAACTCCAT
>QKAV01000015.1 GCA_003247185.1 Crocinitomicaceae bacterium
CGGGAATTTACTGCATGCGGAATCGCACAAATCTTATTTTGGTTTGTTTAAAACCGAAAGTGGAGAAGTAATCGATGAGGTGCTGGTCACAGTTTTTCACACCGGAAGAAGTTTCACCGGAGAGGAAAGTGTGGAAATCAGTTTTCACGGATCACCTTATATTCTGCAAAAAGGCTTATCGACATTATTGAATAACGGGTTTCGTCTGGCTAATCCCGGAGAGTTTACGCAAAGAGCCTTTATTAATGGAAAGTTGGATTTATCCCAGGCGGAAGCTGTTGCAGATTTGATCGCATCCCAATCAAAACGGGCGCATGAAATTGCATTGAAACAACTTCGGGGAGCATTTTCCAATGAATTGAAGGAATTACGGGAAAAACTCATCCATTTTGCTTCAATGATTGAGTTGGAACTTGACTTCGCAGAAGAAGATGTGGAGTTTGCGGATCGAACGGAATTGTTGAAATTATTGGATGAGGTGTTGAGCTATCTTAGACGCCTCAGCAGATCGTTTGAATTGGGAAATGCCATTAAAAGTGGTGTTCCTGTTGCCATTGTTGGTGCTCCGAATACCGGGAAATCAACACTGCTCAATGCCTTGTTAGGGGAGGAGCGGGCGATTGTAAGTGATATTGCAGGAACCACAAGAGATGTGATAGAGGAAACGATCAATATTGACGGGATTCAGTACCGTTTAATTGACACCGCCGGAATCAGGGAAGGAGCAGAAACCATTGAAGCGATAGGAATCGAACGCTCCCGACAGAAAATAGAACAGGCCTCTGTAGTATTGTGTCTTTCCGACGCTTCTGACGCTGAAAGTGTGGAGCAGGTGCAGGAATGGGTTCATGAACTGAGAACAACCTATCCGGAGAAAGTCGTTTTACATATTCGCAACAAATCAGATCTATCCGTAGAAGCGCCGGACATAAATGACAGTGTAGAAATCAGCGCGAAGGAGAAATTGAATCTCGAGGTGTTGAAAGGCGTTATAACCGAAAGGGTTGTTGGCGATTTCAATTTTTCGGATGAAACCATTGTTTCCAATGCACGTCACTATGACGCATTGATCAAAACAACGCAGCAGCTGGAAAAGGCAAAAGAAGGACTGATTTCCGGAATTACCGGCGACTTTGTAGCGATGGATATTCGTCAGGCGATGTTTGAACTGGGCCAGATCACCGGAGATATTTCTACGGATGACCTGCTCGGGAACATTTTCGCGAAGTTTTGTATCGGGAAGTAACCGATCGATCTATTCTTCTTAGTAGAAAACAGTCTTCTTATAAATTGAGATGCTGTCATTTGCGGAGAAAAAACAATCTAATCACCGCAAATTATGCGGAGAATAAAGAATACTTACTGACACGTCACAAAAACGGACATTTGTATACTAACCCTCCAAAAACGCCTTCATCAAATGAACGCGCACAGACTTCTCTACGGAATGATTCATAAACAGAGCATCACAGGAACCGGAGCTGTATCGAAAATGCTGTATGGAGCCCGACTTTATTCTGCTTCGTTCGTTCGGCCTGCAATGGTGATGGGAACAGGGGTGGAGATTATGGTAAATATCCGACTTGTTTTCAGAGATAACAAGTAATTTATTCGGAGCGAGACTGTCTAAAATGGAGAAAAAGACTTCCTTATAACTTCGTGATAACCTTTCCGCCTTTGAGACGATGCGAGGAAGAAAACAGAAAGCACAGTTGAAATAGAGCTCTGTGTAATTCTCCGGATTAACCATTCCTCCAATCTCTGTGAGCATGGTATGCTGGGAGATATCAGCATCACAAAGCAGATTGTTGATGGAATGAACCACGATGTTCGGATTGGTGTCTGCAATTCTGAAGTTAGGTTCGGCAAGAACCAGTAATTGCCCGTATTTCCCCTTTCCGGAACGGTAATTTTCTGCGATCCATGGATTATAATACATGTGTTTTGGCAAATGATGTCGTTATACAATTTCGATTCTTAGCTCGCCCCTGTCCAATACTTCATGAAACTGATAGGAGGACCTCCAGCCCAGGGATTGAAACTTGTTGAGAAGAAGGGTTATTTCCAGTAAAAAAGCATGTTGATTTTCCTTTTCAGGAGGAGTGAAAACAATACTATATGCCTCTTTTCCAAAAGATTTAATGATTTCAATTCCATCTTTCGGATCAAGAAATGCACTTGCCTCTGAAAAGATGCTTTCAATAAAGTGAAGGTGGTTTTCCATAGTTCAATGATTAAGTGGCAGGAGTTCATGCTTTGTCGTTAAAATTCAAACGAAACGAAACATGCACGGTCGGATGAGAAGCTTTTATGAACTTCTCGTGAGAATAACATTACGTAAACATAAACTTTTAATAAAATTTTACATTGATAATGAGAATAGTTACCTGAAATGTATAAAAATATACACAATTGTAAAAATAAAGCGAATAAAATTTACCAAACAGCTTTATATACTTGTGCAGTATGGTACACAGAGGAGAAGTTGTTGAAAAGGCAGTTCGTCAGAGTGGTTATTCTATAACCAAGTTGGCAAACCGTATGGGAAAAAGTAGAAGGCATGTGTACAACATTTTCGAAAACCCGAATGTTCCGATTGACACGATTCTGGAGATTGGAAAGATTATTCACTACAATTTCAGTGAACTGTTTCCCGCGGCGTATGACATTCAGGATAGTAAGGAAAACATATCCGAACACCGGGTCGGTTATCCGCATGAGGAGGAAACGGTGGATTATTGGAGAAATAAATACATTCTTTTGCTGGAAAAGTACAATGATCTGCTGGAGCAGAAAGGAGGTAAAAGGAAACAATAAAGACTCCAAAAAAAGGCCGGCACAAGGCCGACCTACATTAACTGGAATTTATTCTTTTTCAAGATAGAATTTCTGATCGCCACCTTTAGGCTCGGCAATCAGTTGGTTATTTTCAAAGTGATAATTATACTCCATAACCATGGATCCGTTGTCCCAGGTAAAAGTGCTGTCGGTAATAGTCGATTTGGCCGGATTGTCAAATCCGTTTTTGGAAAAGGTTAGTTTGTTATCGTCAAAAATGTAATGTGTTCCCAGGTTTTCTTCGGCCATCATTCCTTCCGCCTTAATAATTACCCAATGACCCTTTAAATTTCCTTTTTCCATTTTCGTTTCATTATTTGAACAACTTATTAGAAATAATGCACTAAGTGTACTGTAAAACAGTGTTTTCATAAATTATAGTTTATTGATTATATATGTTCCCAACTTGATCAGAAGCTCTTTTTTCTGCTCCCTTGTAATATTCCCTTTCCCATTATCCAGAAGCCTTGTAAACAGGTTCATGCGCAGGATATCCTTTCCAATCAGAACAATTAACTGTCCTCCGCCTAATTCACTGAACTGTGCTTTTTCGCCCAGAGTTACATTTTCGGGCTTATCCCTTTGTGTCGTAAATACGGTAGTTAAAGACGTGTATTGTTCTTGCGCGGAAGCTTCAGTTAAGTTTCCCGGCATCCAGAATGCTATCTCCAGGTCATACAGGTTTCCTTTGTTTTCCCAGGTGAATCCATTTGTAATCGTGCGTTTTTCCTCTTCAATGAGGGAACCAAGATTCAGGATTTCTTTAATCTCTGCTGCGGAAATAATAGTGGAAGGATCTTTCTTATTGAGAGCAGTCTGAGCGTCCTTTTCAGCTATTTCTTTTTCCCTTTGATAGCGTTCCTGATCCTTTTTGATCTGCTCCTGAATGTAGGCTTCGGAAGAACTTTCTTCACATGCCGAAAGAGCAAATAAACACGGTATAAAACCAAATAAGATAAGGTGTTTCATAATTACTGTTTTACAATCATTTGTTGAATGATCCCGGAAGAAGTCGTCATTTCCAGAATATAGGAACCGCAGGCTTCTTTCTCAAGATCAATATGCACTTGATCACTGTTTATAATTTGTGTCTTTATTCTTTTTCCTGTAGTCTCATAGAGCGTATAGGATATGATCTTCTCTGAAGCATCAACTTGCACGAATGTGCTTGCCGGATTCGGATATACCACGATTTTAATTTCCTGTTCGCTAATGCCTGCACAGTTGACTACAGAAACCAGGATAGTATCTGCTGCCGAACAACCATTATTATCCGTAATCGTAAGACCGTAATTTCCGGAGGCGTTTACCATCGTTGACGGAGATGTTTCTCCGGTTGTCCACAGATAAGAAGACATTCCGGATGTTCCTGTTAATGCTATTTGATCTCCTGAACAGATAGTTGTATCCTGACCTAAATCCAATACGGGGTTTTCAAAACTATAGCTGACATTTGCGGAAGAAAGCGTGATACAACCCATGGCATCCGTTACTGTAATAGAATAAGTTCCTGCAGCCAAGTTTTGAATAGCGTTGGTAGTTTCACCGTTCGACCAAAGCAACTGGTATGGAGGATTTCCACCTGTAATTGTTGCATTTGCCGATCCGTTGGTGTCATTGTGGCACAGCAGAACATCTGCGTACAAATCAACAACAGGTGCACCTGCATTATCTATAATAATAGTTGTATTGCTTGTACAATTGTTCGCGTCCGTTATGCTTACGGAATAATTTCCGGCTGAAAGATTTGAAATAGCGTTGGTAGTTTCTCCGGTTGACCATAAAACAGAGTAGGGTGAAGAACCATTTGTTGGATTTACCTGTGCTGTTCCATCCGATTGATTACAGTTGGCATTTGTTGTTTGTTCGTTAGCTACAGGTAATGGATTCACTCCGATACCCAACTGATCTGTTCCTGTACATCCGTTTAGATCTGTCCCTGTAACAGTAATAGTCAGAGGACTGGTAATCGTCAGGTTTTCAAATTCTGTAGTTCCACCTGTAGACCAGGTATAACTATTTGCTCCCTGAGCCTGCAACTGAATTGCGCTGTTCATGCAATAGGAAGTGTTTCCGATAATAGCAACCGCAGGATTGGTATGCAGGGCAGTGAAGTTGACAGATTGATTCTCTATACAACCATTTGCATCCGTAACCTGCAGGGAATACATTCCGGGAGACAGGTTTGAAATACTCGTTGTGGTTGCCCCAGTTGACCAGAGATAAGTATAGGGTGATGTTCCTCCTGAAATGCTGCTTGTTATTATTCCGTCGGCATCATCCGCACAATTTAAACCGCTTGTTTGGATCTGAGCAACCGGGCCACCTATGTTGGAAACAAGGGCATTTGTCTGGGAAGAACAGTTGTTCGCATCGGATACGGTTACGGTGTATGTTCCTGCTGATATGTTTGAAATGGATGCCGTTGTTGCACCGTTTGTCCAGGAATAGGTAAAAGGAGATTGACCGGAATTTACAAGTACTTCAGCCGTACCATTTGAATTTCCACAACTTGCAGGAGTAGAATTTGTCGATAATCCCGGATTTGGATTGACCGTTACCAGAACCTGATCCGTATTTTGACATCCATTTGCATCTGTACCTGTAACCGTATAGGTGGTTGATGCGCTTGGAGTAACTGAAATTGTGGATCCGTTGGAAGATCCAGGTGTCCAGATGTATGTCTGAGCACCCGAAGCACTTAAGTTTGTGCTGCTTCCTTCACAAATGGAAACATCAGGAGACGTCAATACACTTGGTAAAGCATGTACCGTAATAAGGATTGCATCCGTATTTTGACAACCATTGGCGTCCGTTCCTGTAACGGTGTATGTGGTAGTTGATGCAGGAGAAACAATTTGTGCAGCGCCGGAACCGATACTGTTATCCCAACTGTATGAAACTGCACCGGAAGCATTAATGTTTGCTGAATTTCCGGCACAAATAGCCTGATCTGCGCCAGCTGAAACAGTAGGAAGAGGTAAAACAGTAACATTGATCTCATCATAAGCCGTACAGCCGGAACCATTGGTAACGGTAACACTGTATAAACCGGATGTTGTTGGTGCAATGGATTGAGAGGTAGCACCTGTATTCCAGCTATATCCGGAATATCCTGATCCTGCGTCCAGTGAAACCGACTGACCCGAACACACTTGAAGATCCGGTCCCAGATCAACCGTAAGACCGACAGCAGAAATGGTCAAAGTGTCAGAAACGTAGATACAACCCGGAAAGGATCCTAAATAATCATATCCGGAGTATTCATTACCTGAAGTAGGAAATGTTTTATCAATTTGAGCAAATATGGTTCCACTGGAATAATAAGTTTGTTCCATAGACTGGGGATTCGTTGTTCCCGTATAAGAACCTGTTTTATAAATAGTTGTGCTATTTGCCAGATCATTGAACTGACCAAATGAGTAGCTGGTGCTTACGGAACTCCAGCTGAGGTTTACACTGTCTCCCGGGCAAAAACTCAGTGGTCCGTCTGCAATCAGATTAAAATCTGAAGGACTGGATTGAGCTGTACCAATTGATACCTGGAAAGACAGGAATTGATTTCCGTTCGAGTCAGTTACAAGCATTCGATATTTGGGGTTGGTACCCGATGGAACCTTAAAAAATGTGTAAGGATCATTTCTGTTTACTATAAAAGCCGTGTTGGTTTCATAATTTGTAGGGTTAAGTAAATACTGTTCCAGCGTCATGCTCGGAGAGTTGGAGGCGATCCAATAATAACTGTAACCGGAAAGAATTCCCGAAGGTTGTAACTGAATGCTATCCGGAACCGAAATCAGGTGCGGATCATTTCCACACGAATAAACATTTGAAGAGTTGATAGATGTGATAAAACTGGGTGTATGTGCAATTACAATTGGTGCGTAGCAATTCCACTTTACAGTTTTAAACTTATTGATACCGGTATTTGGATCCTTATGACCGCCCGCAAGGACAATTCCATGTTTGTTATCCGTGAAGAACATTCCGGTCACATTTTCTGATGTTGATACAGAATACGTATAGGATGAATGCGAAGCCCTGTCATAACTGTAGTGATATGTTCCTGTTGATAAATCCAGACGTGTAACAACAAACCCTTTATTGTAATACCCGGAAGAAAAAACAGCTCCCCCCTGTGATCCCAGGTACAACCAGGAACTATCGCTATCTACCAGAAGTGCTTTTGGGCGATTTTTAAAACCATTTCCGGTTGAAGCGGAGAATAGAGGCTCAACATCTGTAGACCAGCTTTGTACATTACCGCTCGTATACTTGCTTACAGTGATGTAATTATCATTGTTATTGGCTTTGGCAAATGCTACCATAACATTGTTTAAAGGATCACAGACCATCTGCACCCGGTTATCAGCAGCGGAGATACCTAAAGAAGGAGAACCATAAACCAGAGATCCGGCAGAATTGTATTTGCGATAATAAACATTGTAATCTATTCCATTGGATCCGACTCCTGCGAAAAAAACATTGTTAGCACCATCAAAAGCAATAATTGTTGCCGTATCGATGGAATTGTAATTGGCACTGTATGCAAACAATTGAGTACCTGCTGAACTGTACTTAAGCATTCTCCAATCAGTACTTGCTCCTGTTGTAGGATGTGTATAACCGGCAACATAAACATTACCCGTACCATCAATAGCCACATATCTGCCGGCATCGAGATAACCACTGGCATTATTGTTCATGGTCCAAAGTGTGGTTCCCGCAGAATTAATCTTCGCAGTTGAAATGTTCCCCAATGTGGAAGTTTGCATGAAATATCCGGTATAATAAATGTTGCCGGAAGCGTCAATCGCTCCATGGTTGATAGTGAGTCCGGCTAATCCCCCATAGGTATTGTTCCATTGTACAGCACCGGAAGAATTATACTTGATAATCCGACCTTTCATAATACCTGAAACAGAGCTATTCAGGAAGCAATACAAATTTCCTGAGTTATCAATTGCTAATGAAACCGGCAGATCTTCACTTCCGCTGTTATAGGAGATTTCCCAATCCGTTCCTCCTGTAGCATTTACACAGGCAAGAACAAGGTCATTGTCAGAGCCGTTGTTTTTTCTTCCCAGATGATAAAACTTGGTTCCCGTGCTATTGGATTTGGAATCTATTGCAGTAATCTCACTGCTTGTTCCTCCTGTATTTGGTGAAACCCACTGTTTTAAAAATTGCCATTCCTGTGCGCTTATAAAGTGCGACATCCCGAAAATCAACAAGGATACAAATAGTGCTTTTTTCATGGTATAAATCCGTTTTGAGAAGGGAAAATTGATCGAATTTCAGTAGCAGTACAAAAAAGAGTTATGAAATGAAAGAATACTGAAACGAAAGCCCACTTTTCTGAAATAAAAAAACCGGACAAATCAATTGCCCGGCATCTATGCTTTTATATTTTTTAGAATGAACGAATTGCCCGAACCGGATAAAGTGAGGTTCTGGAAGTTATCGTTCCCGCGCCAGTTGTAAAATCAATAGCCCTCGCGGCATTTCCCCCCAGTTCTGTGCTGGTCCAATAACGTGTGGCCGAAAACCCGCCGATTAATCCTGCGTTCGGATAAATTGCCAATAGTTCATTTGTGCTTGGAAGGTACCAGTCAGTATATCCATTAATCGTTTGGGCATCACAGGATTGAGCAGCCGTTCCTGCACCGCAAACACTTGTTATCTGAATAGTATTGGCCATTCCTGTTCCAAAACCAGGGCTTGTTCCTCCCACAGTTACTCCATTGCATCCCCATCCATAGGTTCCTATTAAATCACCATTTGCTGCAATTAAACCATGGATTTCACTTGCGGAGTATCCAGGATCCCCTGATTGTAACATGTATGCAACAATTCCTCCGCCGAATGAAGTTCCTACTGTTAATGTTTGTACGCCGATGGTAAACGTACATGTTTGTCCACCAAACGATACGGTAAAACTGGCATTTCCTGTTCCTGAAGGAATTCCGGAAATAGAGAAAGTTAAATTTCCATTTCCGTTTACAACGCTTCCATTATTTAAAGTTGCCGTTAATCCCGTTACACCGGTTGATGTAATGGTTTGTCCGGAATATGGACCTCCATTTCCTGCTGTGTAGGGTAGGGTCAGATTAACACCGGTTGTGTTTACCATTGCATAAACTGGGCTTGAAGTAAATGCAGATGCACATTCTAAACTTCCTATTTCAGCCGGACAATAACCATTGGTCCAGGTTGGAGTACCACTGCAAAAAGTCAGAAAATAATTATTGGTAGAAGGAGGCGCTAACGAAATCCAGGCAGAACCATCCCAGTACTTTATTTCACCTTGCTGAGTTCCATTTGTAAAACCATTTCCAGCGGGCCCTTGTACCCCTGTGTCTCCTTGCGGTCCTGTTAAATCGGAAGTGGTAAACGAACTCCCATCGGTATAATTGAAAGTAAACGTCCCGTTCCCATTGTCAACAGTAGAAGAAATCCCTACTCCATCTGCTCCGGTCGTTCCTGCGGCACCTGTCATCCCCTGTGGCCCTGTTAAATCGGAAGTAGTAAACGAACTCCCGTCCGTATAATTGAAAGTAAACGTCCCATTACCATTATCAACAGTAGAAGAAATCCCTACTCCGTCTGTTCCATTTGCTCCCGCTGCACCTGTCATCCCCTGTGGTCCCTGTGCTCCTTGTACCCCTGTGTCTCCCTGTGGCCCTGTTAAATCGGAAGTAGTAAACGAACTCCCGTCCGTATAATTGAAAGTATACGTCCCATTCCCATTATCAACAGTAGAAGAAATCCCTACTCCGTCTGCTCCATTCGTTCCCGCTGCACCTGTCATCCCCTGTGGTCCCTGTGCTCCTTGTACCCCTGTGTCTCCCTGTGGTCCTGTTAAATCAGAAGTAGTAAACGAACTCCAGTCCGTATAATTGAAAGTATATGTTCCGTTCCCATTAGCAACAGTAGAAGCAATCCCGACACCATCTGCTCCATTTACTCCCGCTGCACCTGTCATCCCCTGTGGTCCCTGTGGTCCTGCTAAATCAGAAGTAGTAAACGAACTCCCGTCCGTATAATTGAAAGTATACGTCCCATTACCATTATCAACAGTAGAAGAAATCCCGACACCATCTGCTCCATTTACTCCCGCGGCACCAGTCATCCCCTGTGGTCCCTGTGGACCTTGCACCCCTGTGTCTCCCTGTGGCCCGGTTAGATCTGCGGTAGTAAACGAACTCCCGTCCGTATAATTGAAAGTATACGTCCCGTTCCCATTATCAACAGTAGAGGAAATCCCATTTCCAGCCGGCCCTTCGCCGTTTCCACTGCTTGCCGCATACAACGCGTAAGGGACGCTTAAAAACTGATTGGTGGACGAAAGAGTATAACCAGTGCCCCCCGTTGGATCTACCTCAATCTTGGAATAATAAGGTCCGGCAGCCCAATCAATAGTTTGAAAATCACCGGCTATGACGGTACCATTTCCGACTGAAAGTGTCACAAGTCCGTTCGTGTTTGATGTCGGAAAATGTCGTTCAACGAAAACAGGAGATCCGTTTGCACCACCTTGAAGAATGCTGATTTGTATACCTACAGATTGATTGGTAAGTAAAACACCCGAATTGTCTCGGATAACAGATTGGTAACTAAATTGTTGCGGGGCTTGTGCTGATACAAACCCTGAAGAGCAAATCAAAGTTGCAAAAACAAGAGATTTAAAGATCTTTTTCATGATTTAATTTTTAATGAAAGGAATGGAATATAGGTTGCCCTGTATATTCACCTCCAAGAAATAGGCTCCATTCGAGAGGTTTGAAAGAACGATTTCGGTGCTGTTAACCGCTGTAGTATTGATATCAATGACAACTCTACCTGAGATATCCCTGATCGAATGAACAAGAAAGGAGTTGTTTGCTTCAATCTTCAGTACATTGCTGGCGGGATTAGGAAAGACAATTAAATCAATATCCGAAACAGGTTGAACGAATAAATCAGAGTTCACAAAAGGAATCTGAACACCCTGAAACTGAATGTAACTGGTAGAAAGAACATTCTCTGTAAACACCTGACCAATCGAGCAGGACATTTTCCCAGTTGAATTTTCAAGATCAGCTCCTAAGGAATTCCACGAATCCTGAGAAAGCCCAAAAGATGCAGGCATCAGGAATACAGCCAGAAGGTATTTCATACAATAAACTTTCCGGCGAATTTGATACTCCGTCCAGCCTCTCGCAAAAAAAAGATGCGAAATAACGGAAAACTGAAATGAACAGTAGTATTACTGAAGTTAGCTTAGAGTAAATGAAGTTTTTGTAACAAGGTCTCTTTCTGACTTTTGCTAATTGGTACAGGCTCTTTTCCGACCACTACAAATTCACTATTAAGAGCAGAAATATGACGGGTATTGATAATATAGGATCTGTGTACCTGAAAGAACATGTTTTCCGGCAATAGATTTACCATGTTCTTTAACGTTTCCCGATGAATAAATCTTTTATCATCGCACGTATGAATTTCCAGGTAAACACCATCAGACTTAATAAAAAGAATATCTGCAAAAGGAACTTTTACGAATAGTGACTCCTGTTTGATAAAAATGGCATCTGAAATAACGACATCAGTACCTTTATGAGCATTGTTCTCAGCCTGCTGTGCCCCAAAGTTATTCACAGCAACCTCAATAGCCGCGTACAGATCATCTTTTGTAAATGGTTTCACCA
>QKAV01000100.1 GCA_003247185.1 Crocinitomicaceae bacterium
ACCAATACCTCATCGATTACCTCCCCGTTTTCGGATTTAAACAAACCAAAATACGATTTGTGTGATTCCGAATTCAGTAAATTTCCTGAAAAACACCGATCCACCAGGGCAATGGACCCTTCTCCGGATGTCCGAATTATTCCGATCGCACCTATCCCCTGAGGGGTTGCCAGTGCACAAATCGGATCACCAATATTATTCATAGCACAAAGATAGGGGAAGTAAACAGAAGTACTACGCATAAAAAAGCCCTGACTTCCGATAATTATTCGGGATCGCCAGGGCACTATCGTTAAAATTAAACGGGGTTATTTTCCTATATACAGTTTCTGCTGGTATACTTTGTCCGAAGTTGTGATGCGCACAATATATGCTCCTGAGTTCAGGTCTGCTACAGGATAAGCATCCGCACTCGTATAGCTTTTAACTACTCTTCCGTTGATATCCACCAGTTCAACCGTCTTAATGTCAGCTAAACCGGATACCTGGAATTTATCTGTTACCGGATTCGGGTAAATTTTTGCTTCTGCACTCAACTCCTCTATTCCGGCACAAGCGTTAACTGTTATGGATTGCTGAGCCGAATTGCTACATCCGTTTCCATCCGTAAACGTGTAGGTAATGGTGTGCGTACCTGTTCCGGCCGTGTTCGGATTGAATACATTTATGGTTACTCCTGTTCCGGTGAACGTTCCGCTTGCAGGAGATCCTCCTGTTAATGTAAACGGATCGTTGTACACGCACACATCTGAGAACGTTCCCAAAGTGACGTTCGGAAGGGAATTGATTGTTAGATCCGAACCATTGTCTGAACCCGTTGTTGCCGGATTGGAAGAAACCACCCTGATTCTATAAGCGCTTCCAACCGGAGTTCCTCCAGGTATTGTTGCACTAATTGATCCTGAATTTGAAGTAGAAGTCAATGTTCCGATAGAAGTTGGTGAAGCAAAAGAACCGGAAGCATCAGAAAGTTGCGCGGTATATACATTTCCTGCATTAAACGTTCCTGTTGATGTAAAGCTCACATTCATATTTTGTGCAGTGTTATAACACCAGTTTGTAGGCGAAATAGAACCGGAAGTTGCAACGGAAGTTGATCCGCCACCATTTACTGCTGTGATAAGTACGTCGTCAACAGAAAAAGACGGGTCATTTCCTGATGCACCGTTTTGCCAATGAAAACGAATTCTGAAATCGGATTGATTATCCCAGGCTGGTAGTGAAAGGGATTCTTGCGTCCAGGCACCGATATTTACATAGGTAGCAGCGGTTGTCCAGTTAGCACCACCGTTTACACTGTAATCCAGAGTACCGTAAGATGTGCCTGATGCACCCGCACATAAATACCAGAAACTTACTGTTACGCTGGACATGCCGGTAGTACTTACCCCTGCATTCATTTGTGCATTTTGATCACTCGTTGATCCCGTATCGAAATTGGCATTGATAATCCCAAATAAACCAACAGCACTTGTGTTGTAGATATGTAAATAATTGGAATACGGAGATCCGGTTACAGCTCCCGGTTCCTGCGGAGTATCCTGAACAAATCCGAAAGTTGCTGATGAAGCCAGGTATTCATTGTTTATAATCCATTGGTTCAAACCTGAACCGCCATTTAAGGTCCAGTTTGAACCCCCTGACTCAAAATTGTCCGAAAATAGAGTTGTTTGAGCATTCATAGACAGCGCACATAATGCGGCTGATGCCAGTAGTAGTTTTCTCATGTTAAATCGTTTAGTGCCCTAAATGTAAGAGAATTATCTTCTCTTTTCAAAAAAATCGGTAATGATTTTAGCGCATTCATTTTCAAGGATTCCTCCAACCACTTTAGTTTTCGGATGGTATAAATTTCCAACACTTCCAGCCCCTCTCTTTTCATCGCGTGCACCATAAACCACTTTGTCTATCTGAGACCAGTACAATGCTCCGGCACACATCACGCACGGTTCCAGTGTTACGTACAGGGTACACCCTTTCAGATACTTCCCTCCGATGGCCCCTGCTGCTGCAGTTATTGCCTGCGTTTCCGCGTGAGCGGTCACATCATTGAGGGTTTCCGTCATATTATGAGCTCTGGCAATTATTTTTCCCTGCGCTACGATAACAGCACCTACAGGCACCTCATCTTCTTCTGCTCCTTTCTGGGCCTCAATCAAAGCCTGTTTCATGAAGTAATTATCGTCAAATGGTTCGATCATCTCTTAATCATTTCCGAGTAAAACAGCAAAGTGCTTATAAGTTTTGCTATTCGCCAATAATATTCGAATAGAAGCGATCATCGGAACAGCCAAAACAAGCGCAAGCGTCCCTCCTATCATTCCCAGCACTACCATCCCTATAATAATGCTGAGGGGGTTCAGATTAACAGAACTTCCTACAATTTTCGGAGTAATGTAATTTCCTTCAGCAAACTGAATCACCACATACATGGCTAAAACAATCAGAGCATACCAGGGTGAATCAAGCGTAATGAATGCCAAAACAGCCGGAATAATGGATCCGATTAAGACTCCGATGTACGGAATAATCATTAACAAGGCCGTTGCATAACCCAGAAAAACGGCATGATTTAATCCAATAATCAAAAGTCCGATACTATTCAGTGTCCCCAC
Organism: Crocinitomicaceae bacterium; assembly: GCA_003247185.1. Classification (GTDB taxonomy): domain Bacteria; phylum Bacteroidota; class Bacteroidia; order Flavobacteriales_D; family Crocinitomicaceae; genus UBA4466. The sequence goes on from QKAV01000100.1 coordinate 2,616, forward strand.
GATAGCAATAACTGCAAACAGTCCGCCCAAATATCTTCTGAGCATCACACTGATATCATTGATCAACTTCCTGTAGCGTTTCTCCTGCTCCAGATCAAACTGGAGTTTCAAAAACTTGTCCGCCTGAGTTCTGAATGTGAGCATGAAATAGATATACAGAGGAATTAATGAAAGAAAAACCAATGCAGATTGCAGTCCATAGAAAATGGCACGCAGGACTTCTCCGGAAACACTAAATATCGTTCCTGCTGCTGTCTTGATAGGACCTTCTACGGATTGTTCATTGAGATCAAACTTTTCCTGCGCCTGAATCAAAAGGTGTTGTATCGTGTCTAAGGTTTTTTGTCCGGACACTCCCTGGATATCTGCTGTTAACTGATAACCTTCCAATGCTAAAAACCAAATAACTCCGGCAGCAATAACCGTTAGTCCGAGTGTAACGATTA
>QKAV01000146.1 GCA_003247185.1 Crocinitomicaceae bacterium
TCCGGTGGACGTCAGGGTTTTTTTGTTTGTAAAGAGTGCTGCTCCTTAGACCTGCTTTCAGGCTGTTTACAGCACCAACCTCAATTGATCGTTGTCGAGTCAGTTTAAACTTGTGAGAAACGAATAAACACGGTTCAGCGGAATTCCTCGGCTGAAATGCCAGTACATCCTCCATTTCGGCATTCCGAAAAGCCTTGCGGCAACTACGCAGATCTGCTCCGCACCATCTCCGTTAAACGACTTTTCAGTATCTTTAAAAAAGAATAATGCCACGATGAAAAACCTACTATTCATTACGATCATTTATACAGCATTTAATGTAAGCGCACAGGAAGAACCAAAACAGACCATTATACATGTGGTTGAATCGGATGAGTGGGAGGATGAAAATCCATCGGATGGTGTTTATGACTTTCCACAGGTACTATCTGATTTTCCGGGAGGGACGGTTCAAATGCAGAATTTTATTGGCAGAAACATTGAGTACCCAAAAGAGGCGATCGAGAAAAATATTCAGGGCAAGGTTTACCTGAGTTTTATTGTGCAGAAAAAAGGTAATATCAGGGATATCATGGTTGAGCGTGGGGCAGATCCGTTACTTGATAAAGCAGCAATAGAGGTTATTCGTAAAATGCCGAGATGGAAACCCGCACGTGTACATGGTAAGAAAGTGGCGAGTAGAGTGAGGCTACCAATTATTTTCAGATTGGAGTGATCAAAAAATGAAATTATGGCAGCCAGACAGGGTTGTAAAAAGGAACAAAATGAACGAAAATTTAAACATGGCAGTGCTGATCGATGGAGATAATATCCCCTCGGCGCATGTCAAAGAAATGATGGAAGAAGTTGCCAAGTACGGCAATCCCACTATAAAACGCATCTATGGCGACTGGACAAAACCATCCCTGAATAAGTGGAAGAATCTTCTGCTCGAAAATGCGATTACACCAATCCAGCAATATGCCTATACAACAGGAAAGAACGCTACGGACTCTGCAATGATCATTGATGCAATGGACATTCTGTATAGCGGAAAGGTGAATGGTTTCTGCCTCGTATCCAGCGACAGTGATTTTACACGATTGGCCACGCGTTTGCGCGAAGCCGGGATGCAGGTGATCGGGATCGGGGAGAAGAAAACGCCGAATCCTTTTATTGTGGCGTGCGATAAGTTTGTCTACGTTGAGATTCTGAAGAAACGCACGCAGGAGAAAGCAGAGCAGAAAGAAGAAAATCCGGTGGATAAGATCACAATGAACGAGATCAAACTCATCAGGACAACGATTGAGGACCTTTCGGATGAAGACGGATGGGCATTTTTGGGTGATGTCGGCAGCTTGCTCCTTAAAAAGCAACCGAACTTCGATCCGCGTAACTACGGTTTTGAGAAACTCACGCCACTCATTCAATCCATAGGGCAGTTCGAGGTCGATCAGCGTGAGAGTCCGAAGAGCCGTCACAAACTGATTTATGTACGTGTAAAAGAGAACAAGGCGAAACGATGAAATTATTCCAGCTATTCATAGTGCTGTTTGCCCTTGGATGGACGAGTTGTTATGCAGGTAAACACCATACCCTGGAAATCGAAGTAAAGGAGCCGGACAAACACCAACCGCTGGAGAACATTCAACTCACCATTGAGTTCAACCGCAGCGCGTCGGAAGTCGTATATACGAATGCATCGGGGAGAATCACGCTGAGTTGGGAAGGTAAAATAAAATCTATTATTGTACGAGCTGTTGATACCAGTGGAATCTACCGCAGTACCACAGAATATATCTACAAAGATGAACTGAAACAGGAGCATATCAAACGGACGGTATATATGGGGGTGGTTCCCGACTATGACGTGATGCTTGCTAAATTCAGAAAGCAAGACGAAGAAAAGTTGCAGGAGATCCTGGATATGGGTCTCGATACTGCATTTCGACTTGGTGATCAATGCGAAGAAAGTAGTATAGCAGATTTTCCAAACGGAGCAGCTGAATTGCAGCGATGGATTAACATGAATCTAATGTATCCACAACAAGCTATCGAAGATGGCGAACAAGGAAGGGTTTATCTGAGTTTCATAATAGAGCCGGATGGAAGTGTGACACATGTAGTAATAGAACGTGGAATTACGGATGCATTGGATTATGAAGCTGCCAGATTGGTATACAGTATGCCCAAATGGACCCCTTCTACCTGTAATGGTGTTCCGGTTCGAACGAGATGTAGGTTACCGATCGTATTTACGTTGGAGTGATGCGTTTCAATCGATAAAATGCAAATCGAAATCACGTAGTTACCGCAGTAAATTGCGTAGTTCCCACATTGATATTCCAATTAGCGCAAACTATCTTTGGCTCAGGTAGATAAGCTTCGGTTTTTCTTCCTGAGCTACTTATAGAAAAATCGTAACAGCCATGAAACAGCTACTATTTACCACAGCATTGCTGGTGCTTACTTCATTTGCACCAACCAGCGAGGACACCAACGTTTACATCTGCGACAACGGAAAAACAGAAGTCTATCATCTGGATAAAAATTGCAGTGCCTTGCGTAAGTGCACCCACGGTGTAAAACCTTTGAAACTAAGCGAAGCAAAAGCAAAGAAGCTGCGTTTGTGCGGGTTGGAGGATTGAGAAAGTAAAATAGAAACGAATGAAACAGGCACTTGATATCACCGTCTATATCTTCGCTATCATTGGTCTTGTTATGACGATAGGGATGATCTATTGTGGCGTTTCAGGTAAATGCGAGGAAAAAGAACTGACCGATGAAGAACTCAAATCTTATGTCAATGAGTTTAAAGCAATCAGTAAGAAACGGCCAAGTATCCTGCGCAATGGATTTGGGATTTGGATGCTTTGGATATTAGCGTGGTTGTTAATCGCAGTTATGATCGGCGCATTTGTATATTTTGCCTTCAATGAAAAAATTGAAAAATGGGTCGTTATGGTAGTTTTACTTTGTAATATCATTCCACTTGTACTGTTGCTCTCTGTTATTAAAATGGTAAAGCGAAGGAACGCGCATTTGAAGCAATTATATGCGTTTTTG
>QKAV01000063.1 GCA_003247185.1 Crocinitomicaceae bacterium
AATTACATCAAACCCAACTCGAGAGTAAATATCCGGAAATAGACAGAATAAAGGCCATCTATGATGCAATTGGAAATTACCTCCAGATTGCAATCGGATCCGGTAAGGAGGAAAATTACGCATTCAGCTTGCAGGATTTTTCAAAGAAATTTAACTTCCGGATAGGAGAAGTATTTGCCGCCATTAAAATCCTGACGGCAAACGGTTCTCTGTCTTTTGAAGACATTTCTTTCCTGCCAACGCGTGTAAAGATGATCATCGGTCAGTCTGCACTCTACAAATTTCAGGTTGCACATCCGGAGCTCAATGCGATTATCCTCCCTCTTTTGCGCTCCTACCCTGGAATCTTCGATCATTTTATTCGAATAGATGAAAAGAAACTATCTGATCTTGCAAAATTAAATCCGGCACAGTTCAGAAAGAGTCTAGAATCACTTGCGCAATATGGAGTAATGGAGGTTCAGTTACAATCCGACGAGCCGCAACTGTATTTTACGGAAGAACGAAAGCACATAAACGAATTGCGCATCAATCCGGAAGTCTATTACAATAGAAAAGAAAAAGATAAACACCGCCTCCGATCGATGAACGATTATGTTACAAGTAATCATTGTCGTTCTCAACTGATCTCCATTTATTTCGGTTCTGAAGCCAGGAACTGTGGGCGCTGCGATAATTGTCGCAAGAAAACAGGAAAGAACAACAAGACGGATCTTAAACAGAATGTCCTGATGCTTTTACCTGCATCAATCACAGATCTGGAACAGCAACTGGAGGTTGACCGAGGAGTTTTGTCCACTGTCTTACGTGAGCTTCTTTTAGAGGAGCTCATAGCATTGAATGAACAACGCTATATCAGGATTTGATCTTGGTTCTCAATTCCTGGATTTCGTCCTGAAGACTTCGCAACGATTTTGAGAGCATACTGTCGTCCATTCTTACTTCAGGAAGTTCAGGTGAAATATAATTCACAAATTTCCAGATCTCCAAAATATCATTGACATGTACCATATACGGCTCGTAAAACGTATTGGTTGAAATCAACTTGAAAGACTGCTCTGACTCCAGAAAATTGTGAAGAATTTTAAATACAATTCCTTCTTCCTTTGTTACAACAATACATGGCGTTCCATTGCGAATTGACATCCAGTTCTGCACGAACTCCGCTACTACATAAGAACCTTCCACAACCGGAGGCATAGAATCGCCTTTAATCGGAAAGGAACGGTACTTTCTGTCCCGCGCCAAAAACGGCAAATGAAAAGTCGGTAAAACTTTCAGGTAATCCGGATCTGCATAACCTGCCGAATAACCGGCACGTGCCTTTTCAGGAATTAACTCTATCATATCCTCATTATTCTCATTGATAACGGTGGTCAATACACGCAGTTTTTGTCCCTTTGCATCGACTTGCAATCCTTTATCTATCAATGTCAACTCAGATTCTTTTGCCTTGGAGAGGTCCTTTTTAATCAACTCGTCAGCTGCAATCTTGTAGTAATTACTCAAAGTAACCAGCATTTCAAGACTCGGTTGTGCTACCCCGTTCTCATAGCCCGAATAAGTGCTTCGCGTTAATCCGAGATCCGTTGCAACTTCTTCCTGTGAACGCTTCAGACGATTGCGTAATAATTTAAGATTGGAACCAAAGTTCATAGTGTTCGTTTTGAACGAAGATAATAAGTTCTCTTAAAATATTAGCAATATTTGTTTATTTTTTAATCAAGATTCAATTTTTCTCCTCTGCTGCGTGCATACGCAGCTGTAAATCGCGCCCCCAGAAGAACGATTAATGATGTGTAATACACCCAAACAAGAATCATCAATACGGAACCTGCAACGCCAACCCCAGAGGCAAAGAAGTAATGTGTAAGGTAAAGTTTTAGTCCAAGTTGCCCGAAATACAGGAGCACACCTGTCACCAAAGCTCCCCTTCTTGCTACCTTCCAGCTTACCTTTCCATCATGAAGGTATTTGAATACAAAGAGCAAAACAACAATATTTGTAAAGATGGGCAGACCGTGTTTTACGAGTTCCACAAAGACCCAATTGACAATTTGCAGATTCGATAGAAAGTCATTACTCAGGCTAAGCACCACTGTCTCTGTAAAATACAATACCATGATGAACACAACCGCCATGATAACAGCCAACAACGCAATCAATCGAAACAATAAATGAGATAAAATGAATTTGTGTGCAGCCTTTTTTTTCGGTTTAACCTTATAAAAGGTATTAATACTGGTTCTGAGAGAGCTGAGTATTGCGGTACTCGAAAACGCAATCATGACAAAACCCGAGATTTTCAGTGCAAGTGACTGATGACTTAGATCTACCCCGCTCAACATACTCATGATTTCGTCCAGATCAGTGATCCCGATTTCCTTAACCAACAATTCCTGCAAAGTCGCTTTAATAAATTCATCGCCTACAAAAAGACCAAAAAACTGAAATGTCAGATAAAGCAATGGAACAAGCGCGAGAATGGTATAATAAGCCAATGATGCCCCGTGTACAAGAGGCAAATCATTGAGAAAGTCGAGAAAAACTTTCCAGATGAGTTTTAGCTGATCCTTTATATTTTCCATACTTTATTGATCTCAATCCGGATGGTTTCATCCAGTGGTTCCAAAGCAATCAAATTTATAAATTGATTGTCATTTGTTGTATAATAATGATGAAGTACTCCTCCCCGATCCCTTCTTTGAATCAGTTTTAACGGGATTCCATCAGCGGATAAGCGGTATTCATTCGGACGAAACAGAATTTCTTCTCCATCCGACATCATTCGATTGATTTCTCCGAGTAACTCTGCTTGTTCCATTGAATCCGGTGCGTAATACATCTCTAATGATTCCGACAAACGTTGAATTCCTCCATTGTTCAAGTGAACGATTTTATCGACAAATCCCAGCAACTCAGCTCCATCGTGTGAGGCTATTAAAACCCCCATATTACTTTCCTCTATTATGGACGTAATATAGTCCATCATTTTATCTTTCAGACGTGTATCCAAATGTACAAATGGCTCGTCCAGAATAAGGATTTCAGGCTCAAGAGCCAATGCCCGTACAATTGCCAGACGTTGTTTTTCTCCGCCTGAAATCAAATGCGCCTTAAGATGTCTGATGGAACCCAATTCAGATAGTTCCAGAAACTCTTCCACCTTTTGGTCTCTTTCTCCACGTTCCAAATGCAGTAATGCTTCTCTGATGTTCTCTTCTACCGTGTGATAAGGATCCAGTTTGAATTCCTGATCCACCAGTTGCACTTCCGTGTAACCCGGAATCAATTTTAAACTCGGACCAATGATTTTTTTACCATGATAGGCGACACTTCCCTCCTGAATATCCAGATGCCCGCTAATTGCTTTCAATAAAGTACTCTTTCCTGCACCGCTTTTGCCAACAATACCAATTTTGTCTCCGGAATGAACCTCCAGATTTATATCCCGAAGGACCCAATCTGACCGCTTTACTCCCAGTTCCTTAACAACGATCATTCGAAGATCAACGTTTTTGGATAATCTCTCGCTGCAATGTAAATGCCCGGAACCGGATTGGATAATGGTTCTCGGTCTTTCAGGTAAACCCGGACTTCCATATTGTCCCCTTCAACAATTTCTTCGAACGTATCAAACAGACATTCAGAGCAGGCAATTTGCGCTACCGGTGTGCCTTCTTCATCAAACAAGATAAATCTGCGCATATTGGGAACCGTTTCATGAAACGGCGCGCCGTCAGGCATAGTCCCCTGCAATACTACCTCATCTTCAACAAACTCTTCCACACGGACAACTGCTTGTTTGATTTCCAGTTCATCTTCCCATTCAAATCTGCGATTCAACTCCGATTCCTGACCGTTATTATGTTCATCAGCATACTCCTGAGAAAAATGATCGTTGTGTAAGTAGACACGTACCGTGCAATGCATAGCTAAATTTTAATCCAAAAATAGGATTAATGTGTGTATTTTCGCACCAAAATTCAGGTTTTGAAGCGAACAGTCATCTTACACTCCAATAAAACGCAATCCATTCAACGTAAGCACCCATGGATTTTTTCCGGTGCGATCAAATCTACTGCAAAGGGAATCAGCGAAGGAGATGTTGTTACAGTCGAAGATGAAAACGGACAGTTTCTTGCCAAAGGGCTGTACAATGACGGAAGTATAGCTGTACGGATACTGAGTTTTGAAAACGTTGCATTGGATAATGCTTTTTTCAGAAACAAAATCAGCAATGCGGTTAGTCTGCGGGAGCAATTGAATTTATTTCGGGCAGATAATAATATCTGTCGCCTGGTACATGGTGAAGGAGACGGATTACCTGGATTAATTGTCGATTTTTACGCCGGAGTTGCTGTCATACAATGTCATACATACGGCATGTATAAGCTGATCGAGAAAATCGCAGATGCGCTTCAATTTGCTCTGAAAGATCAATTGATAGCCATCTATTCCAAATCTTCAGATACACTTCCTCCGCAATTTGAAACGGAAGATAATTATCTGATTGGAGATGTTCCTACTCCGCATCTTGCCCTGGAAAATGGAATTACTTATGCCATTGATTGGGTAAAAGGACAGAAGACAGGCTTCTTCATCGACCAACGCGAAAACAGAAAACTCCTTGGCGAATTTGCTAAAGGAAAGAAAATACTGAATACCTTCTGCTATTCCGGCGGATTCAGCCTTGCTTCATTAAAAAATGAGGCCACTTTGGTCCACTCACTGGACAGTTCAAAAAAAGCAATCGATCTGACGGAAGAAAACGTAAGATTAAACGCTTTTAATGGCGAACATAAATCCATTGTAGCCGATGCAATGCAATTCATTAAAGAGCTACCGGAGGACTATGATATTGTTGTCCTTGATCCTCCTGCATTTGCGAAAAGCAGAACAAAGCGTCATAAAGCAGTACAAGGTTACAAACGCCTTAATGCCAGTACGATTAAACAATTGAAACCGGGGAGTATATTATTTACTTTCTCCTGCAGTCAGGTTGTGGACAAGCAGTTATTTAATAACACCGTGATTGCTGCTGCATTTGAAGCAGGAAGAAATGTTCGGATTCTGGCACAATTGCATCAACCGGGAGACCATCCGATAAACGCTGCTCATCCTGAAGGAGAATACCTGAAGGGACTGGTATTAAGAATAGACTGATGCTGGAAATTTCCTATTCCCGAATACTGCGCATGTCCATCCCTCTGATGGCCTCTTCATTTATTCAATCGATTGTAATGATTACTGACTCCGCATTTTTAAGTCGTTACGGAACGATTGATTTCGATGCGGCGGGAAATGCGGGAATGATTTATGTAACCTTGTTTGTGATCCTGATGGGAATGAGCGATGGTTCACAAATCCTGATGGCAAGAAGAATTGGAGAAAACCGAAGCCGAAGATTGCCTCAGTTATTCGGGTCTGCACTTCTGCTCAACTTTATTGGCGCGCTGATTCTTTTCGCTGTAGCCCAGACGCTTTTACCTTCCCTTATTTCAAGCATAGTTCACAACAAAGCAATTGCAGTCGGAGAAATTGAATTCGTACGGTATCGTTCAATCGGACTTTTCTTTTCAGTCGGGATTCTGGCTATCAACGCTTACTTTCTTTCTATCGGCAAAACTTTCCTGGTGCTGGTCGGATCCGCTGTTATTGCCTTTGGAAACATCCTTTTGGATTATTTGCTGATTTTCGGAATAGGTGACTTTCCCGAACTGGGACTCAGAGGTGCGGCACTTGCCTCTACCTTAGCAGAAGGATTAGGACTTATTTTTCTTGCAACTGCATTTTTAAATAACTCGGATCAAAAGAAGCATCTGATCATCCGTCATTTACGGGTACGCAAAGAAACAATTCTGCAGTTGATCAAATTGAGTTCACCGATAATGTTGCAGGGGCTGGTAGCACTTTCCACCTGGACCACCTTCTTTATCTGGATCGAGCAACTGGGAACGCATGAATTGACTATATCGCAGGTGATCCGTACGATCTACTTTCTAACCTTTGTTCCGATCTGGGGATTCGCCGGTACAACAAAAACCTATATCAGTCAATACGTAGGTAAGCGGGATTTCATTTCCATTAAGATCATTCAACGGAAAATACAGCTCCTCACTCTTTTCTGCCTGCTAATCATCACGCATGGACTCATTCTTTACCCGGAAACGCTGGTCAAAATGATAAACCCGGATCAATTGATTAATAAAGAAACCGCAGATATACTTCGTTTTATCTTCGGATCGATTCTGATATTCGGGATTTCCAGTGTTTATTTCCAATCCATCAGTGGTTCCGGAAATACGCGTTTTTCCTTTTTAATAGAATTAAGTTCCGTGCTCGTTTATTTAGTTGCCGCCTATCTGTTTATTAAGGTATATGAAGTGAGCCTCTTTTGGGTTTGGTCAGTGGAATACATCTATTTCATTTCCCTTGGCGTACTATCTTATGGTTATCTTCGCTTTTTTAACTGGCAAAACAAAGAAGTATGACAGATTTCAGTATCGTTTATATGGGAACTCCCGAATTTGCAGTTACCATACTGGATGGAATTGTAAAGGCAGGCATCAATGTCAAAGCAGTAATTACAGCTCCGGACAAACCGGCGGGAAGAGGATTGAAGATGAATGAAAGTGCCGTTAAGAAATATGCCGTTGAACACCATCTGAACGTACTTCAGCCTGTAAAATTAAAGGATCCCGATTTCCTGGAAGAACTGGAAGCCCTGAAAGCCGATCTGTTTGTTGTGGTTGCGTTCAGAATGCTCCCAGAAGCGGTCTGGAATATGCCTCCAAAAGGAACAATCAACCTGCACGCTTCCCTATTGCCTCAATACCGTGGGGCCGCACCGATTAACTGGGCCATTATAAATGGTGAAAAAGAAACAGGAGTAACGACCTTCTTTCTGGATCACGAAATAGATACCGGAGAAGTCATTGAGCAACGTAAGGTAAGTATCGGTGAAAACGAGACCGTAGGTGAACTCTATGAACGCCTGATGCATCTGGGTACCGAAACGGTGTTATCCACATTGGAGAAAATCAGTTCCGGTAGCTATCAATCAATTGACCAGAGTAAAATGCAGGAAAGCGAATTAAAACACGCGCCTAAGATCTTTCGGGAAGATTGTGAAATTAAACCGGACCAACCTGCACAGGAAGTACACAATCACATCCGCGGGTTATCTCCCTACCCTGCCGCATGGATCAAGCTCAGATCAAAAAAGGACGGGGGACTGAAATCATTCAGATTATTCCGGTCAGAATTAAGCTCAATACAAGTAAAAACGGATGCGGACATTCAAAAAGACAAGGATGCAATCTTACTGCCGTGTCAGGACTATTATATACGTATAACTGAAATTCAACCGGAAGGTAAGCGCAGAATGAGTGCGAAAGATTTCATGGTTGGAAATGATCCGGAAGAATATTCCGTTCACTAACCTTCGTTTTTTTCAGACTCAAACCCATTGAAAACCACGTAAAACGGCTTTTTTCGGGGTACTTATCCACAAAATGATGCTTTTATCCACAAAAAAGTGCATTTTTTTCCTGAAACACTTGTGTAGCAAGGATATTCAGATATATTTGTTCCGATAACAATTTGTTTTAACAAACTAAAAACCAAAACTATGAACAAAGCAGAATTGATTGATGCTATGGCAGCTGAAGCTGGATTGTCAAAAGCAGATGCTAAAAAAGCACTAGACGGATTTGTAAACGCAACTGCTGCGGCTTTGAAAAAAGGTGATCGTATTTCTCTTGTTGGATTCGGATCTTTCTCTGTATCTAAAAGAGCTGCTAGAACAGGACGTAACCCACAAACTGGAAAAGAAATCAAAATCGCTGCTAAAAACGTTGTACGTTTCAAAGCAGGTGCTGATCTTTCAGGAAAATTGAACTAATCCGTTCGAAAAATCATTCTAAAGGGATCCAATAGGGTCCCTTTTTTATTTTTGTATATGCCAAATATCGACGAACACGTACTAGCCGAATTTTATGAAATGATCAATGAGTCGAAACAAAATATGTTTGACTCCATTGCTGCGGAGCGCACGCGCCACATAACAATAGTTATGGAAAACGTCCGCAAGGACCATAATGCGTCTGCCGTACTGCGCACCTGCGATTGTTTCGGAATTCAGGACCTGCATGCAATTGAAAAAGGAAAAGATTACACCATTCAGCGTGAAATAGCCAGGGGAGCAGGAAACTGGGTAGACCTGCACTCCCATACCACAGGAGATCATCCTGAAATGGAGTGCATTCAGGAGCTTAAATTAAAAGGATATAAAATTGTAGCTACCTCTCCTCATGCAGAACGTACCATTTTTGACCTTGATCTCGAACAGCCGATGGCACTGGTATTCGGCACCGAGCGTCGCGGGATTTCCGAAACGATTCAGAACGAATGCGACGAGCTCATTAAGATTCCGATGTACGGCTTCACAGAGAGTTTTAATGTGTCTGTTTCCGTGGCGATTATATTAAATACGCTGCGCAATCGGCTTATGCACAGTAATATCGACTGGAAACTCAGTCCGGAAGAGCAAACGAAATTAAAAATCTCGTGGTGCAGCAAATACGTGAATGAAGGCGTACGGGTTGAACATGAGATCAGAAGGCGGATTTTAGAAAAAGAATGATATATTTGTTCTGATTATTCACTAACTATAAAAACCAAAAAATTATGGGTAAGGGAGATATTAAAACAGCAAAAGGAAAACGTGTAAGAGGAAGCTACGGTAATTCACGTAAAAGAAAAAAATCATCAAACACAGTAGTAGCTGCTCCCGCCAAGAAGACTACAGCAAAAAAAGCAGCACCAGCTAAGTCTGAAACAACTGCTAAAAAAGCAACAACGGCAAAAAAGACAACTACTACAAAGAAACCGGCTGCTAAAAAAACAACAACTAAGAAAACAGAAGAATCCTCTGAATCTTAAATACTTAGAAATTCTGGCTGCCTGACTGGCAGCTTTTTTTTTATAAATAACCTGAAAAATGAAACACAATTTTGGAGCGGGACCATGTATTCTTCCGCAAGATGTATTCAAGGCGTCAGCTGAAGCTGTTCTTGATTTCAACGGACTTTCCATTCTGGAAGTTTCTCACCGTAGTGCTGATTTCGTAGCTGTAATGGACGAAGCCAGAGACCTTGTTAAGAAGGCATTGAACGTGCCGGACGGATACACCGTACTTTATCTTCAGGGTGGAGCTACCTTGGGTTTCAGTATCGCTGCATTGAACATGATGCGAGACACAAAGAAAGCAGGTTATATTAACACCGGAACATGGGCTAAGGGAGCAATCGGAGAAGCCAAAGCTGTTGGTATTGATGTCAATGTATTTGCAAGTAGTGAAGACAAGAACTTCAATTATATTCCCAAAGGATATACTGTTCCGAATGATGTTGATTTTATTCATTATACTTCGAACAATACCATTTTCGGTACGCAGTTCAAAGATATCGTAGATACGAAACTACCTTTGGTTTGTGATATGTCTTCCGATATTTTCTCCAAGCCAACTGATGTCTCCAAATTCGATCTGATTTATGCCGGAGCGCAAAAAAATCTGGGGCCTGCAGGAGCAACGCTGTACATTGTAAAAGATGATGTTCTGGGTAAATCCTCTTCAGGTTTTATGCCGAAGTATCTGGATTTGAAAGCTCACGCTGAAAAGGATTCTATGTTGAATACTCCTCCGGTTTTCCCGGTTTATGTTGCTATGCTGAACTTACGTGATCTGATCGCTAATGGCGGTGTGGAAGCTGCAGGAGTTCGCAACAAAGCAAAGGCGGATTTAATCTATAATGAAATTGACTCTAACCCATTATTTACGGGAACTGTTGCAACTGAAGATCGTTCTGAAATGAACGTTACATTCCTGTTGAATAACGAAGATTTGAAAGCTGATTTTGACAAGATGTGGAATGATGCGGGGATCGTAGGAATCAAAGGACACCGTTCGGTTGGTGGTTACCGCGCTTCTATGTACAATGCCTTACCAATTGAAAGTGTAAAGGTATTGACAGATGTTATGAACGAATTTGCACGAATCAAAGGATAAGAAAAAATGAAAATATTAGCTAACGACGGAATCTCATCTGTTGGTGCGGAAAAATTAAGAGCAGCAGGATATACCGTTATTACGGACAAGATCGATCAGGATAACCTGATTAACGGAATTAATGAACAAAACATCGAAGTCGTTCTGGTACGCAGTGCGACCACTGTTCGTCAGAATGTAATTGACGCTTGTCCCGGAATCAAATTGATCGGACGCGGAGGTGTAGGAATGGATAATATTGATGTGCAATATGCCCGTGATAAAGGAATCAAAGTCATCAATACTCCGGCTTCTTCCAGTCAGTCCGTTGCGGAATTAGTCATGGGACACATGTTTGCGATCTCCCGTTTTCTTCAGGATTCCTATAAGAACATGTCTACCGGAGATTTCAGCACCTTAAAGAAGAATTACGGAAAAGGTGTGGAATTACGTGGAAAAACATTGGTAATCGTTGGTTTTGGACGTATTGGTCAGAGCCTGGCTTCTTATGCCTTAGGATGTGGAATGAATGTGATCGCTGTGGATATGTTTACTGAAACGCGTGAAATCACCATCAATATTGGTAACGACATGGATGTAACGATTGACATTACACCTGTATCCGATCTTACTTCTGTAATCGGACAGGCTGATTACATTTCGTTACATGTTCCGAAACAAGCGGACGGGTCTGCTGTAATCGGCTCCAAAGAGTTTGGAATGATGAAAGCTGGTGTTCGACTTGTAAATGCTGCCCGTGGTGGTGTAATCGACGAAGATGCATTACTGGCTGCATTGGATAGCGGAAAGGTTGCTGCCTGTGCGTTAGACGTATTTGAAAATGAACCAAATCCGAGAAAAGACTTATTGAATCACCCGAAAATTGCCTGTACACCACATATTGGTGCTGCTACATCTGAAGCACAGGATCGTATCGGAGAGGAACTGGCGGATTTGATCATCGAAGCATTCGGTACATTCTAAGTATGGCAGAGATCAGAGCATTTCGTGCCGTTCGTCCCACAAGAGACAAAGTACATCTGGTTGCCACGCGCCCTTATTATACCTATAAAAAGAATGTCCTGAAGGCTAAACTTCAGGACAATCCTTTTACCTTCCTGCATATCATCAACCCCGAATTCGGTGAAAAGATCAAATCACCGGCAAACTCGGTAGAGCGCTTTGAACTGGTAAAAGGGGCTTATAAGGAGTTCGTGGAAGACGGAATTCTGTTTCAGGATGCACAACCACACATATATCTGTACCGCCAGACGAAAGACAATCACGAATACCTTGGTGTTATAGCAGGAGCAAGTGTGGATGAATACCGCATGAACCTGATCAAAAACTAACTGCGCGTGAACAAATGTTTACGGAATACCTGGATATCGTAGGTTTCAATGCGGAGCCCGTTCTCCTCTCCTATTCGGATCAGGGCGGACATATTGAGCGAATCCTGCATGAAAAATCGATGGAGCGGCCGGAATATGAATACACAACAACCGATCGCATTCGTCACGAGCTATGGGTATTGTCGCCTGAAGAAAGCGATGCTATCG
>QKAV01000173.1 GCA_003247185.1 Crocinitomicaceae bacterium
TAATAACGACGCAGAAAGCCATTCAGCAGTTCCTGGCTAAGGCGAACTTCGTAGATCTTCACCTCATTTGATTTTCGGCTGAAGTTGATTTTTACATCCCGTAGAATACGAATGGCCTCGATCCGGACAACCTGCTCATCTTCCCGGGAATGAACCACTTTGGAAAAGATCAGGTTGCGCTGCATCATAGTCACCAGGACGTAGTCAAAGACAGATTCAAAACGGAATCCTTCAATTTCAGGAGGCCGTCTTTGTGAATCTGTAAACACGGGATGCCTGCGGGCCAAATCTTGCCGGTGTCGTCCCGTGACCTCACAAAATTCCTTCAGGGTAAAACGGGAGTAACCGAATAAATCGGTTTTCACCTTTAGGGAGATGAAGACGATAAAATCCAGTACAATCCCTGCATCTGCTTCAAAACACGAACGGATATCCTGAAGATTCTCTGCAATGGCCCGATCCAGTCGCCCCAGCGGATTCATCTTCTCATTCATCTTGTTTTGAATTAGAAGTTTCAATTCCAATCAGCGTCTGTAGCCGGGATAGTCACCGGGAGCAACAGCAATTTTATTTCGAAAACGGGATAAGTCAGGGACAAGCGGAGCTTCTCCAACAACAGCATCAGCATCCGGATTCTTAAAAACAATATTCATATGCTCCATATGCTGAATGAATCGCTGCAAGTCAGTCAGATTATTTGTCATTCGATCATAGAGTAAGTACATCAATTCGGGCACCTGACGTATCGGAGAATACACAAAAATAGGTATCCCTGCTCCTTTCATCCATCCGGCTTCACTATGGGCTGACCTACCAGCTGGCAATACCAACACGCAGCAATCTGCTTGCTGCATTTTCTGATAAGCGACTGAAAATGCCTTTTGAATTTTCGGATGGATCGATGTGGACTGATAGTCCTTTAAATTCCATTTACGGTATTGGGGATCAATCTCCCGCCAATCAAAGGTCGTATCGTTTGTCTGATTTCGAAAATCATAAACGTCGTGACCTTGTTTTTGGAGAAATTCGACAACCTGGGGTTGAAATGCATTTCTCCGGCTACTGGCAATATAAATTCTAGCCATAAAAGTAGATTTTCGTTTTTATAAAAAGAGCAGGGCTACACACGTCTGTCCTTACAGACAGGATTCTTACCCCGGATTCTCGAATCCGGGCTGAATCTTCCAGTATTTCAACTGCTCCTTACGAGGGTCTTTCTCAACAGAAAGCGTAAGGAAGCGCTTCGCCCCGAAATGTCAAAGAACAGGAAGGTTTAAGCTAAACCGGTACGTTTTCCGGTCTTTTCAGAATCTTGGATAAATTCAGTGATTCATGCAGCGTAGCTGATGAAAATCAAGCTCCAGAATCTGGGCTAAACTGAACTTATAGAGCTTTCCCTGCCGTTCAGACGGGATTAGGTTCAATTTCGCGTAACGAATAACAGTGTCGCGATGAACACCGTGGATCTCCGCAACCGCATCAACCGAAATCAAGCGGTCACGAAAACGGCTTAAAACAGCCATCTTGTTCAGATCCTTGAGCTTTCGGTCCAAGACCTGATCCAGATCCTTTTCGTTCAACTTATAAGTAATCTCACTTTCCATTCAATATTGGAATTAGTGTTTCTGTATTTACTTCTACCCTAATCAACAAAACAATAACTATACATCACAATATCAGCCAAATAAACTGTATTAAATAATTAATCGAAGGCTAATCAGCCTTCCAAAATTCATTTCGCTATTTTTAGTAGTTTTAGCCATCATTTTGCTTTGTCAAGTTAGAACACTATAAATTTATTCTCATTATGCGAAAATGTCAATAGTATTTTCCGCATGGTGCATGTAATTATGGTTAAATTTTAATTAAGGGAATCATGAATATCGATAAGAATCTATTAATAAGCAGGATTAAAGATGCTTATAAAATAAAAACAGATACCGATCTTGCTAAATTTTTAGGTGTTGCCACCACTACCTTAGCCTCATGGAAAACCCGCAATAACATCGATTTTGAAAGAATATACGCAAAATGCGCAAACCTCAATTGGAACTTCCTGATCTACGGTATCGGTCCTTATTTTATCCAATGTGATGAGCAGGAAGACAAAACCAAATGCCAGCCCAAAACAGAGTCCTTCAAATCAGAAATTGAGGTATTAAGGTCAATGGCTGAAAAAAATGATCAGTTGGTGGGAATTCTGATAGAGGAAATAACTCGTCTAAAATCAGAGTTGCAGCGTTCTGAGATAAACGAATCTTTACCAAAGGACACGAACCAATAAATAACAGACAAAGCGAATCGCAACCGTATTTAAGAAAGAGGCTACTATCATTCTTGCAAAAGAGATATCTCGCCAATTGTTTTGTACGTAAATAATCCGTACATTTGCAATAGTAAATTATACGACTATGAGTGCAAGTGCAATCCATAAAGAAATGACACGGTTTGATACCAGGCTATCAAAAGAACAAAAGCTATATCTGGAGAAAGCAGCGCAACTTGCTGGTTTCAAAAGCTTAAGTGCATTCATATTACAAACTGCACAAGAAAAAGCAAAAGAGATCATTCGGGAAAATGAGGCAATCCTGGCCTCAGAAAGAGATAGGGACATCTTCTTTGAAGCGTTGATGAATCCTGCTGAGCCCAATGACGCACTAAAAAGGGCGGCAGCCAAATACAAACGCCTCGCAGAGTAATCATGTTTCAAACGGTACCGTTAATAAAATCTCATCCTAAAGCGGAATTTACCTGTGAAAATGAGATCCTGACAAACTACCTTCGAAAACAAGCGAGCCAGGATATCCGGCGTAAACTCGCTGCCTGCTTTGTGAACCTCAATACTGATGAAACATTAATCAGAGGCTATTATACACTATCAAACGGGAGCATTCCCTTGGAGCAAGTTCCGGATAACTTTCGCAAACGCCTCCCTACTGCCTATCAAGCGATACCAACAACACTTCTCGGCAGATTGGCCAGAGATAGCAGATGTATTGGAGAGGGAATTGGAGAATTACTGCTAATTGATTCT
>QKAV01000150.1 GCA_003247185.1 Crocinitomicaceae bacterium
TCCCACAACAAGAATCCGTTTTGATTCAAAATCTCTGAAAACAGTTTCAATATTCATTATTGCAATTTACCTAATGCTACTTTAATTCGCTTCATTGCTTCTGTCAGTACTTCTTCGGAAGCAGCGTAAGAAATCCGGATACAATTGGCATCACCAAAAGCTTCACCGGTAACCAAAGCGACCAAACCTTCATTTAATATGTACATGGAAAGGTCGTCCGCAGAGGTAATTGTTGTTCCGTTAAATGACTTTCCGAAGAAAGCAGAAATATCCGGAAAAACATAAAATGCTCCCTGTGGACGATTGGCTTTCACTCCTGGTATTTCTGCCAGAGCAGCAAGCACAAGTTCCCTTCTGGATTCAAATGCCTTTACCATATCCTTTAATACTATCGGATCAGCTTCAACAGCAGCAATTGCAGCTCTTTGAGTAATCGAACAGGTACCTGAAGTAAATTGTCCCTGAACTTTATTACAGGCAGAAGCTATCTCTTTCGGAGCTCCGATATATCCCAAACGCCAACCGGTCATTGCCCAGGCTTTTGAAACACCATTGATCGTTACAACGCGATCATAGATGTCCGGAAACTGAGCTAAACTTTCATGCTTCGAACCAAAATTAATATGTTCATAGATTTCATCACTGATCGTAACAATACGGTCGTGTTTTACCAGAACATCTGCCAGTTCGCGCAATTCTTCTTTCGAATATACAGACCCTGTAGGGTTACAAGGTGTTGAAAAGATCATCATCTTCGTTTTTGAAGTGATCGCATCTTCCAGTTGTTTTCCATTGATTTTAAAATCCTGTTCGATTCCCGCAGAAACCACAACAGGAATCCCTCCCGCTACTTTAACGATCTCATAATATGAAACCCAATACGGAGCAGGTATGATCACCTCATCTCCCTCATCGATCAAACTCATAACTACGTTTGCAATCGATTGTTTTGCACCGGTGGATACAACAATTTGATCCGGAGTGTAGGTCAACCCATTATCTCTTTTGAACTTGGCGCAGATGGCAGTCCTTAAATCATCATATCCCGGTACCGGTGTATACATGGTATAATTCTCATCCAATGCTTTCTTTGCTGCATCTTTGATGAATTCCGGAGTAAAGAAGTCAGGTTCTCCCAAACTTAAGGAGATCACATCTTTTCCTTCTGCTTTTAATTCACGGCTTTTTCTGGACATCGCTATTGTCGCAGATTCTTCCATCGTCTTGACACG
Organism: Crocinitomicaceae bacterium; assembly: GCA_003247185.1. Lineage (GTDB taxonomy): Bacteria > Bacteroidota > Bacteroidia > Flavobacteriales_D > Crocinitomicaceae > UBA4466. Next base: position 1,233 of record QKAV01000150.1, read on the forward strand.
TTCAGATAATTCAATCATTTTTATATAGGTTGTATGGATGCAAAACTACAATAAACCCTGCAAGTATGAATACAAGAATCGCAATGATGGTTAAAATGTGAATAATTTGAGAAAAAAAACAGTTTAAGCGAATTTAATAAACCGTAATTTCGTGCCAATGGCGGAAAAACAATTTATTGATATAGAGCGATTAATTGCAAGCAAAAGCCCCAAAACACTGAAGAGATTGCCAGGCTTTGTTATTCGCTACCTGAAGCGGATTCTGCATCAAAAGGAGATCAATGATTTTATCTCGGAAAACAGAGAACTGAATGGTATTGATTTCTCTGATGAGATCATCAAATACTTCAATATTTCTTTCGAAGTCAAAAATCAGGACAAAATCCCTAAAGAAGGAAAAGTGGTGATTGTGATGAATCATCCGCTTGGAGGAATGGATGCCATCGTTCTGATTTCAGCACTGAGAGGGCACCGGGAAGACCTTAAATTTATCGTAAATGATCTTTTGATGAATCTGGAGAATTTAAGGGATTTATTTATCGGAGTGGATAAACACGGAAAAACCGGTGTCAGTTTGAAGCAAAACATTGAAAATCTTTTTAATTCGGATAGTGCGATCTGCATTTTCCCTGCCGGAATGGTGAGTCGAAAGCATGAAGGAAAAATCCAGGATTTTGAATGGAAAAAGACTTTTGTAAAATATGCCAAGGAACACGGTCAGGATATCGTGCCGATATACATTGACGGTAAATTGAGTAAATTCTTCTACCGATTGTATGTACTGAGAAAATTCCTGCGTGTCAAAACGAACGTAGAAATGCTTTATCTTTCAGATGAGCTGTTCAAACAAAGAAATAAGAAACTAACTTTTATTGTAGGTGATCCTATTCCGAATGCTGCTTTGTTTGCATATAAAAATGACCTGGAAGCGGCCAAAGAAATCCGAAAGATTACTTACTCCCTGAAAAACGAATTGTGATGGAGGCTATCATAGAACGAGTTGACAGAAAGCTGATTAAAGAGGAGTTGACGAAAGATCGTTTTTTGAGAACAACTCGAAAAGGAAACAACGAGATTTATAGTATTGATGCTGATAATGCACCAAACATATTAAAAGAGATCGGGCGACTGCGCGAAGTAACTTTTAGAGCTTCGGGAGGTGGAACCGGCAAATCATTTGACCTGGATGAGTTCGATGAGGGACCGAATTGTTACTCGCAACTTATTGTCTGGTCGCCTGAAGACGAAGAAATTATTGGGGGATACCGCTATATTTTGTGTAAAAAAGCTATACACGAAGAGGAAATAGCACTTTCGACTGCTCATTATTTTGACTTTACCTCAAAATTTGTTTCAGATTACTTACCGAACACGATTGAGTTAGGAAGAAGCTGGGTTCAACCCAATTATCAACCCTCAGTAAATCCGCGAAAAGGTCTTTTTGCTCTTGATAATATCTGGGACGGACTCGGTGCAATTACCCGAACCAATCCTGAAATAGAATACTTTTTCGGAAAGGTCACAATGTACACATCCTACAATGCAGAGGCTCGTAATTTCCTTTTGCATTTTCTGCACCACTATTTTCCGGATACGGAGCATTTGATGAAAGCTTTTCATCCGCTTGAATTACATTATCCAAAGGACGAATACGAGCAAATGTTAGCAGGACTGGATTTCAACGAAGGATTTAAGGTTCTGAATTCGTTTGTAAAAGAAAGAGGCGAATTCATTCCGCCTCTTGTCAATATTTACATGAATCTTTCTCCAAGCATGAAGACCTTTGGCACTGCCATTAATCCTGATTTTGGTGGAGTTGAAGAAACTGCTATCCTCGTAACTCTGAAAGATATCTATCAGGAGAAAAAGGAACGATACCTCAACTACTGATTAGTATTCGGTAACAACATTGTATTTCTCCATCAGCTTTCTCAGGTTGATCAATGCGTAACGCATACGTCCCAAAGCTGTATTGATACTGATATCATACATCTCGGCGATGTCTTTAAAAGACATGTCGTTATAGATTCTCAGTTTCAGAATTTCCCGTTGCGAGTCCGGTAAATGATCGATTAACTCAACCACCTGACTTTCCAGTTCATCTTTACCCAATTGCTGTTCGATGTTAGAATCTTCCATCTTTATCGTGTGGAAAATATTGAAATCATCTTTCTGAGAAGAAGACTCGGAAATCAGCTTTACTTTATTTGATTTTCTGAAATGATCAATCACCAGATTCTGAGCAATACGCATCGCCCACGGAAGGAATTTACCTTCTTCATTGTAATTTCCCGCTTTTAAGGTGTTTACAATCTTAATAAAGGCATCCTGAAATATATCATTTGCAAGTGCTTCATCTCTCACCTTCAGATAAATTGATCTGAAAATACGATCCTTATGTCGAAGCAATAAAACTTCGAACGCCTTCTCTTCTCCTGAAATGTACTTTGTAATCAACGTACGATCATCACATTTAACAAGCATCATAACCCAACTATTAGTTTCTGTTCTTTTTAAGCAGAATGTTTAGAGTAATGATGTGCTATAGGCCTATACGTTTTTTATGAATTGAAACACTAATATAGAAAAACATTTTAAAATCACAAAATGTTCTCTGAATACTTAAACGATTCCAACTAAAAATAGGTTGGGAAGAATGAAAAAAAAATTATTTGAGCCGTTACAGCGCTTATCTTTGTACAAAACAGAAAACGTGTCACAGCATTTTATAGAAATAAAAGGAGCAAGAGTTCATAATCTGAAGAATATGGATGTTCAGATCCCGCATGGTAAAATGACTGTAATAACAGGGATCTCCGGTTCAGGAAAAAGTTCCTTGGCATTTGACACACTCTATGCTGAAGGTCAGAGGAGATATATCGAAAGCTTAAGCTCCTATGCCCGTCAGTTTCTTGGAAAGCTCGACAAACCGGAAGCAGATTATATTAAAGGAATTGCCCCGGCGATAGCCATTCAGCAGAAAGTGATTACCTCCAACCCGCGTTCAACGGTTGGTACGACCACGGAAATTTATGATTATCTGAAAATACTTTTTTCCAGGGCAGGAAAAACCTTCTCTCCGGTTTCAGGTGAAGAAGTGAAAAAGGATACGGTTAGCGATGTTATTCATGCAATCGGAGAACTGGAAGAGACATCGATGACAACGATTGCCTGTCCCTTGAAAGGACTGGAACGTTTCGGGGATGAAAGGCTGATCAAACTTTTAAAAGAGCAGGGATACAGACGCTTATTTATAAACGGGAATTTTGTCCGCATCGAAGACCTGGAAAAAGAAAAGCAGGACCTTTCCGATGCATATCTCGTTATCGATAGGGTAAGTAACAATATTCAGGAGGACGATAACCGTGCCCGCATCTCGGATTCTGTAGGTATTGCTTTTGTTGAAGGTGAAGGAGAGTGTGTACTTCTGAATGATAGTGAAATCATTCGTCTTTTCTCCAATCGCTTCGAACGCGACGGAATAGAATTTCAGGAACCGAATCCGCACTTTTTTACATTTAATAACCCGTTCGGGGCATGTAAAAAATGTGAAGGTTATGGTTCTGTGATTGGAATCGATCAGAATTTAGTTATTCCCGATAAGGATCTTTCCGTATACGAAGGTGCGGTAGTAGCCTGGAATGGTGATAAAATGAGTGAGTATAAAGATCATTTTATTTATCAGGCATCCAAAATAGGTTTCCCGATTCATCGACCGGTTGCTGAATTAAGTGAACGGGAACTGGAAATCCTGTGGTACGGAGAAAAAGGTGTTGAAGGAATTTATGATTTCTTTCAGTATGTTGAATCCAAAGCCTATAAAATTCAATACAGAGTAATGTTGTCCCGATACCGGGGTAAAACGACTTGTCCGGACTGTAAAGGGACGCGCTTACGCAAAGATGCTTCCTACGTGAAGATTCTCCATAAATCCATTACAGATGTGGTATTGATGCCGGTGAAAGATTCGCTTGAGTTTTTCAGGACAGTAAAAAAGGAAATTGAAGACAACCAACTATCCAAGCGCATCCTTCCTGAGATTATCTCACGTTTGGAATTTCTGGATGCGGTAGGCTTAGGATACCTTACACTCAACAGAGCATCAAATTCACTCTCAGGAGGAGAATCTCAGCGAATCAATCTCGCTACTTCACTGGGAAGTAGTCTGGTCGGATCCATGTACATTCTGGACGAACCTTCAATTGGTTTGCACCCGAAAGATACCGAACGATTAATCACTGTACTTCACCAATTGCGTGATATCGGAAATACAGTCATTGTCGTTGAACATGAAGAGGAGATCATGCGTTCTTCCGATGAAATTCTGGATATAGGTCCGGAAGCAGGAATTTATGGAGGGAAGGTTGTTTTTCAGGGAAATCATGATCAGCTTCTGCTGGCAGAAGAAAGTCTTACGGCTATGTACCTCACCAATAAACTGGAAATTCCGGTACCTAAAAAACGTAGACCGGTCAAGGACAAGTTAGAAATAATGGGAGCACGACAGTTCAACCTTAAAAACGTTGACATTGCATTTCCATTAAATATGCTGGTATGTGTTTCCGGAGTTAGTGGTTCAGGTAAATCCACTCTCGTGAGGGAGCTATTGGTACCACTGGTAAAAAAACAATTGGGCGTTCTGGGAGATTCCATTGGTGAACACCGCTCATTTCAAGGTGATTTCAAATTACTGAAGAACATTGAATTTGTTGACCAGAATCCTATTGGAAAATCTTCAAGAAGTAATCCTGTCACTTATGTAAAAGCATACGATGACATCAGGGAACTCTATTCAAGGCAACCACTGGCTAAATCCCGCGGATATAAAACCGGATTCTTTAGTTTCAACGTGGAAGGAGGAAGATGTGAAGTATGTGAAGGAGAGGGTGAAATAACCGTAGGAATGCAATTTATGGCAGATGTTCATCTGATATGCGAAACCTGTAACGGAACCCGGTTTAAAAGTGAGACACTTGAAGTAAAATACAGAGAGAAATCCATTGCGGACATTCTGGAAATGGATATTCAGGACGCCATTGACTTCTTTTCGGAGTCGGATGATCGTCTGGAAAACAAAATTGTAGATAAGCTCTCTCCATTAATTAAAGTCGGACTGGGATACCTTAAAATGGGACAAGCTTCCAGTACGCTTTCGGGAGGAGAAGCGCAAAGAATAAAACTGGCTTCCTTCCTTGTGAAAGGAACGAATGCTTCCCCTACTCTATTTGTATTTGATGAACCAACTACCGGATTACATTTCCATGATATTCATAAATTGATCATCGCTTTAAACGAGCTGATTGACAACGGACACAGTGTCGTGGTTATCGAACATGACCTGGATGTGATTAAATCCGCTGATTATGTCATTGACCTTGGACCTGAAGGCGGGGATCTGGGAGGTAATTTGGTTTTTGCAGGAACACCGGAGGAACTCGTAAAAGTTAAAGAGAGCTACACCGGAGAATTTCTGAAAAAGAAATTATAATCCTACATCGCCTTTTCCGTCTTCGCGACAATAGCAGAAACCGTTACATCACTTGTAACATTGATAACGGTTCTGCACATATCCAGAATCCGGTCAACAGGAAGTACAATTGCCACCCACATTGGATTCAAACCAACTGAGTCCAGAACAATCATCAGCATAATCAAACCTGCACTGGGAACAGCCGCAGCTCCGATTGAAGCCAAAGTTGCCGTTCCTACAATCCCCAATTGCTGCATCAGTGAAAGATCAACATCATGAAATTGAGCGAGAAATATAACAGCCACCGCCTGATATAATGAAGTCCCATCCATGTTCACTGTCGCACCGATCGGCAATACGAAATCAGTGATCTTATCCGGGATTTTCAAATTATTATTAGCGCATTCAATCGTAACAGGTAGAGTTGCAGCACTGGAACTTGTCGAAAACGCAAGGAATTGAGCAGGACTCAAACCACTAAAAAACTTAGTATATGAAATCTTCACTCCGAATAAACGCAACAAAAGCGGATAAAAGCCAAATAGCATTAACACCAGTCCGCCTACTACTACTGCCGCATATTTACCCAGACGAACAAAAATATCCAATAGTTCATCGATATTGTTAGCTGAACGCGCCAGTACTCCTGCCATCAGACAGAAGACAAAAAACGGTGCGGCTTTCATTACAATATGAACCATCTTAATGAACACCTCATTCATTCCCTCGAAGAATGAGCGGACCACTTTAACATTTTCACCAGGTATTACGGTTAATGCTATTCCAAAGAAAAGCGCAAAAAATATCACTTGCAGCATTAACTTGCCGTCTCCGAGTGACACAATAATATTGTCCGGAACCATGTCTATCAATGGTTGCAACGGTCCCTGCTCTCTGTTTGCCTGTGCCTGCGCATTCTTTTCAGACATTTTTTTCGCATCAGCTGTTCCTGCATCAGCCGCAAGTAAATCATTAATCTTTGCACGTTCATCAACAGAAATATCAGCACTCAGATTTTTCCCATCTTTGATTTCTATATGATTCTGCTCTGCCCAAACCTCGTACTTTAAACGATTGGTTCTTTTTGTTTCCTCATTCGCTTGAACACCAGGATTTACCAAATTGACAATCACCAATCCCACAGAAATGGAGAAAACGGTCGTGATTAAATATAATCCAAGGGTTTTTAGTCCTATTTTACCCAGTTTGGAAGGATCTCCTAATCCTGAAACTCCACTGATAATAGAAAACAGAACCAGGGGAACAGCTATGAACTTCAGGCAATTGATAAAGATAGTTCCGAAAGGATCTATCCAATCTTTGGTAAAATCATTCCAATTCAATTTCGTTGCCAGAATCGACCAGATGATTCCAAGGAGCATCGCAATCATGATCTTCCAATGTAGGGCCATTTTCTTCATGATGTGAATATAAGTATTTCAGCCCGCCCCAAACAAAATTGTACGTATCCTACTTATTAACAGTATCTGTTAACAATAATTTAAAGCGTAGTTTGTCATGTAAATGATTATTCGTATCATTGTCGTGTTATTAGTGGCATCTGCCACATTCACCCTGATCATTTCTTATCAGAATTACATTGGTTAACATTTCTCTTAATGGATATAAAAGAACTCGAAAGCAAGAAAATTGCTGATTTACGTACTATAGCAGTTGCAGCTGGCATTGAAAATGCTGACAAACTGAAAAAAGCTGAAATTATAGCACAACTTACAAACGCTTCCGCCGGAGCTGAAAGTGCTCCTGCTACTGAGGCTTCCGGAGATACAAAACAGGAATCTGCAAGAAGAAGAAGGACGCGCGTAGCGAAAGATACTTCCTCAGATTCAGGTGCTCAACCTGAGCTTTTTGAAAAAGCTGCAAAACAGAGTGAGACGGCAAAAGAAGTTACGAGTGAACCTGTTGCGGAAACGACTGAAAATAAGCCGGCAAATCAGAATTTTGAGAGAAGAAATGATAATAACAGAAGGAATCGCCCTCAACGTAATAATCAGAATCAGCAAAATCAGGAAAACCGAAACAATAAGGAGGCAGAAGATGCTGAAGACGAAAAATACAACCTTGTAGGTATTGTTGCCGCTGAAGGTGTTCTTGAAGTAATGCCTGACGGATATGGTTTCCTTCGATCTTCGGATTATAACTACCTTCCTTCACCGGATGATATTTATGTATCTCAAAGTCAGATTAAATTATTCGGACTAAAGACCGGAGATACAGTAAACGGGACTATTCGCCCGCCACGTGAAGGAGAAAAATTCTTCCCGCTGGTTAAGGTAGAATCAATCAATGGCCGCCATCCGTCATACATCCGTGATCGCGTACCATTCCAATATTTAACTCCACTTTTCCCGGATGAAAAATTCAAATTAACCGGACATGATCAGGAAACGCTTTCTACGCGTGTAATGGATCTGTTCGCTCCGATAGGAAAAGGACAACGTGGTATGATCGTAGCGCAGCCTAAAACAGGTAAAACTGTTCTTTTGAAAGACGTTGCGAATGCGATTGCTGCCAATCATCCTGAAACTTACCTGATTGTACTGCTTATTGATGAACGTCCTGAAGAAGTTACGGATATGGCGCGTTCTGTAAATGCAGAAGTAATTGCATCTACTTTCGATGAACCAGCTGACCGCCACGTGAAGGTTGCCAATATGGTTCTTGAAAAAGCAAAGAGAATGGTGGAATGCGGACATGACGTATGTATTCTTCTGGACTCTATCACGCGTCTGGCACGTGCATACAACACTGTATCCCCTGCCTCTGGAAAAGTACTTTCGGGAGGGGTTGATGCCAATGCATTGCACAAGCCAAAACGTTTCTTCGGATCTGCAAGAAAAATAGAAAACGGAGGCTCACTGTCCATTCTTGCTACTGCACTTACGGATACCGGATCTAAAATGGATGAAGTTATCTTTGAGGAATTCAAAGGAACCGGTAACATGGAGTTACAATTGGATAGAAAAATCGCTAACAGACGTATTTATCCTGCTATTGACATCTTGTCATCGGGTACACGACGTGAAGATCTTCTTATGGATAAAGAGGCCTTACAGCGCGTGTGGTTGATCCGTAAATTCATTGCAGATATGAACCCGGTTGAAGCTATGGAATTCATGAAAGAGCGAATGGAAACAACCCGTTCGAATGAAGAGTTTCTGCATACCATGAACGGATAATATGAGAGTTACTGTACTTACGGGATTGTCATTTGCATTGTTATGGATCATCACCAAGATGGTCTTCTTCTGGACCGGAATCTTTGGTAGCGATGTAATTCCTTCTGTTTTGCTGAACATGTTATTTCTCTTGTTAGCAATCAGTGTAGGATTATTTCTCCACAAAAGAAAAATGCAGGAACAAGGTAATGCCCTTTTAGACATAAAGAATGCCATGTCTGCAGGTTTACCTTACCTAATTGTCGTTTCTGTTTTCTTATACTTTTACTACGATAAAATTGATCCGGAATTCAACCAACATCAAATAGCGGAAGCGTATACGAATGTTGAGAAGAAACTAGGTAATCCAGATGAATTTGCCGAAATTAAGGCTTCTAATGAAGAATTTGAGGTGATGACAAAGGAAGAGATTCTATCGAAATTAAAGGAAAATCTCGAACGCAATTACAGTGCTTCATTCACGATGACTGTTTCATTACTCGGCTTATTGCTTCTTGCAACTATCAACAGCATCTTTATCACGATTATCTATCGAAAACTGATTTTCAGGAGTTAGTACGTTAAAGAGAAATAGTCCCTGTTTCTCAAAAAAAGAAATTCTGAATCTGGAGTTAGAAACAGAAACTTAAAAGAACAGATATTTTATCTGCCAAGGCTTTTATGCCAGAAGTGATTCGGCAGGAATACCAAACTCTTTGTGAAGCTTTCTGATCATAGAAAGAGTTAAATTTCTTTGTCTATTCAGAATTTCAGATACTCTTCCCCGGGTACCAAAATACTTTGTCATATCAGTACGCTTAAGTCCTTGTTGCTCCATTCTGAATTTGATGGCTTCAATCGGATCCGGTGCATCTATTTTATAATGCTGCTCTTCATACAATTCAATCAAAGCCATTAACAATTCGGCTTCATCAAATTCCTTTGTATTCGGCTTTGCATCAAACAGTATTTCCATACGCGCTAAAGCATTATTGTAATCTTCTTCTGTTTTTATCAATTTTACTTCCATAATTCATTTTCTTTTAAATCATTATCAAATTGTAGTAACATCAATTTTATCATATTCTTTATGCGTTCCTACAAATCGGATAAATACCCACTGAGCTTCATAATTAATCTTAACTACTAACCTGTATTTATTACCACAGATGTTGAACACTACTCTATTATCTCCTACTATACTTGCGCTTCTGTACTGTTGTTTCACTTCGTTTGGGTTTTTCCATTTTGCCTGTTTTGCTTCCTGATACCAAGCCTTCAATGGTTCTTCCGAATCGTCCCTTCCTGATTTTTCCCAATGTTCCCTAAGGGTTTTTAGGGCTATTATGTTTTTCATTTCTATACAAAGATAAGAAATTCATCAAAATGTTCCCGTTAAGGGAACAAAAAAAACATCCTAAACCCTATTTGGAATATTAACTTTTTATCAAACATATTGAAG
>QKAV01000087.1 GCA_003247185.1 Crocinitomicaceae bacterium
CTGGGAGCATGTTCCTCCAGCGCGAGTGGTACATTAACGGTAAATCCGCTACCTGTTGTTGATGCGGGTGCGGATCAGAATATTTGTGAGGGTGAACAAGTTACTTTAAATGGAACAGGTACCACTTCCCTTGTTTGGGATAATGGAGTTCAGAATTCCGTTCCTTTTACTCCGGGTGCAGGAACGATCACGTATACATTAACCGGAACGGATGCAAACGGGTGCTCCGAATCGGATCAGGTTAACGTAACCACCAATCCGGGGCCAGTTGCGAATGCTTCACTTACTCCTATTGTTGGAGACGCGCCATTAACGGTATTGTTTGACAATCTGAGTTCCGGGGCTACGGATTATTTCTGGGATTTTGCCATTTCAACGCTTTCAACGCAAAGCACGAATCAAATCTCCAACACGTATACCTCCCCGGGATTCTACACCATAACCCTGATTGCTTCTAATGGCAGCTGTACGGACACGTGGACAACGATTATTCAAGTGCTCAATTCTGCACCGGTAACGCTGGTTGTTCCCAATGTCTTTACTCCGAATAACGACAGTGATAACGACTATTTTCTGATCAACTCTCAGAATCTGATCAGCCTGGAAGGTTTTATTCTCAATCGCTGGGGAAATGTAATGATGGAGTTTAACACTGTTGATTTTAAATGGGATGGAAAATCAAACGGAAATGATGCCAGTGAAGGAACTTATTTCATCAAATACAAAGGCATTGGCATTGACAATTCTATCCTTGAAGGTCACACCTTTTTCGAATTGATCAGATAAAAAAAGGGGTGAAGAATCTCACGCTTACGCGATCTTCCCCACCCCTCTGAATGTATCGATCCGCTAATGGGATCATCTGGTTATTTAAATGGCCATGAACTATAGCCTCCACGTAAATCATAAATTTCCGTGAATCCCATGGTTTTCATGATTGCTGTCGCTTTTCCGCTTCTGTTTCCTGAAGCACAATAAATCAAAACTGGTTTGTCTTTATCCAGTTTGTCTACCTGTGCTTTAAAATCAGCATCAAAGAAATTAATATTCTGAGCGTCGCCGATTTTTCCTGCATTGTATTCCTGTGGCGTTCTCACATCCAGTAGCTGGTATCCTTCTTTACCAATCATAGACTTGAATTCTTCAGCGGACACTACTTGGGCAATTGTCTGAACTTGTTCGGTTTGAGGAGTATCCGTTGTTGTACTCACCGTTTCATTTGATTCTGTAGAATGCTGTGCTTCGGAACAAGAAACAAACAACACTCCTGAAAGCATAAGGCTCAATATTACTTTTTTCATCTCTATAAATTTGAGTTTGAAGATACGAAATGACACCCCTATCTTCAAGTAACCCAAGTTACATGGAAAGGTTTATTTTTGCAATATGCTTAGCAAAGAGGCAAGAAAAGAACGAAACAGCGAATTCTGGGATTCCTTCCGTAAGGAAATGCGAAAAGAGTATTCCTCCTCCGGACGTGGAATAGATTGGATCAATTACCCGACACAGGTAAAGGATGTCTATATACGCATGGAGACTTCTTCGGATAAGGCCGTATTCTGTTTTGAAATTCAACCGAAAGATGATGGAATCCGGGCAATTATCTACGAGCAAATGACGGAACTGCGACGCGTTCTGGAAAACGAAACAGGAGAAGCTACCTGGGACGAATACCACCATGTTTTTGCCGGCAGAAATGTCTCCCGAATCTCGTGGAGCAAGGATGGTTTGAATTTTTACAAGGATGAGGACCTTCCTGCTATCAAAGCGTTTTTCAAAGAAAAATTACTTGCCTTTGATGCATTCTACCAGGAATACAAAGATATTTTGATCGCCTTGGTGGAATAACGGATATAAATTAACTTTACGGCATGTATAAAATAAGCACAGTAATCACACTTCTTCTGGGGTTTTACAGTTCGGCACAGACCATAATTTATAGTGAAGACTTCCAATCCGGTATTCCGGCTACCTATACACTTGTTGATAATGACGGACTTACGCCGGATGCATCTGTAAGTGACTTTACTCCTGCCTGGATTGCAATCGAAGATCCGGACGTACCCGGAGATACTGTTGCAGGATCCACTTCTTACTTTAGTCCGGCTGGAAGAGCGGATCGCTGGCTGATTACGCCATCCATTTCACTTGGTGCAACGGGAAATGTACTGTTCTGGAATGCGAAATCGCACGATGCTTCCTTTCCGGACAGCTATGATGTATACATTTCCACTACTGATACACAATTGTCAAGTTTTACAGATACCCTGCTTCGCGTCTATGGCGAGTATGCCGATTGGACAGCACATGAACTGAGCCTTAGCGGCGAAGGTTATGATAATGTAAATGTTCACATTGCATTTGTAAACCGCACGAATGATGGCTTTAAACTGTACATCGATGATATTCGCGTGGAAGAAGGAAATCCACTGGGGATCGAGGAACTGGAAGGAAACGTTGGTCTATACCCTAACCCGACGCAAGGATACATTACAATTAGCGGAGCATTTGATGCTTACGAATTGATTTCACAATCCGGAAAAGTATTGATCTCCGGCAAAGAAAGTATGTTGGATTTATCCGGTTTTGATGCGGGAATGTACTTTTTACGGATCAGAAAAGGTGATAACATTTCTTTGCAGAAAGTAATCCGGAATTAACCCTAGAGTTTCGGAAACGGTATGATCCGGATATCCGTAGAGATATCACTGTCATCCATTGCTTTCAGATAAAGGCTGTCTTCCGTAATATAATCGGCTTTTAGCAACCATTGTTCCTTCGCCAGATCGATTGAGAGAATTTTTTCATCCGATCGCATGTGGTAATGACCTCTTAAGGGATTCACCTTCCCAATAGCACTCATCGGGATAATGTTAACCGTACCGTCGTTATGAAAAATAATAATCCGCTTCGAATAAACCAGTGATTCTGTCACATTTACGCCATTTGAAACTTCCTGATCGATCAGCCATACCTTGCTGTTTCCATCGGAAAGCAAGCCCGAATAATCAATAGACTGCA
>QKAV01000133.1 GCA_003247185.1 Crocinitomicaceae bacterium
GGCAAGATTGAACGCCAGCAACGGAGTTCCGGATTGAGATCCTCTGTCCGCGTAATCGACCCAAAGGTTGGCATAAATGCGATGCCACTCGTAGCTAGCCTTAGCGAAAAGTTCACTAAAATTATTACCGAGCAGATGAGCAACAGGCATATTATAATGCGAGTAATTAAGACGATTGTTAGATGGATCGGTGTAAAAATTTTCAGGAACGTAGTTGTATTCAATCTGTAGCATAAATTGATTCAGATTGAAGTAATCAAAACCTTTGAATCCTACCTGAACTGCGCAATCATTAAAAGTGAGATCATCTATTACCAGTTGACCATAAATTACATGGTTCTTAAATTTTGAGATTACAAGGTTAATACCCCAGATGGAGTTCAATTTTTTGCGATCATTTTCAATGGCACTACTTACAAACGGAATAGGAATATAGCTCGCAGCAGGAGTAAGTGTACTTTGAATGGAATCACCACGACTCCACTGGTTGCCTTCAAACAAACTAATTCCGATCCCGGGGATTGGTTCATAACTCAGATAATTCATACCAAATGCCTTTGCTTCGTAGTAGGACTCCGCCGACCCTGTGGCCACTCGCCTTAGTAAGTTGAGATTTCTGGCGCGTAAGTAGGAAAACTTTAGCTTTCTGCTAATCTGCCAATCTAGCTTAATGAATGGAGCATAACCATTTGAGTTTCCAAGTAGTAATGATCGGTAACCTTCGCCGATGAAATGTGTTGAATTTCCTCCACTTAAGAGGACATTTTTATGAGGTCGATAAGCCAGATATCCTAACGCATAAGCATAGTCGAATCCGTCAGTTTTAAATGGTTTTGTGCGTGTCTCTCCCGGGATTACAGCATTTTGTTGATTGTAACCTGTTGGAGTAGCATAAAGCTCACCATGCGAAGTGTAGAACTGAGTTTGATAACCTGTGTACCTTCCCTGATTCTCGTGAAATTCAGTGCTAAAGCTGAAATTCTTACCGATGTCGCCATCAATGTAAACCCCTCTCGTATTTTGGTAGAGATTGCGCGCACTTGTATCTGATAAATCCCTTCCGTAAGAAAAATCGAAAACGGGCGAAATATTAAGATTGTAGCCATCTCCTTTAATCTCAAAGAGATGCTTTTTAAATAGTACCTCCGTAAGCGTGTAGAATTGTTTGGATGAATCATTAATATGGGCGATTAGATCAAATTCCCTTTCATTTTTAGGGTACTGACCATCAGGAAAGTAATGCGAGGAATATTTTGCAGCCTGATCCTTGTAAAAATCAGATGCATGTATAAAGCCCTGTTGCGCATGAACCAACGAAGTCAGAATGAAAAACGAGATGACTAAGCAAACTTTCATTCCCGTGTTAAAGGTTTGGTTTTAGCCATAAAAGGAGGGTTGTACAATGAAGGTTTGTTGTATCTCAGGCGCAGATTGTTTTCAATTTGCACCACCCGTCCTCCTAAACTGGAGATAATTGCATCCCCGGCAGCGATATCCCATTCCATGGTTGGTCCGAATCGCGTATATAAATCTGCATTTCCGTTAACAAGATCAAAGAACTTCAGTGCAGAACCCTTCATAATGAATATGATTTCACCGTATTTTCGTTCCAGTTCTTTGATCAATTTAAATCCTGATCCATGTCTGTAGCTTCTCGAACAGATTACGCTCAATGGGTTGTTAGCCTGAATCTTTGGAAACAGTGTCTCCCATTTTTCGGGTTGATTATAATTTTCAAATGTTGAAATGTATGCCCCCGAACCAGGTATTCCGATAAGGATTAATTTGTTGACCGGATCTCCAATTGCTCCAAACGTTGGAATCCCATTTTCCACTAATGCGATATTAATTGCAAATTCATCGTTTTGAGCCAAGAACATTCTTGTCCCGTCTAATGGATCAACGCACCAGAATTCCTTCCAGGATTTCCGATCTTCAAATTCCGGGATTTCATGCTCTTCACACATAATCGGAAGTTGGGTTTCCGCTAAAATATCGGCGATCATATTGGCAGACTCCAAATCTGCTTCCGTAACCGGAGAACCATCCTCTTTGGACACCACTTTCAGGTCCGTGCGATAATGCTTCATGAGGATTGCAGAACCCTCAATAATGGACTTAAGTGCGGTTAGATGTCGTGAGTCGATCGTCAACTTCCTTTTCTTTCAAATATAGGAACAAAACAAAAAAGCCGCTCAATCGAACGGCTTTACTTATTGTGTAAGAGTTGTTAATATTAATGTCTAACAACAATCTTTTTATTTACTGCCTTACCGTTATCAGGTTGTACAATGACAAAGTAAATTCCATTTCTGAAGGTAGAAACATTCACTTTTTTGTTGGAAGTCATACTTTCGTTCAATACAACGTTTCCAAGGACATCAACAATACGCACAGTTCCTTGCTGCCCTTCTCCTGCTTTAATTGTGATGTACTCACTAGCTGGATTTGGACTCACTGAAACCGAAATTTCAGGAGAGATAGCTGCAACATCCAATACAAATGTCACTTCAACATCTACAGAATCAGAATAATGAACACCATCAGTACTTACAAAGTATCTGTAAGTAACAGTTCCCGGATTTGCAGCATCCGGAGTAATATATGTATCCAATAAACCGGAAGTTCCGTCAGCTACAGTATAAGAATTTGGAGTTGTCCACGGATTGGAAGGCATTAAAGCTGCTGTATAACAAGTACTCCAGCAAAGCTCATCACTCCATGAAGCGATCTCATTGATTCTTTTTCTGGTAATAACCCAATCATGAGATGATCCGGTATTGTTCCAAACGTCGAAATCAGTAGTGATCTGATTGCTTGTGGATGTAGTGATCTGTACTACTCCACCTGACGAATAATCCACATCCGTTGCTCCGTGCAGATAAATCTCAATTCCATCCTGCGCGCTAGCGGCAAAGCTTAATGTTGAGAATGTTAAGATCGTAAGTAAAACTCTTTTCATATATTGATATTTTGTGCCTTTAATTCTTTGGTCACGATGACTAATATACAAATTTACAAACATCGAGCCAAGTTGAAAGCTGTATCTTTTTATATTGTTGGAATCCTTAAACAGCGGTTTTACCATTCCCGAAGACTAACATGATGCATCTCAATAATTTTAGGATTACAAGAATAAAATGGAGAATACGAACCGAAAGGACGAAGGAATAGATTAAATTTGAAATTCAGGCAAGGTTTTTGAATCCGGGGCTGTATACTTATAAATCTAAACAAAAATGAAAAAACTATTGAATTTGACATTCGCTCTTTTTATGGCTTCTACATCTGTACTGTTTGCTCAGGAAGAAGAAGGGCACAAATCCTTGCATAAAGTACCATCTGTTAAATTGTTAGACATGGATGGGAATGAAGTGAATACAGCGGATCTTGGTTTTGATGGTCCGGTAATTTTTAGCTTTTGGGCTACATGGTGTTCGCCATGCAAAAGAGAGTTGAATACCATTCAGGATTTATATGTCGACTGGCAGGAAGAAACAGGAGTGACGTTGGTTGCCGTATCAATCGACGATGAGCGTACGAAAAACGGGGTGCAGATGTATGTTGACGGAAAAGGATGGGAGTACCTTGTGCTTATGGACACAAATAGTGACTTCAAACGCGCAATGGGAGTAAATAACGTGCCGCATACTTTTTTAGTTGATACAGACGGAAATATTGTATACTCACATAACAATTATGCTCCGGGTGATGAGGAATTACTTTATGAGCATTTGCTTGAACTTGTGAAAAAGGATAAATAAAAAGACTACTTCTACTTATTTTGATGAAAACTACTTATGCTCTTCTGGCATCCGTATTGACTTTCGGAGCTTGGGCTCAGCAAAACGGACCTGCAATTAACGGCAATATTGAAACAACGTTTCAGTACCTGAATGAGGATCCTGTGATCGAAGCAACACAACCTCCTCAAAAAGGTTTGTTGAATTCTTACATGAATGTGTTTTACAATGATGGAAAATTCAAAGCGGGATTGCGCATGGAGTCCTATTTGCCACGAATTCAGGGTTATCCGTCAACGTTTGATGGAACCGGATTGGGAATGCGGTATATTGGATATCAAAATGACTTTGTAGACGTTACGCTCGGTTCCATTTATGAGCAATTTGGAAATGGTCTGGCATTCAGAACATATGAAAACAGAGCATTGGGTTACGATAATTTTTTGGATGGTGCCAGAGTAATCATCAAACCGGGAAGAGGATTAAAAATCAAGGGAGTATACGGGTATCAGCGTCAGGCCTTTCTTGAAGGGCAGATTGTTCACGGAAAAGGACTGGTTAGAGGCCTGGATGCCGAGTGGAATATCAATTCCTTCAAAGAGAGTTGGAAGAATAAAAAACTGAATGTTACGATAGGAGCATCTTTCGTTAGTAAATACCAGAAGGATGATCGGGAAGATTTGATTTTACCTGAAAATGTTGGGGCTTATGGCGGACGCATTGCAATGAGATATAAGAAGTTTACCCTTAACGGAGAATATATCTTTAAAGGACAGGATCCTTCTTTCGATAATTCGGACATATATAATACAGGACATGCAGCGGTGATCAATTTTGGATACTCACAGAAGGGATTGGGAATCATGCTGGCAGCTAAATCAGTTGACAATATGAGTTTCCGTTCTGATCGTGACGAAAAATTGCAGAATGTGCTGATCAATTACCTTCCTGCGATGAACAAAGTCCATTCATACAATCTTGTTGCCTCACTCTACCCGTGGGCGACACAACCGGTGGGGGAAATTGCTTATCAGGGAGAGATTGTTTATACAGCGAAGAAGAACAAAAAAGTATTTGGGAAATACGGTACAACCTTTAATGCTAACGTATCTACTGCCTATCGGCCTAACAGAGATGTTTCTGTATACAACCCATTGGATTCGAATGGAATTGCATACAAAACAGGAGTGTTTGATATGAGCGATAGTTTGTATTGGAGAGATGTGAATTTCAGTATTTACAGGAAATTGAATAAAGCACTGAATCTTCGAGTAAGTTACTTTAATATTACCATGAACAATAACGTAAACAAAGTCGCTGCTTACGGTAAAGGTTATATTAATGTAAATGTCGCAGTATTGGAAGTAGGATATAAGATTAATAAAAAGCACTCTCTGCGTGGAGAGTTCCAAACCTTGTTCATTAATAAGGTCGAGGAGCATGTGGTTGATTCCTATGGCGATACAACTTTACAGAGTGTTCTGAACGACAGAGGGAACTGGATTACAGGATTAATCGAATACAACGTTTCACCGCATTGGTTCTTCAGTGTGATGGATCAAATCAACCTTGAGAACAAAGCATCCGTCTATAGTGTAAACCATATTGTAGATCCTTCGGTAAAAAATGTGGACATATTTGGTGCGAACTTACCCGGAGTACACCATTTTTATTTCTCGGTAGGTTATATCAGAGAATCAACAAGGATCACAATTGGATATGGTAGACAGCGTGCAGGATTGTTCTGTGTTGGTGGAATATGTAGAACAGTGCCGGCATCGAATGGTTTAACGTTATCATTCACTCAAAGTTTTTAAACGATGAAGAAGGGAATTTTTATAATTGGATTGTTTGCGATGATGTTTACATCATGTGATAAGGTAGATAACATCTATCCGCCGTATACAAACACAACGGATCTCGATTATTCACTTTATCCTAACGGAGGTGAGCAGGAATATCTGGCAAATGAGTGGCCTACGTTTACGGCTAACACGAATACAGATAGAAACATCATGATTGAGGATTACACCGGGCACAAGTGTAATAATTGTCCGAACGCAGCGGTTGTAGCGGAAGCATTAAAGGATGCGAACCCTACGCGTGTTTTCGTTTCGTCTGTGCATGCTTCTCCGGAAGGATTGGGAAGTTTTCAGCAGGTAGATGCGACATATACGGATGATCTGACATGCGCCGAAGGAATTGAATATGGAAAACACTTCGGGGCGTTGGAGTGGACAGGTTCACCTTTTTGGGGAAATCCTTACGGGTCGGTTACACGAAACAGTGAGAACACAGGGTATCCGGTTCAGGCACATAATACGTGGACTTCTACGACCACAACATTAATGACGGCAAATGATTTGAAAGTAAACATTCAGGCTGCTACGAATTATTTCTCAAGTACAAGAGGGCTGTTCTTACATACCGAGCTGGAGGTGTTGGATGCCAACCTGACGTCTGATCTGTACATCGTTGCTCAATTGATAGAAGATACCTTGGTGGGGCCACAAAAAATGCAGGATAATTCAACGAATTACACCTATGTTCATCACGATATATTCAGAGGATGTCTGGATGGAAGAGCATTTGGACAAAAGTTGGATGCAGCACATATAGACGATGCCGGAAAGTATCATTACAACTATAGCTACAAACTTCCTGATCAATATGATGTAACTAATATGCATTTGCTCATCTATGTGCGGGATGCTTCAACTGAGGAAATTTACCAGGTGATTAAACATAATTTGGAATAGTATTAAATAAGGATACAATTCTAAAAAAATATTAATTGCACAATAAGCGAACAGTTTTTTTGTTATATTCAAAGAACTAAAACCGACTGTTATGCTTGAACTCACAAAAAAAATTCTGCGCGGAGTCAGTTTTGATGCGAACCTTTTTCAGAAGGAATTATACAAAGCATTAAAATGGATTAATGATGCGGAAGAGATCAAAAGATTTCAGGAGTGGTGCATAGTTGAATTTGGCGGGAAATATCCCTCAATCATTCGCACAGCATTTGCTCAACAAACAACAACAAATTAAATAGGTTTAACCGGGGAATCGAAAGGTTCCCCTTTTTATTTGCCAAAAACGTAGGTGTCAACGTTAAAGGGAAATCTATATAGATTCGCATCTGTTGACAAGAGAATCACCAACTTGTTTTTTGTTAAATTTTCAAAGTAGTTATCCAAATCAGTTGTTTGGAGTTGTTTCTTGAATGAATCCGGGTAGATTCCAATGTTATAGAACCAAAATTGACCTTGACCAAATGCGTAATCAGACATGTGTTTATTGAAGAGTCCCCAGTAATAACTATCCGAGATCACCAATACGCGATCATTTTTTTCACAATTTAAGCTGTCGAATTGATAGACCGGATAAGCCATGGGATAGGTGTCCAGACTGAACAGGAGATTCATTCCTTCCCCGATGTCATAATCTCCATCATTATTTGTTGCGGACATTTCAACTTTTTCAAATTCGACCCCTCCCACATTAGCCAACTGATATTGACGGATGAATTTGATCAGTGAGTCGGCTGCCAGATATTCACCGTATTTGCTCCAGTGAATCCCACATTTAGGAAATAACGGATACTTCGATTTTCCCTTCATTCCATCCATCCAGGCTTTCATATCAATAAAATGAAGATCGCTTTTGGACAGTTGCTCTTTATAGGCCTCGTAATTGGTTCTTCCTTTCTTTTCGTTTTTCCATTGATCGGGAAAGTACTCCGGGAAGAAGGATCCTTTACCCGGCGCCAGCAGGATTAGTAATTCGGTTCCCGATTTCTGAAGCGTATCGCGCAGACGGATCAGGTTATTGGTTCGAAAGGCAACACTATCTTCACCAACGTAATCGGTTCCAAAATATGCTTTTATGTAGTTTTCCTCATACAGATAGCCATCTTTCCCTTCAATGACATTCTTCGCTTTGATTTTATTAAATAAACTGTATTGGACCTGATTGTTTAAACGGATGAAGAAGGGTTGAAATCCATAATTTGCCTGAAGGAATTGGTCTGATTCTTCCTGATACGTCCCATTGATCCAGTTTGTCCACGATAAATGTGGCTTTTCAACCACAAGAACGTCACCGTGCAGAGGTTTCAAAGGAAATCGTCCGGTTAATTGTTGCAGCATTGGAATGAAAAATGCCCCAATAATGAAAATCGATGCTATTTGTTTAATCCGCTTCTCCTTCATCAGAATCTAAAATATATAAATGGATTAAACCCTTCTCCGGAGATAGCTCCGACGGATAGAATGATCAATAGCATCGCAATACCCAATCTGAAAATGATTGATCGGAGGCGAATGACTTCATTAAAACTTCTCTGTTCGATTACCTTCCCTGGTTTTATCAGGGTGAAGAAGGCAAAAAATGCAGCTATAAATAATAAGGTAAACGTTTGCGGATCGATAGTAAGTCCGTTAAAGCTGCCGAAATGAAACAGCGAAGACAGGTACTTCCACATGCGTGCATTGTCTTCAATACTGAAAAATACCCACCCGATCACCACAATGAAAAAAGTCCAGATCCATGAAATGAACTTCCCGCTTTTTTCGAGCAGGCGCAGTAAAAATATCCGCTCAAGTACTAGAAATAAGCCATGATAAGCACCCCAAATGACAAAGTTCCACGATGCTCCGTGCCAGAGTCCGGAGATGAGGAAGACTACCCATAAATTGAAATAGAGTCGTGCTTGTCGTTTTACACGGTTACCTCCCAGAGGAATGTATAGGTACTGTCGCATCCATGCACCGAGTGTAATATGCCATCTTCGCCAAAATTCAGTGATGCTTTTTGAAGTGTAGGGATTGTCGAAATTCTCCGGAAAATCAAACCCCATCATTTTACCTAAACCAATTGCCATGTCCGAATACCCGGAAAAATCAAAATATATCTGAAAGGTATAAGCCAGAATTCCGATCCATGCTTCTGAAGCGGTAGGGTCGCTAAGGGCAAGCATTTGAGTGGCTAGTGCACCTACCGTATTTGCAATCAGAACTTTCTTCCCCAATCCAATGGAAAAACGGTAGAAGCCGAAGAGAAACTTATCTGTGGTTTCCACGCGGTCTGTGATCTGATCCGCTACCGTGTTAAACTGTACGATAGGTCCGGCTATCATCTGCGGGAAGGAAAGAATATAAAGAAGTAGTTCATGCGGATGTTGAACCGGTTGGTGCTTACCCTTGTATACATCCATTGCATAGGTGATTGTCTGGAACGTGTAAAAGGAAATACCAATCGGAAGTACAACGTCTAAAACAGGTATTTCATGAACACCGAGTCCATCCAATGCGAGATTTATGTTTTCTATAAAGAAATTGGCATACTTGTAATAGAGCAGAAGACCAACGTTCTTCACTAAACTCAGCACAAGCAGCAATCGTCGTTTCGACTTTACTTCACTTTGGAAAATCCCTTTTACCAGGTAGAAGTCTATGAGAGAGGACCCGACCAGGATAAAAAAGAAAAGTGGCGCTCCCCAGGCATAGAATACCGAGCTGGCGATCAATACCCACCAATTCCGAAGGGAACGTGGCAGTAAATAATAGATCCCGAAGAATACCGGAAAAAAATAAAAGAGGAATGTAATGCTACTAAAGACCATGTTGTCTTAGCGCAATTTATTCGAATTCGATCAATACGCTCCCTTTGTCTACCACATCGTCCATTTTTACTAAAATAGACTTTACCTTTCCCACTCCTTCTGCTTTGAGCACATTTTCCATTTTCATTGCCTCAAGTGAAAGCACTTCATCTCCTGGATTGATGTCGTCCCCGATAGTAACAGCAACGTTAACAATTCTTCCCGGCATAGGAGCCTGCAATTCTTTCAGCTTTTTCACCTTAGGTTTGTCCATTCCAAGTGAAGCGATCAGATCATCCAATGATCCTTTTTTATTGACTTCAAATATGCGGTGATTGATTTTGATTTTCAGAAAATTGGATTCAATACGGTTTTCCATAATCTCCCCATGGAATGTATTACCGCCATAAGTAATTGTAAAGAAGCGGTGATCTTCCCATTCAATTGCTGAACCTTCTTTACCAGCTACTTCTTTGCCATCAATATTCCAAAACTGCTTTACCATTCATCACGTATTTCGTACAAAAATAATAGATTCACCGTCCGAACCTGTAAAATTCTGTGTTTTATCAGATGGAATTTAAGAGATTTACTTTATGAAGAATTTAGGATTAGCTGTTATTGTTTTTGCAGGGACTGTGGTTTCATGCAATGTTTCTAAGAAAAAGGAAGAAACGATCACTATTTCGGAAGAGCCGAAACAGACGCAGGCCTTGTTGGATCTGGAGAAAGATGATGTACCGAAACAACGCGCGGTGTATCATCCTTCGGAAACGATCCTTACCGATCTGATCCATACCAGCCTGCAGGTTGAGTTCGATTGGGAAAAATCTCAAATGAAGGGAATCGAGTGGTTGACCGCGAAACCTCATTTTTATACTTCAGATAGTTTGATCCTCGATGCAAAAGGGATGGTGATCAACTCGGTTTCTATGGGAAGCATGGCATTACCTTTCACCTATAAAGATGATTATCTCCGCATTTATTTAGGCAAACCGTATACACGTAAGGACACCTTTACGGTAATGATCGATTACCTTGCCAAACCGGAAGAATATGAGGCGCACGGTAGTTCCGCAATTACGGATGCAAAAGGATTGTATTTTATCAATCCGACAGGAGAAGATCCGAACAAAATGCCTCAGATCTGGACTCAGGGAGAAACGGAAGCAAGTTCAGTTTGGTTCCCAACGATCGATTCTCCTAACAATAAGACAACGCAAGAAGTTAAGATCATTGTCGATGATAAATATGTCACACTTTCAAACGGGAAACTGATTGAAAGTAAAAAAATGGCAGATGGTCGAAGAATGGATCACTGGAAACAGGATCTTCCGCATTCCCCTTATTTATTTATGATGGGAGTCGGTGAATTTAAAATTGTAAAAGATACCTACACGCATCCGGACGGAAGTAAGATGGAAGTGAATTATTACGTAGAACCGGAATGGGAAGGATCGGCGAAAGCGATTTTTGGTGAGACACCGAATATGATCCGTCATTTTTCTGAATTATTAGGAGTGGAATACGCCTGGGATAAATACAACCAAATCGTTGTTCGCGATTATGTTTCCGGAGCGATGGAAAATACCGGAGCTGTGGTTTTTGGTGATTTTGTCTATAAAAATGAGCGTGAGCTACTGGATGCGAATGATCAATCAACAATCGCACACGAATTGTTCCACCATTGGTTTGGTGACCTTGTTACATGTGAATCATGGTCAAATCTGCCATTGAATGAATCATTTGCAAACTATTCGCAGTACTTGTGGGATGAGCACCGTTTTGGATTAGACGAGGCAGATTATCAGGCGGAAGGAGAAGCAGATGGCTATTATCAATCAGCAGGAGTTCAGGGACATCACAATCTGATCTGGTTTGATTATGATGACAAGGAACAAATGTTCGATGGACATTCATATAATAAAGGGGGTCGAATTCTGCACATGCTGCGAAATTATTTG
>QKAV01000199.1 GCA_003247185.1 Crocinitomicaceae bacterium
TAACTTTCACGGTATCCCTAGTCTCTGATTCTTCAGATTTAATCTGCGTAAGTGCTGAAGACTTTTCATTTTCAACTCGTGACTCGTACTTGCCTTTCAGGAAAGGATCTTCATAATTCAAATGCAACTAATAGGCAATCGGAGATTCTTTCTTGTCCGTCAATGGTAGTCTGAGCTCTTTCAATTGTCGGTAGGTTTCATCACTCCCTTTAAGCGAAAAAAACCGGGCAATAATCATCGACCAAACGACAATGACCATCACTAGCAAAATATATTTGGCTTTACCACTTTTCATTTAGTCTAATTAGGACTGACAATTATTTTTACATTGTTTGACAATGTGTCATTCACCTTGGCTGGTTAATGTAAATCGTTGATACAGCCATGCAGTCTCGTAGTAGTTGTTGATTCCTTTCAATCTCCATTCATATTCTCCCAAGGCCAACGCCTCAGTAAAATTAGTTTCAGCAACAACGGTATCTAAAACTAATTTCTTTGCATTTTCAAAATCGGGGTAAACAACCTGCAAGTGATATTCAGTAGCACCATCCAAAGGGTTCCAGGAAAAATTAACTTCCTGATCTGACAAAACGCTGCCATCAACAGGTGCGATTACGGCAACCGCTTCTTCGGATATATCTTCGACAAGTATATCATCACATCCGTAAAGGAAATACGCTCCCAAAACTCCAGCAAGTACAATTTTAAAAAACTTCATACCTCAATTATTTATCATGGTTTGAATTACAATCCTTAACACCAGGTCGTCACTTCCATCTCGCTTATTCCTGACCAAAGCAAAAGAAGCAGATGACACAAATCCGTACTTCATATTGCTTTCGATTTGAAAGAGCGTTTTCACCAGCGATTTGAAATTCCCGGCGAGGGTCGTTTCATACGTATCTATTGTTATGTCTTTATCGACCCTTGAGTTCAAGCATTTGTTACCTAGTACCTGAACCCCCATATTCTTACTGACCTTGCTAACCTCATCAAAAATCAGAAGATGCAATTCCTTTCCATCTCCCGAATCAGTAATGCTCTCATCCCACTCTGCCATCTGCTCTTTTAAGCGAGCAATTCTAACCGGTGCATCTTCAGCTCTTATCATTTCCAACTCCAATTTTTCAACTTCTGTTATCATTGCAATGGTCGGTTCTATTGACAGGTAATAGGTCAAAACCAGCAAAAGCAGAAAGACAGCCAGCAGTAAACTATTCTTATTCTTATTTGTCAGATTGTCGAATTTCATGGCGTCACGATTTTTAGTGAAAGATCGAACACACCTTTTCCCTCCCGATCATCGAACTGATAAGACTGATCTTCAACATTATCTACAAATTTCAATTTTCGGAGATTTGTGAGCCACTCATTTAAATCTGACGGTGAATCGCAAATTCCGGAAAGCCGGATTTTACCTTGCTCAAATTGCAAGTTCTGGCGTCGACCTGAATTTGACTCTTCCTCCGGATTAATGGTCAACGAAGTCAATCGAATCTTTTTGCCGATGGACTCCGCAATTCGGTCGGCATAATAGGATAAAAACAAAGCATTATTCAACCGGATATTTGACTGAATCAACTGTTTATCATCAAAACTCCGCTTTAACTTTTCCAACTGACCGAGTTGTTCGCGATAGTTTCCAAGGGTAACCGACAACTCGTTATTTTTTTGAGTCTGTATTTGAAGAACAATGAAACTAGCCATTAAAACTGAAAACACAACACCCAGGAGAGCAGGAAACGCCCGCTTAAAAAAAGTTCGGTGTTTTCCTTCCAGGAGTAACTGGCTCCAGTCATTATGCAGCGACTCGTCAACCAACTCTTCTCCTCTCGTGAAAACACACAAAGAGTTCGCGTAGGGGATAAGCTCAGTAGCATCCAGGTAATCGTCGCCAACCTTCGTCTTTCCGGACTGTATTTTAGTCTCTCTCCTTAGGTCGATTATTTTCCCCTCATTGAAATGAATAGAGAAACTTCCCGCGGACACCTCCTGTTCCTCCATATTTCCGATAAAAGGAGACAAACAAAGCATATTCGCGGGTCCCAACGCTATTGAAACAATATTCAGCCCCAAGTCCGACATTCGTTTAACAATCGGATCAAAATGCGACTTCCGGACAACAAAGAAAAACCGGCCGGCAACCGTGGTCAGAGATTGAGCATAAAACTCTTCGTGATTTACGCCAGGCAAAAGATCTTCAAGCTTGCCATCTCTCCCTTCTTCGGTGCGTTTGTACAAAACCCGGTATCCGGAATAGCTTATACTTACCGGAATCCGTTTCGATGACAGCTCCGCGAGATCACTCAATGTTTCCAGATTCCTTTTCTCCAGAACGAAAACAGCTCCCTTTCTATACTCCAGCAATAGAGCGTCTATGCGAAAATCTCCCTCGCCGGATTCCTCAATATGAACGCCCCATATTTTTTTAAACGTGATAATATATTCGACCAATCTATCAATCATCGTCTTAGTATACAATTTCAGGTTGAATCATAACCAATAGTTTACTGTCTGATTTCGTGGTCGAATTCGAGCTAAAGATCCATTTCAATACCGGAATTCTAGATAAAATCGGAACACCGGAGTGATTCTTTTCATCACTCACTTCCTCCATTCCTCCAAGCAGGATTGTCTCCTGGTTCAGGATGCGGATTTGCGAAACGAATTTCCGGGTTGCATTTCCAGGAGGAGCATCTTCAATTTCTGCCGGAATAAAATCCGAGAATTCAGCCGTAATATCCAACGTAATGTTTTCATCTCCTGACACAAGCGGCCTGATTTTGATAGTCAGGTTAGCATCTACCTTATTGAAACGCGGGCTTGTTGTGACAACCGTATTTACCCCTCCGGTTATGTTCTGGGTGGTTTCCTTGTAATACACAGATTTTCCAATAGTCATCTCTGCTTCATGCCCGTTTAAGGTAGACAGCTTCGGCGTTGATTTGATTTTAACATTTCCATTCTGTTCCAAGGCTTTTAAAGACATGTAAAAATTTGAGCG
>QKAV01000021.1 GCA_003247185.1 Crocinitomicaceae bacterium
GACGGAAATGTCCGAGATGAAGCTCCAGATATTGGGGCATACGAACGAATTGAATAGAATATCTTATGAAAGTATTCCAAAAAGAAATATCGTTAAATGCATATAGGAGAGGATTTCACCTGATCACTGGTGAAATTGTTAATCGTTTCCCTGAGCTTACCGAGATTAAAAGTGGTATACTTCATATCTTCATTAAACATACATCGGCTTCTCTGACAATAAATGAAAATGCCGATCCCACTGTTAGACTGGATTTTGAAAGCCACTTTAATAAAATGATCCCCGAAAATATGCCATATTACCAGCATGACTATGAAGGTTCTGACGATATGCCGGCACATCTAAAATCTTCTGTCCTGGGAAGTTCTGTAACGATCCCCGTTACGAAAGGAAGATTAAATGTGGGGACATGGCAAGGAATATATTTATGTGAACATAGGAATTATGGCGGGTCGAGAAAACTCGTTCTCACTGCCTACGGCCTATAAAATTTTTACTTGATGAATAAAAGACTTCTGCTTCTTAGCAATTCCACAAATCCTGGCGAACTTTATCTGGGCTGGCCGGCAAAGCATATCAAAGATTTTCTTGGCGAAAAAATAAAAAAAGTTCTGTTCATACCCTACGCCGGGGTGACTATTACGCTTGACGATTACTTCCATGCCGTATCTACCCAATTTGAAGCGTTGGGATATAAAATGGACAGTGCTCATAACATGGCAAATCCGCAAAAAGTGTTATCAGAATACGATGCCATTACGGTCGGAGGAGGAAATACTTTCCAATTAATAAGGTTGTTGGAAGATAAAGGATTGATCCCTGCAATTCAGAATGCCGTGCTTAATGGAATGCCATACATCGGATGGAGTGCCGGTTCGAACATTGCCTCTCCGACCATTAAAACGACGAATGATATGCCAATTGTTGAACCTGCATCGTTCAATGCCTTCAATTTCATACCATTTCAGATAAATCCTCACTATACTGAGGCTACCCTCCCCAATCATGGAGGGGAAAGCAGGGATGTACGCATTAATGAATTTGTGACGGTCAATCAATCGACCAACGTGGTCTGCTTACCCGAGGGATCTCTTCTTCGCTATGAAAACGAACAAATTTTCTTCATAGGAAAAGGTCCCTGCAAAGTATTTCGATATGCCCAGCCGATCAAAACTTTTAAAGACGGTGATGATCTGAGCTGGCTGCTCGATGAGGGATCACAAATTTCCTGAGATCTTGCCACCAAGATTGGTACTTGATTTCACTTCGGCCGGTTTCCCTTTGTATTTAATTTCTGACTTCGATCCTGCACTGGCTTCAAGTTTATTTTTCACCCACACTACCACATCGGAATTTGTGTTGGATTTCACAAATCCGTCCTCGGTTTCAAACTCAAAGGCATTATATTTTGCTCCAAGTGAGGCATCCACTTCCTGCAAATCTGCCTTCCCTGAGATTTCTATTCTTCCTCCGTTAGACAATGAGGCCTTGACAGCCGAAGCTTCCACTGTGGTATTGATCACCGCACCTCCTGTGGCTTTCAGAGATATTTCATCCCCTGTAAGGGCTCCTTCAAATTTGACATCCGCCTGATTACTCGCATCGATGGATCTAATTTTCACATATTCAACCTCAATCTGCACATCTGCCTCCTTAAATATCCCCGTTTTGACCTTTATGGTCAGTACTCTTCCGGAAGATTCGGTAACGACCTTGTCATAGCCAATGCCTTTAGCAACAATAGTGATTTTTTCCATATCGGCTTTTTTGAAAACCACTTTCACATTATCCGCCACTTTCACCTGGTCAAAGGAACTAACTTCTCTGACAACTTTATTCTGGCCAAACAAGCATGTTGATGAGATCAAAAATGCGCTGACGATCAAAATCCTCAGATTGATATTGAATAAGCTTTTCATATTCTGTTTTTTTCGGTTTTATTAAGGTTGCGAGAATTATCAAATACTGTTCATTTCACCAACAGGATGTGTCCTAAATTTATCCTAAGGACAAATGGTCTTTGAAATTCTCCACATAAATGTAAATATATACTTTTTCACATTTTGAAATAAGTAATAAAAAAGCCCATCAGACACAAAATCTAATGGGCTCGGCTAGTTTCCAAAATTTCTATTCTTCTTCTTTCTCCTGCATCTCTTTCATGAGTTTTTGCTGAATATCCATCGGAACGGTGGCATATTCTGAGAACCTGGTATTAAAACTTGCCCGTCCCTGAGTAATGGATCTGAGGGAAGTTGTGTATTTATACATTTCCGCCAGAGGCGTCTTTGCTTTTATCACCTTATACATTCCTTTACTATCCATCCCCTGAATAATCGCCCTTCTTGTCTGCAGATCGGTCATCACATCTCCCATCAATTCATCGGGGACCATCACCTCCAATTCGTTGATGGGTTCAAGTATTTTAGGATCCGCCTTGATAAAGGCTGCCTTAAAGGCTTGTGCCCCAGCAATCTTAAATGAAATATCATTCGAATCAACCGGGTGCATCTTACCGTCATAGACCATGACTCGAATGTCTCGGACATAGGATCCTGTGATAGGACCTACTTCCATTTTTTCCATTACCCCTTTTAGAATGGAAGGAATGTATCGTGCATCGATGACACCTCCAACAATACAATTGTAAAACACTAGCTTACCTCCCCATTCCAGATCAATCACTTCTTTTCCTCTGACAGTCAAATCTGTCGGGTCAGGCATTCCTTCATAATAAGGTTCAATCCTCAGGAACACCTCTCCAAACTGCCCGGCACCTCCGGATTGTTTTTTATGCCTGTAATCGGCATCAGCACTTTTCTGAATCGTCTCTCTATAAGCAATTCTCGGCTTAAGAAATTCAATGGCTATTTTGTGATTATTGAGCAACTTCCATTCTGTAACAGCAAAATGCAACTCTCCCTGACCATGGAGAATCAACTGCTTGAGCTCCCTTGAGTATTCGTAGATCGTTGTAGGATCTTCCTCATGA
>QKAV01000099.1 GCA_003247185.1 Crocinitomicaceae bacterium
GCCTCAACATCCGGTGTTTTTTCAATATCAGAAAGTGTTTTGAAACCTTGATTCTGATTTCTCCATGTTAAGATTTTTTCGGCATCATTTCTATCAATCCCTTTAAATGTCATCAAATCCATAGTATCAGCTACATTCAGGTTGAATGCATAGGCTGGTAAAGAAGGCCCGAATGGCCCCATCGCGTAAGGTCTGACGTTAAATTCAGTATTAAGGACCCAAATTTCAGGCGATGGATTGCTTTTGAATTGATGTTCAGAGGACAATTCCCAACACGACTTAATGTAGGATGATTCAGTTGGAAACATCTGGAGGTAAGTGTTCATAAATGCTGTAAACGGGCCTCCGGGATTGACATCTGTTTGTACTGAACCGGCAATAGCCATGAACATTTTAAGGTATTGGTTAGTTGTGACATCTATCTGTTGGGGAACTTTAACTGAAGTATCGGGAATAAAAGCACGATAGACTTCGGGTAGCATGAAGTTTTTGTTCATGTCATTCGTGACCACGGAACAAAAGAATGTTGCCAAAATTCCTTCAACGCTCATTGCTTCAGCATAACTGCGCAAACCAGCAGGATTTGGCCAAACTGCCGCATTCCTGTATTGGATATATTCGGTAGGATTGTTGATGCCGGTTGCCACACGGGCAGGCATCTTAGCCCAGTTGTTTCTTATAAAAGAATGACGCCGTATATTCTCAATTTTTTGATACCATACCGGCATTGTGGACGCATAAAATCCCATTCTCATTGGCCAGTTGTAATCACGCTCATAACCATACATCGTCCTGGATAACTCAATCTTCAGACGCCTGACTTTTGATTCAATTGTATCTTTGATTTTTTCATTTCTTTCAAATTCCAGGGTCATATATTGAAAATGTTCAGCAAATCCTTCATCGAAAGCAGTATGATAATCAGTCAGGGTGGTAAAGTAGTGCAGAATTGGTGATCTGATTTCTTTGGTGTTGCCTGCTTTATTTGTCAGTATACCTAAAATAAGATGCCCCATTTCATGATTGAAAATTTGAGGGGGAGCTGCAATTTCATCACGTTGGCTATTTAGGTAGTTCTCATGTAAATCTACATAACCAGTATTGGGTTTATGGAGAAGGCCTTGCGGTGTTTTGAGCCAAAATCCGGTGCAGGCAAAGCCTCCAGTATTTTTCGTGAAAGCCAGGTATGCCTCTTCGACTTCAGCTAAGTTCCCTTTAGTTACCTGATACTGTTGTGCCATTTTATAAAGAGTAACCACATGGTTTACAAATCCACGATCGAATAGTTGTCGTGCTTTCCTGAGTTGTGAATCTTTGGTAGTCATTAGCTTGAAAACAGGCTGCCCTTCTTTTTCTTCACCGGTTGGTAGAAGAAAAACAGGCGAAGATAAAGGTATCTGGCTGCGAACAATGATTGCAGATAAAAGGAAAATGATGATAATGAGGCTTTTGGATTTCATGTGTCAAAATAACATTGATAGCTAATTTGGAATTCTAAAACTGGTGCAAGTTAGCAAAATCCTCACTTCCATGGTGATCATACCATATTGGAATTATCCTTGATTGTTACTTCTGGTTTGTTTTTTTTGTCTAGACCTTGTTAATTCGGGTTGCGTTCGTATTTTTGACGTAAAACTTAATGTTATGGATTATCAGGAATTTTTTATTGAAACAGGTCGTTTGTTTTATGCCATTGCTATGGCTGACGGTGAGGTTCAACCCAGCGAACATAAACTTATCCTGGAAATGATTCGTCGAAATCTAAAAGAACTGGAGAGCAGTAGCGATGCATTTGGAACAGCTAATGCATATTATACCGAATTTGAGATTGAGCGGTTGATTGACTTCAAAGTAGAACCTCCTGAAGCATTCAACTCATTTATTGATTTTGCAACCGAGAATCTGCCGGAGATATCACCTGAACTGAGGTTTCAATTGGTACAGATGGCTGAAAATGTAGCAGAATCATGGAATGGAGTTGTACATAGCGAGCATGATCTGCTTGTTCGTCTTAAAAAAACTTTAAAAGTTGAATAACCTGGTGAAATGTGAATAGGAGAGTGTTTTCAATACCATTGCAGTTAGATCGAATCGAATTAATCCGGTTCATGAAGAAGTAATTAATTAGCTTTAATTAATAATAAAATGACCATCCTTTTAGGGGATGGTCATTTTATTATTATGATTCATTAACTTACCAGCTTTTCTTCTTGCCAGATTTTTTATGCCCTTTTCTTACTGGCTTATCCCAAACATCTTCGATTGAAGCTGCATCGACTGACTGTCTTTTCTTTTTGTATGGTTGTTCCCAGAACGGTTCCTTCTTCTCTGCAGATGGTTTTTGATCTGTAGCCATTCCAGCCTCAAGTTTTATACCATCGAAACTTGATTCGTTCAAAGCAGATATGAGTCGTGAAGTGAATCTGCTGTCGATTTCAAAGAACGAAAATTTTCGGTCCAGATCAATGCGTCCTATTTCGATGCTGCGGTCGCGCAATGCTTCATTGATCATCCCGATAAGCACTTTGGGGTTTATGCCGTTTTTGAGGCCAATATTCAGGAAGATGCGACTGAATACTATGTTTCCTGATCCTTGCTTCCTTTTTTTTATATCAAAGGAATCACGAGACGATTCTTTTCCTTTGCGATCATATTTTCGGGGCATCTGCGCATTAATATCAGTAGCATCTCTGTAATAATCGAGAAAACGATTGAACTCAACCGAGATGAATTTTTTTATAAGTTCATCACGATCCATCCAGCTCAGTTTCTTGATGATAACCGGAAGGAAGCTTTCAATCTCTTCTTCATTAACAATGGTGTTTTCAACTTTATCAACCAGGTTAAAGATTTGTTTCTCGCATATAGACCGCCCATTGGGAATTGGCATATATGCAATCTGCTTCCCTGTAAGTTTTTCGAGTGTACGAATCCTTTCCATCTCACGGGAATGGATGATGCTGATGGCAACACCTGTTTTACCAGCTCTTCCTGTTCTTCCTGTTCTATGAATATAAACCTCACGATCATCAGGGAGGTTGTAGTTGATGATGTGAGTGAGATCGGTAACGTCGAGACCGCGTGCTGCAACGTCAGTAGCAACAAGTACCTGTAAATGACGAAGTCTGAATCTGTTCATTACATAGTCGCGCTGAGCCTGCGAAAGGTCACCATGAAGTGCATCGGCGTTGTAACCTTCCTGCATCAGGTGGTCAGCAACATCTTTTGTCTCAGTTCTGGTACGGCAGAATATAATGCTGTAAAGGTTTGGGTTTATGTCAATAATTCGCTTTAATGCTTCGAAACGGTCAGGTGCATGAACCATACAAAAGAAATGGTTTACATTTTCGGCACCACTGTTTTTCTTGCCAACGCTAATTTCTTCGGGATCATGCATGTAGTTCTTGGCAATGGCAATGATTTCGCGGGGCATTGTAGCACTGAAAAGCATAGTACGACGTTCCGAAGGGACAGTTTCAAGGATTGAATCGAGTTCATCCTTGAATCCCATATTTAGCATCTCGTCTGCTTCGTCGAGTACAAGCCATTTGATCTGAGAGATATCAAGACGTGAGCGGTGAATCAGGTCGAGCGTTCGTCCTGGAGTTCCAACAACAAAGGTTGCGCCACGGCGCAATAATACCATTTGACGTTCGATACTTTCACCACCATAGACAGGAACAATTTGAACTCCGGAAAGATTTTTGCTGTAGTTGCTTAGGTCTTTGGCAATCTGAATACAGAGTTCTCTTGTGGGGCAAAGTATCAATCCCTGAGGAATTTTAGTGCCAATGGTCGCTCTTTCAAGCATAGGAAGGCCAAAAGCGGCTGTTTTACCTGTTCCGGTTTGGGCGAAGGCCAACAGATCGCGCGATTCATTAAGGATGAATGGGATGGTGAGTGCTTGAATGGGTGTGGGCGTTTCAAAGCCTATCTCTTTGATAGCTTCGTGGATTTCCGGTTTTAGAACGGAGAAGTCGAATGATGACATGTGAATTTTTCGGTTAAAAACATCCCAAACAATACATGGATAATGCCCGGAACATAATGAATTAAAGTGAATTAAGCTAAGTTGTAGATAACTTTAGCAAAAGGTTGCAAAGGTAAGCTTTTTTTTCATTTTGAGTGATTTACACTTTGAAATATGTTAAGAGATAAAAAGTAACCGTATCTGCTGAATT
Source organism: Crocinitomicaceae bacterium (assembly GCA_003247185.1). Classification (GTDB taxonomy): domain Bacteria; phylum Bacteroidota; class Bacteroidia; order Flavobacteriales_D; family Crocinitomicaceae; genus UBA4466. Next base: position 4,182 of record QKAV01000099.1, read on the forward strand.
GATCTTTCAATAGGAGATATGAAAATTTTTCAGGCTGTATATTAATATTCTCCAAACCTTTATTTACTGTTTCATCTTTTAATCACAATTTGAAATGTGTAAATATTGAATTGCCTTAAATTTTGTTGAAGGATATCCTGCAACAGTTTGTGGTTTCTTGTATTGTCGGATTTCAATCTATTCGCTGATTTCTATTTGGTGTAAATCGAAAACCGCCTGCAGGTAATTTCTCCGGAGGTTGATTTTTCTGTATGAACAGTTTTTGGTAATATTGTAGTTAATTATTGTAGAATTATGCGGTACTGGCTTTCTGGACGTGTCAAAAGTTTTGGATACGCATTCCGGGGTATCGGGTTACTTTTTAAAGGGCAGATTAATATTCGCATCCAACTGGTTGCTGCAATACTAGCTGTTCTGCTTGGTATATTGTTCGGTTTGAACCGTATTGAATGGATGGCTGTGATCCTATCCATCGTTACTGTATTAGGAGCTGAAGTTATTAATACAAGTATTGAACGGCTGACTGATTTTGTCTCTCCTGAGTTCAACATAGAAGCTGGTAAAGTAAAGGATCTGGCTGCTGCTGCGGTTCTGATTGTATCTATTGGAGCGCTCGTTGTTGGAATCATTGTTTTTTTACCACCAATCATCAATTTATTTAAACATGTCTAATGTTTTGCTGGCAGATAGCGGCTCCTCCAAAACCGATTGGGTATTAATTACTGAAGGTGCTGTTGTCAATAAGTTTCAGTCGGCCGGGTTAAATCCATATTTTCTGAATCCCGACCGAATAGCCGAAGAGATTCGTAAATCACTTCCTGTTGGGTTCGATTGTTCTGTTCCTGATGAGGTTTACTTCTATGGATCGGGCTGTACTGCCCCGGAACGTATTAGTGAGGTGAGAGAAGCAATTCGTGCTGTATTCCCATATACCGAAGTAGGAGTAGAATCAGATTTATTAGGTGCTTCCAGAGCCCTGTTCAAGCATGAGGCAGGTCTTGCCTGTATTCTGGGTACAGGTTCAAATGTTTGTCTGTACGATGGTCATCGGATTACAAACACTATCAGGTCGTTGGGCTTTCTGTTTGGTGACTGGGGAAGCGGTGCTGTGATTGGTAAGGAGCTTATTACCAAATACCTTCGGAAAGATATGCCCGATGGCTTGCTTTGGGCTTTTGAACAATGGCATGGGCAATCATTTGAACAAATTCTTGAAAGGAGTTATCGGAATGAACGCCCTTCACGTTACCTGGCATCCTTTGTCCCTTTTTTAAGTTTGCATAAAGACGATTACTGGGTATCCGGATTAATCGGAAGTAGCTTTGATGACTTTTTCAGGTTTATGGTTTATAATTTACCTCAACCACGGCTGTACAGGATTGGTGCGATTGGTTCTGTAGCTTACTATTTTCAGGATCTCCTCCGGGCTTCAGCCCTGAATGCAGGATTTGATACTATTCATGTTCTGGCAGCCCCCATCGATGGGTTGGTTTCCTTTCATGGAAAGGAAATATTAGCAGGTTGATATGATTTTAATCAAAAGTCTTGCTCTGATATGAAATCCGAACCATTCCACTCATCCATGAAGCGTTTGATATAAGCTTCCATAAACTGATGACGATCAGCAGCGATTCGTTTAGCAGTTACAGTATTTAACCGGTCGTGTAATAAAAAAAGTTTTTCGTAGAAATGGTTGATTGTTGGTGAGTTTTGTGATTTGTACTGTTCGAAAGTATTGACCATTACTGGTTTTGTTTCAGGATCGAAGAGAGTTCGGTTGTGATGTCCACCGAAAGCGAAGGTGCGGGCAATACCAATAGCACCCATTGCATCTAGCCGATCAGCATCCTGAACACATTGAGCCTCAATTGAACCTGGTTTATCAGGAACGCCTGCTCCTTTGAAGCTGATGTTTCTGATACAACTAATTACCGGACGTGTATACTTCTCAAGTTTGTTAACAACCAACAGTCCTTTTACATTATCGAAACCAGCCTTCTCATCAACATTGAATTTCCAATCCGAAACATCATGTAACAGAGCAGCTAATTCCACCACCAAAAGATCTGCATTTTCTTTGGAAGCAATGTAGGTGGCAAGATTGCGAACCCTCCAGGTATGCCACCAGTCATGACCACTACTGTCGGTTGCCTGCATACGTCTGATAGAGTTCTCAAGTCGCCCTACTGCTTCCCTGAAGATAGGTTCTTTCATAATACTTGAATGATTAGTTGACCGTACATTGCTAATAATGAAATGATAAAGGTAAGCAAGGTAATAACAATTCCCGGGAAAAAGAAATTTTTGAAACTTATATGTATTCCTGATTTTCCAGCTGATTGAATTACTATAAGGTTTGCCATGGCTCCTAAGATGGTTGCATTTCCGGCCAGTGTAGAAGCAGAGGCTAATGCCAGCCATAGTAGCTCGCTGTTTGCTGATTTCATCACGGGCAGCATGAGTACCGTAAAAGGAACATTACTAACGATTTGAGACAGCAGAAGCGAGATCCCGTGGATGAAGGCAAGTCCTCCGGCTGTTTCATTCAACGTATAGCGATTTATTATCTGATCGACTATTCCGGTTGTTTCTAATCCATGAACTACAATAAACAGGGTTGCAAAAAACAAAAGGAGTACCCAATCAACCTGACGGATAATTTCAGAGGGCTTTTCTTTTGACAAAATCATCATAAATGTTGCACCAATAAGAGCAATCATCGGAATAGATAATCCTGTAATATTTCCCGAAAAGAAAAGTACGATAACCAATAGAAAGACTGGTATTGAGAAATGCATCGCCTTCATATTGTAGCTGAATTCGGTGGTGTCTATTTTAATAGGATCATTATGCCGAAATTCACTACGAAAAATATGCCTTATCACAGGTGAAATAATTGCCAGTCCTGCCGCAGATACTGGAAACAACCTTAAGAGGAATTCAGAATATGAAAACCCTGCATTTATTCCAATAAGCATATTTTGAGGATTTCCTGTGATAGTCATAACACTCCCGATATTCGATGCCAAAATTTCGGCTATGAGGTATGGCAGTGGATTTAGTTTACCTTTTCTGCAAATGGTGATAATTATGGGAGTGAACAATAAGACAACAACATCATTGACAAGGAAGGCACTTGAAATTCCTGTAATCCAAACGATACTCAGAAGTAATCTGTTTCTTGTAGCTGACCAGCTTATGGTATGACTGGCAATAAGTGCAAAAAATCCATCTATTTGAAGTGTTGTAATAATGATCATCATTCCCAGAAGCAATCCGATTGTGTTAAAATCGATGGATAAGACTGCTTCATCAAATCCCATAATTCCAGATGCAATCATAGCTACAGCCCCGAAGAATGCAGCAGAGGGTCTGTCGATATTCATGCCCGGTAATCGTGTAAAAATAATACCTGTGTATGTGATCCCGAAAATAATAAGGGCTGCCAGTTTGTGGTATTCCATCGTTATACAATTCTTAGGATTGATTGCAGTGATTCAGCCAGGTAACTATATTGCTGAACGAAATTATATTGTTGTGCAGAAATTCTGAGAAGTAACTGAGGGGATTCTCCCCATTGAAAAAGAGGAGCTTCAATGTTGTATTGCTTATATAGTTGTTCCTGTATCAGATCAATTGAATTATAACCAAGGCGAATAGCACTGGGCTTTGCCGAGATAGGGATTACAGCCATGGAGGCCAGCATGGATGCGTCGCATAAAGTATTAATCTTCAAGGAATTGGAGATAACCTCCCTGGCGTCAACAACCATTTGATGATTACATTTCATCCATTCGCTCCATCCTCCCGGTAATTGTTTTTCGATGAACTGAATTGTAAATGGCAGAGTAAGGGCTGCCGACCAATCTGCTGTCCCCTGCCAATGAAACCTCTTCTCAAAAGAGACTTCTTTACCCCATGCATGACTTATTGCAAGGGGAACGATCCTGGATCTGGATTCTTCATTCACCCATAGAAAGCCACAGCTCTTAGGTGTGCACATCCATTTGTGGCAGTTCCCGGTATAATAGGTGGGTTTGATAGCGTTGATGCTTAGCGGAATGCTTCCTGGTGCATGGGCTCCGTCGATCAGGCTGTCGATACCGCGGTAATTAAGCTCTTTTACGATTTCGGTGACAGGAAAAATGATAGCCGTGGGGGAGGTGATATGGTCAAGCATAACAAGCCTTGTAGCAGGTGTTATAGCCTCAATTACGGAAGAGATTATTTTTTCAGGATGAATCCCTTCAAGAGGTATATTTACTTCATTAATCCTGATACCCCGGTTTTCCTGAATATAACTAAGAGTATTTCTACAAGCCGGATATATATGGTTCGTGATCAATACTTCATCTCCCTTGTTGAAATCATAGGACTTTAATACGGTATTTACTCCGTGAGTGGCATTGGGAACGAAAACAAGGCCGCTGGAATCAGCCTCAACAAAACGACTGAGTGTATGTCTGCTTTGATACAGTTGCTCGTCTATTTCCCTCATAATAAACCGAAGGGGAGAAGATTCGAGTCTGTCCTGCCAACGGCGTTGTTCTTCAATAATTTCTTTTGTACATGCACCAAATGCGCCATGATTGAGATAAGTGACAGATGGATCGAGCTTCCAGTTCATTTTCAGGTTAAATAATTATAACTAATTTTTGTTTTCAAAGGTAGGAAACCTCTCTTTATATGATTATGCCGATACCAACAGGTACGACTATATTATGACATTTCACCTGAGTGATAATTGTTAAATTTAACTGGAAAATTATTGGATAAGAGCATTTCGTTAGTGTGAACAATATGCTTTCCGATCTTTTATATTGTTGTATTTTCGTTAGTATTTCTTTTTATTAGTTGATAATTTGGCAAGAAAATAATTTACTATGACAAACATATTGATAACAGGGGCTTCGCAGGGTATCGGGGCTGCTATTGTGAATCAGTTTTCGAAACAATCAGCCATTACTGTTTTTGCCTTAGCCCGAAATGAATACAAATTGAATGAACTTGCATCAACATGTAATCGGTCTTCCAATGGTTCAAGAGTTGTTCCGGTTACTGTTGATCTTGATAATGTTGATTATCACCTTCTGGTAAAGCGCATTTTATTATATTCCGAGACAATTGATGTGGTGATCCATAATGCAGGCAGTATGGTTAATAAATCTTTTGAGTCGATTATACTGGAGGATTTTGAGAATGCTTTCTCGACGAATGTTAAAGTGCCGTTTTTTCTTACTCAGGCATTGCTCCCTTTGCTGAAGGTCGGGTCACATATCCTCGCGGTCAGTAGCATGGGGGGATTTCAGGGAAGTCAGAAGTATCCCGGACTATCGGTCTATAGTGCTGCAAAAGGGGCTTTGGCAGTGCTTATGGAGTCATTGGCTGCCGAATTATCAGATCGTAAGATTAGCTTTAATGCCCTGGCGCTTGGATCAGTACAAACTGAGATGCTTCAGAAAGCTTTTCCGGGCTACCAGGCTCCTGTTGATCCTGCCGGGATGGCAGAATTCATTGCCTGGTTTGCTTTAAATGGTTGTAAAGTTATGAATGGAAAAATTCTACCTGTCGCTTTATCTAATCCTTGATAACAAAAGAACCGGTTTGTATACCGGCTCTTTTGTCTATGCTTTATCAGAAGAATTTTTTTAGCTTCTTTTTAGCTTCATCTTCCAGTTTTTTCTTTAATGAGTCAGCTTCCTTCCTGGCCTTATTTTCGAGTTCCTTCTTTTTCTTTTCAGCCTCAGCTTTTAGTTTCTCCTGTTCTTGTTTCAATTTAGCTTCAGCTGCAGCTTTCTGTTTTTCAACTTCTGCTTTTGCCTGGTTTTCCAGTTCTTGCTTCTTCCTGTTAAATTCTTCACTGGCTTTAGCTTTCAGATCCTCGGTTATACTTCCGCCAGAACTGCTTTTACCCAGGTTCATGCCAACAGTAGGATTTTTTGCTGTTCCACCAATTGAAAGATTGATCGCAACGTTTTTGTCTGGCTCATAAGCAATCCCTTTTTTGTTAATCTCGGCAACCATTCCATCAACAACAGAATTGGCTGCGCTTCCAAAAGTAGTTCTTGGTATCTGCAATCCTAATACATAATCAAGAGCCTGGGTATTGATTTCTGTTGTCCCACCAAGCGTTCCTGTAATCTGGTTAACCTTTATGTCGAATGGCTTAACAAGAAGCTTCCCATTTTCAATGATGTATGATAAACTTGCTGGACTTACTTTAATTCGCCTGAGGTTTTCCATCTTTAACATATCAGCAGCTTTGTTCATTACATCTATGTCGTTGGCGATTAATTCACCCGTATTAAGAGTTCCCTGCGATTGAACTGATGAAAGGTCAGGGGTAAAGTCCTTCTGTAATGAGGTGTTGAAATTCATACTCATACTTGTATTCCCTTTTATTTTCTTCAGGATCGGGGCAATGGAATCAATGCTTGAAAATGAAGATGAGAGCTGCTGAATGTCTATCTGGTTCAATTTTGCAGTAATGTTAAATTCAATTGGTGTATCTTTTACTGTCTGTATGTAGCCATTTGTCTGCACGGTACCGCCAAAGCCATTCATCGTCAGGTCGTCGAGGTTTAGTTTTTTATCGCGCAAGGTAACCTGCCCCTTGATATTTGTCAGCTCCATTTTATCATACTTCATTTTCATAATAGTGCAAGAAGCAGTAAAGTCGATCCGTTCAGGTAGTTCAATGGGGGCATTGTCGCGAGCTATTGTCGAATCGCTATTAGTTGTATTTGAGGTTTTTGGCATCAGTTCATCAACGTTCAGATAGGAAGATGAGATGCTCAAAACACCTTTGAGGGTACCATTTTTCAACAGATAGTCGAGGTATTGTGTTATTTTACCCGAAGCTTTAATATCAGAGCTTCCCATTCCGGCTTCGAAAGATGCAAGTTCAAGAAAAGCCGGTGAGAACTTGAAAAGCATCGATTTAATGTTAAGCTCAGTACTCGTTCCTTTCGCTCCTGTTGCCATATTTTCAATTTGAAGCGAGCCAATTGCTTTGAACCCATCGAAGTTCTTATTGTCAAGTGATGACATCTTTCCTGCCAATTCAAGGTTGGCAGTTAATATCCCTGTGAGTTTCTGATCCAGCGGATATATTTTTTCGATTGAATTCAGGTCAAGTTTTCCTAATGCTGTGAAAGTTATTTCGGGGTCGCTGACAGGAGTAGCCAGTCCGAGAGTGAAATCTAATGGATTTCCAGCGATCTCTGTATGGAACTTCTCTACTTTCAGAAGGGTATTATCGGCACTTCCTCCTTTGTTTGTTATAGATACCTCAATATTAATGTTTTTAACCGATGCCGGTAATTGGGGGTATTGGAACATTGCATCTGAAACCTGCAACTCGAGACCAAAGGCTGGTAATTTATCGTTTTCATATACCCCTTTTGCAAAACCATCAAATTTAAAATCGCCACTGGTTTTAACATCACTGAACTGTTTACTATAAATGGCAGGAATCATTGACAGTACTGATTTAAAATCTGTATCGGGGGTATTGAATTTTACATCCAGTTCGTATGATTTTTCAAGCATCTTTACCCACCCATCAAAATTTATCTTCAGGTCATTTACCGATAAGGTGTTTTTTTCAAAGGTGAAAAGCTTGTTTTGCAGATCTGCGTTTATTGCTGCTTCGAATTTGACGGAAGCCTTGTTCATGTAACGTACATTTTCATAGTCCACAGTCAGCGAGTTAATCACTGATTCAGTATTGAGGGTGGTTGTCCCGGCTGAAAGATCACCTGATAATGTAAATTCTAATCCGGCAATACTTGCAAACGTTTTGTTCGGTTTGTCTTCATATACTATCGTGGCATTGTTAATCCTGAAATTATTCATTGCTATACTAAAGGCTGATGAAGTATCAGATGAGGTTTCGTCCTGCTTTGAAGGCTCCATTTTGACAATATCCCAGTTGGCAGTACTATCGCCCAGAACTTTCAGGTTGATAACCGGCTCATCAATTAAAATTTTCTTTATTACATATTGGTCACCTTTTATAACACTCATAATGTCGAGAGTCAGGCTTATTTTTTTGACTGTTAACAGGGTATCCTCATTAAACCTGCCTTTTCCGGTAACAGAAAACTTGTCGAGGGTAACATTCATGTTTGGGAAGTTCTTAATGAGTGATATACTGATGTCTGGGAATTCGATCCTGGCATCAACAGTTTTTCCAACCTCTTCTTTAACTACGTTTATAATCTTTCCCTTGAAAATTAAAGGGATAACCAGTAACAGGATAAAGACAGACAAAATAGCTATGCCTGAGATTTTTAATGCTTTTTTCATGATTAGACGGTCTTGTTTATTATTTTTTTATTCAAAATCTTATATGGTTGATGTTTTTGAAAGAATCATCATATCAGCCATTACCAGGGCAGCCATTGATTCAACAATAACTCTGGCCCGGGGAACAACGCAAACATCGTGCCTGCCTGCCGGCTGAATAGTTATCCCAAGGCCGGTCTTATCAACCGACTGCTGTGGCTGCATCAAAGTACTAACGGGCTTAAATGCAACCTTGAAACGAATTGGCTCACCAGTCGAGATACCTCCAAGAATTCCTCCGGCATGATTACTTTTCGGGCGAATTCCGTTTTCGGTATAGGTGAAAGGATCATTATGATTACTACCTGTCATGGCTGCAGCCGCGAAGCCATCACCATACTCAAATCCTTTGACAGCATTGATGCTGAGCATTGCATAGGCTAACCGGGCTTGTAATTTATCATAAATTGGTTCTCCAATTCCGGCTGGAACGTTTTTTATTATGCAAGTAATTATGCCCCCGCTTGTATCGCCTCTCTCATTTAATTCACCTAAATAAGCCAGCATCTTCTTTTCTAGAACTTTATCCGGACAACCTAATGCGCTCTGGTAAATCTCTGCCGCACTATATTCGGTATCTCCCTGTAAAATATGGGGGCCTATGGCACTAACATATGATTCTATGGATATTTGGCTGGTAGCAATGAACTGACGGGCAATTGAACCTGCTACAACTCTTGCTACAGTTTCTCTGGCACTTTGGCGTCCTCCTCCGCTTTCCAGTTTTCGCCCATATTTAAGTTCCCATGAATAATCAGAATGCGATGGCCTGAATGCAGTGCTGTAATCATCGTAATCTTCTGGTCTGTGGTTTTGGTTCTTGACGATAAATCCTATTGGAGCACCATTTGTTACTCCTGTAGTTATACCACTCAGGAATTCAACAATATCTTTTTCACTTCTCGAGGTTGCCCAGAATTTTCCGGACGGTTTACGGCGATCCAGTTGATTCTTAATCTGATCAGTGTTAATTACCAGCCCTGAAGGACAGCCATCAATCACACCGCCTATAGCGGGTCCATGCGATTCTCCAAAAGTGGTTAATTTGAATATTTTTCCAATCGAATTTGACGACATATTATTGTGATCTAACAGGTTGTAATATTGCCAATGAAATATCCATGGGCAGTCAGGTGGATTGTTACTTGAAGATCGCCCAGGGGGTTTTTGCTTCCCGTATAGCAGGTATTTGTATGCAAATCGATGATATTTATGTTTTCCTGAATTTCTGCCCCGATAAGTTTTAGTGCGTGGTCGGGAATGTTGATGGGTGCATCTGCAGGTTGGTTCGAAAAGTTTACAGCAACAAGCATCACCTCTGTATCATAATAACGCAGGAAAGTATATATTCTGTCACCTGAGAATTGGATCAGTTGCTGATTTACCCACATCAGGTCGTAAAATCCACCCGATTGGAAAGAACGGTATTTATTAGGTAATCGTGTGATGAATCGATAAGAGTCTCTTAATTTTATTTCATCTGACGTAAGAGCCAGACCATCATACCTCCCACCATTAACCCACCTTTGTAATGCAGGCATCGTTCCATAATCGAAGATGCTAGTTCGTCCGTCATCACCGCTGTATCCTGTGGGTAAGGCCCCTTCTTCACCGACTTCCTGTCCATTATAGAGCATGAATCCTCCACGATTAATGAGTGATGCCACAACGGTAGCCGGAATTCCCGGAAGCGGTGATTGGCAGAAGAACCGGGATGCGATTCGTTGTTCGTCATGATTTTCAATGAAGTTCAACATCCGGTGTCCGAACCCTTCTACTCCCTTCCAGCAATCACTGATCCGGCTTGCAGGTGCTTGTCCTGTCATTACATTTCTCAGCGTATCGTAGAAACCCACTTTGTCATATAAATAATCAAATCCTCCCCGGTTTAAAAAGTCGTTGTACAGCCATGGCTCATATATTTCGGCAATAAACAACAGGTCGTTCCTCCTGCTTTTTATATTATTTATGGCCTGAGTCCAAAATGCTACAGGAACCATTGCTGCCATGTCGCATCGAAATCCATCAACGCCTTTATCTGCCCAAAAGTTCAATACATGGTTCATCTTCCTCCATGTGTCGGGAACCGGGTCAAAATATTCAGATTTATTGTTTAAGTAATCTACACCATAATTAAGCTTAATAGTCTCGTACCAGTCATTCAGCGAAGGACTGGCTGTAAAACAATCGTTTCCGGTTACTCTGGCCGGCATTTCATTAAACTGGCTGCAATGGGAAGCAGTTGGAAGGTGAAGCGATTCCCAGGGAAGATAGTAGAAATTATTTTGAGGATGAAATGCGATTGTTTTGTCGTCCCGTTGTCCAAAATCTTCTATATCGTCCGGACGATTGTCCGATTTATATGTTCTGGCCAGATGGTTGGGGACGAAATCTATAATCACTTTAAGCCCGGCTTCATGGGTTCTGTCTATCAGGGCTTCTAATTCTTTCATCCTCTCTGCCTGAATTACAGACAGGTCGGCAGCAACATCATAGTAATCGCGGATTGCATAAGGCGAACCGGCTTTTCCCTTCACTACGCAGGATTCATCGCCATTAAAACCATCAGTTCCGGTCGTTGTGCTATGTTCAATGGCCCCGGTATACCATACATGGGTGAATCCCATGTCAGCTATTTCCCTCAGGGCTTTTAAGGTGATATGTTCAAACTTCCCGCATCCATTGATTGTCAAATCTCCATTATGAGAATTGGTATTGTTTGTATTTGAGAAAAGCCTGACAAAAAGTTGATAGATGACCAGTCGGTTCATGAACAGTAATTTTGATTCAAATCTAATCATTTTCGCCTGATTCGTGAGATATAAAGGTTGTTTGGACTTATTTTTGACAGCCAAAGAAGCAATAGATGAACTTTAAATATCCATTTGTTTTAAGCGCATCGCGGATGACTGACATGCCGGCATTTTATCCCCGGCAGTTGATCTCTGCTGTAGAGCAACGGATACAAAAGGGACAACCGGTCCATTCAATTGTACTGTGGACCCGGCATCCGAAATCGCTTCTGAATCTTCCATTATACGAGGCAATTAATAGGTGGAAAGGGTTGGGAATACAAATAGCTTTACAACTGACTGTTACCGGATATGGCGGGATATCTTTCATGAATAAATCTGGGGAGTCAGTAATGGTTGAGCCAAATGTTCCACCTGCGAGAGGAGTGGTTGATATGTTTGGTGATCTGGTTCAACTTACAGGAGTTCATGCGTTAATCACTGTTCGCTTTGATCCTGTAATGAAAATTGTCGGTTACGGAGGAATGACCGAGTCGAACCTTTCCTTCCTGCCGGTAATACTGGAAGGTATGCATAAGGCCGCATTAAAGTCAATGGTATATAGTTTTCTGGAACCTGCAATTTATCGTAAAGTAGTCAGGCATTTCGGCAAAGCAGGGTTGGAGATCGAGGGCTTTACTGAAAATGCGAAAATCAAAACCAGAGAATTTATTGACAAGATGAGCGAACAATTCGATGTCGTTGCAAGCCCGTGTTGTGTCGGTTTGTTTGAGCAAACAGCCTGTCTTGATGGTAGAAAGCTGAATAAAATCAAGGGAGATACAATTGAGCCTGATTACAAAGAGCTGCATCGTCGGCCCAATTGCGGTTGTACCCGTTCAATCGATCTGGGAGGATGGCCCCCTAAGCCATGTTATTCAGGATGTCTATATTGTTATGCAAATCCCGTTATTTCAGATAAGCTTGAAATAAATAAAGGTTAATGCCGGGATAGTTTAATATCTGAATTCTTCACCGCCCGGATTAAAATCGACAAAATAATTCGCTTGGTTTTTTATAGATTTTACCAGAGCGTGTTCCCGCTTGTATACCTGTTTCTTCCAGGCATCAGGAGATTCATCCTCAGGAAGGGGTTCATCAGAAATAATCTCTTTAAAAGTGTTTTCTATAAAAACTTTCAAATCACATTCCTCTATTTTAATAGCATAGAGTCCGTCGATTATCAGTACATCGATTCCGTTGAAATCGGTTGTCAGCTTGTCTATATGATTATTAAGCGCATCCCGCAGAGGGAGCGTGCTTGTTTTATTGTTTTTAAAGTCGTTGATGTTTTGACGGATCTGTTTCCAGTTGATTTCATCAAAGCCAATGGATTCAATTCCTAACCGTTTCCTTTGCTCTTCACGTTCGGCTGGTGGCAGGTAATAATAGTTGGCCATATGGATTATCTTCGCGATAATCCCCTTTTTTTTAAGTCTTACACCCAATGAGTGGGCTACAGCAGATTTTCCGGTCCTGTTTTCTCCGCTGATAGCTATAAGGTATTTTGGTTTAATCTCTTCAGTGATTTTATCGGCCAGAAGTTTAGCAGCCTTGCGATGTTTTTTGCCTATTCTTAGTTCAAATTCGTACATACTTATTTGGTTTATCCCGGATTAATCAGCCCGGTAATGATGCAAAGATAATACTAACCCCGCCATGTTGCGTTGTATATTTGCATTTCATAACCCCGTCGTATGTGGAAAGAATAAAAAAACATCATATTTTAAATTTAATAGAAAAAGGTGAAAGCCAGTATCTTGATTTTAAATTTGCGATTAATGACTCTGTAAAGATTGCCCGGTCATTGGTGGCTTTCTCCAATTCGAATGGTGGTACCTTATTGATCGGTGTAAAAGACAATGGTGCAATTGCCGGTGTGAGAACCACTGAGGAGTATTATATGGTCGAAGCAGCCGCAAATATTTATACTGATCCGCCGGTTTCTTTTATCAGCAAAGAATGGAATGTTAACGGGAAAAAAGTACTTGAGGTTAAGGTTTCGAAAAGTGAAAATGGGCCTCATTCGGTGATTGAGTCTGATGGAGGCCGCAAGGTGTATCTGCGTATTGGCGATAGTAATGTAGTAGCCAACCGATTGATAAAAAGCTATTTGAAGCTGCGGAAAAGGCATAAAGGTGGTTTCCTGAGTTTTGGTGATCAGGAGAAACTGATTCTTTCTTTCCTTTCAGAAAATGAGTCAATTACCATCGACCAAATAAAGGTTTTGGTTGGTATTTCGCGAGAAAAGGTCGAGAAGATCCTGGTAAATCTGATGCTGATGGATGTGGTTATCTTTGCCTGGGATGGATTGCGGTTTGTATACCAGATAAAAGCTTTGCCGGTTGGTTCAGGGGCATAGGTTTTTGAATTGCTTCTGAATTAGGTAGAGTACCACTTCAAAAAAAACTGATTTCATTTTACCAGACCATTGTTTTGTAGACATATTTGCCGGGGCTGGGAATGTGTCTCTTCTTATTCTGGACTGCTCTCTCTTTTAACCTGATTGAAAGAATCCTCTTCAACTTCAATCCTGAATAATTCTTATCTGATCCGGAACTCCGCCGTTTGAATATCTTGTCTCCCGGAGATCAGCCCCTTCATTATAACCGAAGTAAAGGGAGGTATTTTCATAGCAGGGTTTTCTGTTTCCCCTCACATTAACCTCGTTGTGGCGCTTTTCACAGATCGGCTGTACGTACCAGTTGGTCTCCCGAAAGATTAGCCAGATATCCGCAATTGAAGATTTTGCCCACAGATTTGGGTTTGTTTAATAGGAAAGTAATCAGGTATTCATACGTATATCAACCGTGAACTGACCTTTCCGGCCCGATTGATCTACGATTGATCTACGATTGATCTACGATTGATCTACGGTTGACCTACGGTTGATCTACGGTTAAAAGTTAAAAATGGCACAGGTTCGGCAAGCTTGTTTTGATATAGCAAAGCTTCTATATACTGACCTATGTAAAAATTTTCAGACAGGCTCGTGTTGCCTCCGGCAAATTGCATGCTGCTATTACCCGGTTGATTTCACAGTCAGACAGCAAACGGCTTCGAAGCCGGGAAAATATTGCCGGGAATTGTAATAAAGAGGTTGCTTAGAATGGGGGAAATCCGGGTCAAATGAATGGATGGAAGTTTGCAATGAATTGGTTATACGGAAAAACCAATACCTGCCGGTTCATCGTTTCTGTGTCAGAGCTTTAAGCTGTTCTTCAGCCGAACGGATAATGTATTCAAGTTGGTTTAATCCCTGATCGGCCATCTGGTATTTATGGTCTTTCAGGAAATCAATGGCCTCTATGATCTGCCGTAGCTCCTCTTTTGTGATGTTTTCTGTAGTTTTTTGCAGTAGTTTGTTAATACAACTGATTTTTTCACCAATGATCGCGAACAACTCTGATTTATTGGTATAATAGTAGGTTGGCATAAAAAGAGTTTCCGATTTAAGATTGCAATGATACTGAAAACACATTAAAAGACAATGGAGAACAGCCCGGATTTGGAAACATATTTCAGCCGAAAACCGGAAGTGCTCCTGGCAGATCAATCGTGAATTCGGCCCATTTTCCCGGCTCACTCAATGTGGTTATAATTCCATTATGTTTGTCAACAATCCACCAGGTAAGGTAAAGACCAAGTCCGGTACCTTTTCTGTCTTCGCTTCCTGGTTGTTGTAAACGGCTGAAGCGCTTAAAGAGTTTTTGCGACTGCTCCTCGGTAAAACCAAAGCCTTCATTTCTGATTGTAAATATCAGGTGCCCTTTAATGAAGCTTGCGGTAACTTCTACCGGGGTGTTCTCATACCCGTATTTGGCTGCATTATCGAGCAGGTTTATGATTGCCATGCGCAAAAGCCCCACATCTGCGGTAATCGCTATATCGTTTGATGGACGTTTAAACGACAACTGATTGGACCTTTCGAGATACCGTGGTTGAACGGTATCCCACGCAATATCAAAAACCTCTGAAAGAAATTTTACATCTTCCGAGGGCTTATATCTCATTTCACCTGTTTCGAGCCTTGAAAGGCCAAGGTAATTATTGACCATGTTAACCAGATAGCCCGAAACCCGCACCATTTTACCAATAGTATCTACTGCCAGAGGATCAGTTTCACCCATATAACCCTCCAGGTATGTATGACCTAGTGTCATAGCGGCAGCAAGCGGGCTTTTCATTTCATGGGCTACGAACCCGAGCAGTTGCATATAGTCGGTTCTGGCTTGCTGAAGGTTCCTGATTGTCCAGATTTTTTCTACTGCCTGTGCTATTCGGTCAACGATGACTTGTACAAGGGCTGCATGGCTGTATTGATATGCACCTTTCAGTTTCGAAGAGATGAAAAGAAATCCGATCGCCCTTTCATCAACGATGAGAGGGAGCGTAAGGCTAGAGCTGAGTCCTTCTTCTAAAAGGAGTTGGGTTGAATTCGAATCTGGATTTTCTTTAAGATGTTCTTCAAGGTCATCTATAATTCTGGCTTTTCGCTCATCAAGCAGAGGCTTTAGCGTTGAATTTCGTAACCCGGCAGTATAACCTTCATTCAGCCTGATATTGTCGTAATCGGTTTTGCACAACCTGGCAGTTACTCTGATTCCGTCGTTTTCTACAAAACTGATCCCGATTCTGTTGCAGGGAACAAGTTCTCTGCTTTGTTGCCATAACATTTCCATTAAGCAATCTATGGTCTGACAACCAAGCAGATGCTTGTCGATGTGAATCAGGATGGCTTTTTCTTTATCAGATAATACGATCTTAACATCATGAGCCGCGATATACTTGATGGACATTGTCAGGGTATTAGTTAGAATGGGATAGTCACTTTTATTCGGCCCCATTTATGCCAGCGAGAATTTTTAAACTCCGGACTATAAAGGTACTGAATAAATGAAGCAGAATATTTCTTATAGGATATACTGAGGCCGGCTTCACCCAGCCAGACGATTCTGTTAAGGTCTCCGTCGGGAATTGTATAAGGACTGCTGAGATTAAACATCCCTCCCTGCATGGTGGCATCGTAACCCACTGCATTTATTTCACTCTGAAGGCTAAGCTGATAGGTAAAGTAGGTGTACCAGGGTTGTTTTGGGGAAAAGTGAAGTGGGATGTTGTAATATCCCGAAAAGTAAGGTTTTCTGTTTCCCCATTGGTAGCGAATACCGGCGCCTCCGTTTGTATACAGGGTTCCTGCCTTTAAATTGGAGGTCAGGATTATTTCATGTCCGTATGATTGTAAAATACCTTTTTCCAACTGTATGTTATAATTGGCAACAACATCATTTGCAATCTGATTCTTCCAGCCCTTCGGGCGTTTTTCTTCTCCATGCAGATAGCTTTGGATTGCTCCTCCAAGGGATGCAGGACCTATTACCCCAAGATCTATTTCACTAACCAGTCTGTATCTCTTTTCAGGGTTGTTGTAGATGCTCATGTGACCCAGAAACAGGTAAGCAGCCAATGGCCTGTCACCATATTGTATCTCCTCCCTGACAGGAAACAGGGGTGTATATAAGTTCTGTACAATTGAAATTCCATAATTCGTTTCACCTTTTTTTTGCGGTGAGATAAGCAGGCTGCTTACGGGAGATTTTTGCCAGACCGGGGCGATATGTTCAATTCTCACCCCGTTGGTATAATAGTAGTCAGTATTGTCGAAAATATCATTATCAAACTTTATCTGCAGGAGAGGAATCTGACCTATTCGGTTGATGTATTCAGAAAATGGCGGAAGTTCTCTTGATGAGTATATCTCACCAGTCAAAGAGTCGACAGGCAGTTCCTTCTTGATTGCTTTAAGCTGATTGACAGATAGGTATTCTCTGGCTGGAATGGGTATCTCTTCCTTTACCAAAGGCAATTGAGGACGTACTGATGCTTTGGGTTTTACTTTTGCATGTATGGGTTGTTCCGGTGTCAGAATATAGCCCGGAATTACAGTTCTCAACAAACGAAGATTTGATTTGTAATCGTGGGTAAGCATAAGCGGTGGCATTCCCTTTTCATAATAAATAACCCCCCAGGGAGCCTTCATTCCAGAGATCCCGATAACTGTCTTTCTGTTGTCAGATTCTATAAACTCCAGAATTGCCGCATCTGTATACCGATAGTTGATTTTTAAACTGTCAAATAACCTGATTAATTTATTGTTGGAAGCAGTAAGGCTGTCGCGAAGCCTGTAATAGTCTGAGCCGAGCGCAATTTTCAGTGAATCGTCAGTTTTAGGAGGAGGGTTGTAAAAGACAGCTTCTGTCTCCTTAACAGCTAATTTGGTTACACTCTCCTTTTTCTCCTCTTTTCTTGAACAGGCAAAAACACCGGCAAGAATCAGGAGCAGAAATAAATTGTAAAAGAATTTCAATGATTTTACATTTTTCGTTTTTACGCCGGATATTAAATAAAGTTCCTCAATCAGTTGGCAAAAGTACCCAAAAGCCCCAATCCGTCAAAACTGCATAAGCTGTAACGTTTCCTGAATCTATGACGTCCTATTATCAATACAATCAGGCAGGTGTTTGATTTCGAACATAGAGTGGATTATATCGGACATTTTCTGATTATTTGTGGATACTGATTGATTATATTATTGGTGTAAATATTTGGTAAACAATAATAAATGATATTTGGCATAGAATATGAAATCTAGCGGATGTCTGAATTAAATTAAAAGTTATGGTAGCTAAACTTAAGCCTAATGAAGTAGTTATTAAAGCAGGTGATTCTGTTCATAAAGCTGAAAGTGCAGAATTTAAAGGTAAGTTGATTCTGACTAACCAGCGTCTTTATTTTAAACAGGCAGAAAGCAATTCTGATGAATACCTTCTGGAAGTTCTTCCATCAGATATTCAGGATGTTATTTGTTGTAAATCAGGATGGTTTTCGAATAATGGATTAAACATACTTACCCGTGATGGACGTGAGCTAAGATTTGTTCTTAAAAACCGTTCCGATTGGGGTGAAATGATTGCACAAATGTGTTAGTAAGATTTCTCAAAATAATTATTGGTTTTTGGTTATATCATTTGGTTACTTGTAAATGATCGTGAAAAGGGTCCCCGGGAGGGTCCCCTTTTTTTTCTGGAAATAATATTACTCCTAATTCGTAGGTGTTTTTAATATTTTGCCTTCAAATCTCAATTATATTGAATTTTAGGGTATCCGTAATCGGATAAATGTATTTTTTTCAGCTTAAATTGTTGATTTAAGTTAATTGGTTGATAGATAAATTTTTATGTTTAATTCTTATTGTTTCATGTGTTTTCCGAAATAAGATCGGATAATTGCACATTCTAATTTAAACGTTTTAGTTTACTGTTAAGTTATTGTAAATATGGTATTAAATGTCTTTGGCACAGACATTGTAACTGAATAGTTGCTGTTGCAGGTAAAACCTGGTAATACCAAACTAAACTCTCTTTACCTACTTTTCATTAGTTGTTTTTGTTGTTTTAGAAGTTACTTTTTAGTACTTGAGAAGCCGGTTCGCAGTAGATGCGCATCGGCTTTCTTTATTAATCCATGCCAGCAAATGATAATTGCGTTTGCAGGTTTAGGAAATTGTATAGGTAGGACTCAGGCATTGAATCCGGGGCTTTCTGTCATTTATCATCCGGGCAACAGGTTAAATGTTACGGATGTTTCCAGTTTTAGTAAAATTCAAGAGAATTTTCCGGGAGTATCCCTGGATGCAATAATTCAATGACCTCCTTTGCTGTCGTTAAGAAATTCTGAGGCCTGGTTAAAGATGTTATAGAAGGAAGTATTTACCTGTGCTGACATTTTATTATCTGAAAACACCGGAAATGGATTCTCGTGCATATACGGGTAAGGGAAATCATGCTCAATGACCTTTCCATCAGTATTTCTGAGAAGCAAGGCTGTGGGTGCTGATGGAATAACCGAATCATTTTTTAGCGTCATTACCATTATTTTATTCCTGGCTGAGCTGAATGCACTTTTAATCAGGGATGGAGCCCTGTCATAGTTTATCATTGCATTAAAAGCCTGCCCCATTGGGTGTTTTGACAGAAATTTTCCAAGTGGGCTTCCTGACTTCATCTCTCTGATGGTATCCTCCAGGTAATACTTATATATTGACTGAAAAGCCGTTTTGTTCATGATAAGTTTCGATATTCCGTTCATTTTGGCGAATGGTGCCCCTCCGCAGAAAATGGCCGTTTTATGGATTTCATTACCCGTTATGTGGTTGTATATTGTTAAAATCTGAGATAGGAATGCTCCTATTGAATAGGCAAAAAAATCAATACGATCAGTCTGCCCTAAATAGTCAACCTGTTTGCTTTTGAGCATATTGATTAATTGAATCAGGTCTAATGCACTTTGAAAACCAGATTTAAGAAATCGCAATGGATTATCAGCCAGTCTCTGGCTTAGGATATAGTTTACGAAAGTAGTTGATTCTGCTTTGCTTTGCGATACGTCGCCTGATTTCATCAAACCGCTTACTGTTCTGGCATCGCTCCAGAATTGGGGTGCTCTGTTTATGTGAAAAGATATGGGAAACATCAATACCGGACATTTGAGGTTTTCGGCAAGAAAAGCCCCCCAACTCCAGTACTTGTTCCACGATCGTTCATTCAATCCGTGAAGTAAAACCAACACTCTTCCTTTTTCGCTACATTCGGAAGGTAATATGACTGGATATTTAAAAGCAAAGTTCTCTTCGATTTGAAAGTCTGGTGCATTGGGTTGCAAAACAGCTGCAATGTCCAAAGAACCCTGGCCGTTTTGAGATGAAAATGCCTGCGATTCAAAACAGAGCCATTTAAGGTTGAGAATTCCTGAGTCGGTAATAATCTGACGATCTTCTCCTGCCTGAATTCCTGCAAATCGTGAATTATACTCCTGGTAATTCATGTTGAAAAGTTTTTGCAAAGGAACGTAGGATTTGATCTGACATTTGGTAAATGGTTTGGAGCCGTTCGCTATGGGACGAAAGGTTCAGTTTTGGGCTGGAATTCCTCCGGCAGGGACGAAATAATTTCCGATATTTGTAATTGAAATCCACTTGAATCTCATAACCGTCAAATATTTCATGGTCGATTTGAAGCAGCCGTTGCCAGGGTATCTTACTTCCAGGCCAAATATTATAAGACATGTTGTATTTACTGCTGTCTTTGCTCTGGTATTTATTAATCTTTATGCTCCTTTTGGTGTTGAGAACTGGTATAATGTCACACGGCTGGAGTTGCTGTTTTACAGTAGTCTGGTAATTCTTACAGGGGTGATGGTTGTTGTACTCAGCCGGATTATTATGTTTTATATTACCCGTAATTACCGAATTTCTGTTTTTCAGTATGTTCTATGGGTTCTCGCGGAGGTGTTGTTGATGGCCTTGTTTTATACTTTGTATGAGAAGCAGATTCTGGATGATGTAAGACCACTTGAAGTATTACTGAAGAACTCTGTTCAGAACACAGCACTGGTTTTAATGATACCCTATTCCGTTTTATGGTTGTATTTTTCTTACAATGAGAAAAAATTCCAATTACAGGAACTTACTGCTCATGGATTATCATCACAGGATTACTCTTCACAGTTGGTTGGTTTTCATGATGAAAAAGATGTACTTCAGCTTTCTGTTAAAATTGGTGATCTGTTATATATTGAAGCTTCAAGTAATTACGTAACGATTGTTTATCTTAAGAAAGGTCATGCTGCCAGGTTTCTCCTTCGAAATACCATGAAAAAACTTGAACCTTATCTGGCTGATAGAGGTGTTGTCAGGTGTCATCGGTCGTTCATGGTTAATTTTGAGAAGGTAAAGCTAATGCGAAAGGACAAAAATGGCCTTATGCTCGAATTGGATGTTGCCGAGAGTATTGAAGTCCCTGTATCAAAAACATATATCGATACAATTATGTCCATCTTTGGCAGGTATGCAAATTAGCTGTGTGTTCAGTTCTTCCTTCCATACCCCTGGATTTTTCGTATGCAGAAAGTCTGAAAACCATGAATCTCTATATATTTGCTTTACTAATAAAGGAATGAGTAACACAATATATTATTTAAGGTTCTTTAGTGCAATACTGTTAGGTGTTTAGTCGTCAAAATGCCGGATTCGAATATTTAGATAAGATAACACTGAAATTTGAAAAGAAAAAGACATCGCAGGCCTGGTAACGTTTTTGGGAGGTTCCCTGAACTAAGCAGTTTGATTAGATCATTGTTTTCGGGTTTGACACCTCCTGGTTGTACAGAGGAACAAAAGTCGATGATTGAAGGAAGTGAGGCTTGGAACCATGTCATTTTTTCGGTCTTTAGCTTTGTCATTTCTTTCCTGCTGGTACATGTGGTAATAAACCTCTTTCAGGTTTTTTATATGCATGCATCAGGTATAAACTTTAACAGCTCTTTTATACATATCCATTTCCTTTCAGGCGATCAAAGTATCTGGGATGATTCCCTGATCTTAATGGTTTTTGGTCTTCCATATTTAATTAGTCTGACTACAGGTGTTTTGTTATTAGGTTGGCTTGCCAATGGTAAAAAATTTGGGTGGCACCTGAGGCTTTTTCTGATTTGGGTTGCTGTCAATGC
The DNA here is from genome assembly GCA_003247185.1 of Crocinitomicaceae bacterium. Lineage (GTDB taxonomy): Bacteria > Bacteroidota > Bacteroidia > Flavobacteriales_D > Crocinitomicaceae > UBA4466. The sequence continues at coordinate 25,889 of QKAV01000099.1, forward strand.
CATTATGAAGTTTGTTGGCGGGCTTGTTTATGCTGTCTTTTTCTATGACGGACTTGGTTTTGCCTTTCATTGGATGTTCTCTGCCTTGCCTGTAAGAATTGGAATCATGCTGTTATCAGTGACAGTGCTGATTTCAACCAGTGGGAGATGGACACGTCAGTTTTTTAAAGCCAGCCCGATGCGGCTGTTCTTTCAGGATATAATACTCCGATACAGATTAATCTGGTTTTCGGTTCTGATTCCATGGGCTGCAGGAAGTGTGATAATCATGTTTACATTTTATCCACCGTTACGCAGGGATGTCCTTGTGACACTATCTAGTTATATGTTGGCTTTTGTGCCTATGCTTAAATCCCTGCCATTGATAGAACCGGCCAGACTGATAAAATCAGAAAAGAAGGTTTTCCCTTCACGTTTTGCCTGGATATTCCTGATAGTATTGTTGTTCTTCTTACGATTTGCCATGCGCGTAGAGTTGTAATATCAACTGCCTGATTTATATGAAGATCTTACTTGTGATACAATAAAAAACCCCGGAATCATTTGACCCCGGGGTTTTACATGTTTTGGTAATTACAGTTTATGCGCCTAAGGTGGCAACCATAACTGCCTTAATGGTGTGAAGTCTGTTTTCTGCCTCGTCGAAAACAATCGACATTGGTGATTCAAATACATCTTCACTTACCTCCATCGATTCAATGCCGAATTTCTGGTAGATTTCCTCCCCAACAACAGTTTCGCGGTTATGGAAGGCAGGGAGGCAATGCATGAATTTGACCCGTGGATTTCCTGTAGCTTTTACCACGTTCATATTTACCTGATACGGGTGGAGTAGCTTGATCCGGTCGTTCCAAACCTCGGCTGGTTCGCCCATAGAAACCCAAACATCGGTATACAGAAAATCACAACCTTTAGCTCCTTCTTCAACATTCTCGGTAAGCGTTATTGTCGCACCAGTTTCTTTCGCAATTTCACGACATTTTGCAACCAGCGATTCTTCCGGCCACAGGGATTTCGGAGCAACTGCCCTAAAATCCATACCCATTTTAGCAGCCCCTACCATCAGTGAGTTGCCCATATTATTACGGGCATCTCCAAAATAAGCAAAAGCAACCTGGTGCAGCGGTTTATCGCAATGTTCCATCATTGTGAGGAAGTCGGCAAGAATCTGGGTAGGGTGAAATTCAGTGGTAAGACCGTTCCATACAGGAACACCGGCATAAGCACCTAGTGTTTCGACGATTTCCTGAGAATAACCACGGTATTCGATCCCATCATACATACGGCCGAGTACACGGGCAGTATCTTTCATCGATTCTTTCTTTCCCATCTGTGATCCGGCTGGTCCCAGGTAGGTTACATGTGCTCCCTGATCAAGTGCTGCAACTTCGAAGGCACAACGGGTACGGGTTGAGTCTTTTTCGAAGAGTAAAACGATATTCTTTCCTTTAAGACGAGGTTGCTCTATTCCGGCATATTTAGCCTTTTTAAGTTCTGCTGCCAGATCAAGCATGTGGTGAATTTCTTTCGGTGTAAAGTCAAGTAACTTAAGGAAGTTTCTGTTTCTGAGATTGAAAGCCATGATTTAATTTTTTAAATTGGGTGAAATGTAATAAGTGATTTTATACGGCAAAGATAACAGTTCCGGCGCCTTGTTTACCAAGTTCGGTGGCGGTAGTTATCATCGCTTCCCTGCCTCCGTTTTCTACAAACTGTATACAGGCAGCTACCTTAGGAGCCATGCTACCCGCTGCGAAATGACCTTCTGCCATCAACCTGCGGGCTTCTGACAGAGAAATCCTGTCAAGTGCTTTCTCTCCCGGTTTACGGAAATTAATGTAAACCTTGGGAACATCGGTCAGGATAATGAATTCATCAGCATGAATCTGCGATGCCAGCTGGCTTGAAGCAAGGTCTTTGTCAATTACGGCATCTATACCCTGCAGTTTCTTCTCTTCGACATAGAACACTGGTATGCCACCACCTCCAACAGTTATGATAATCTGTCCATCACGTGCAAGTTTCTCGATCGATTTAACATTATTAATGGAAATGGGTTTGGGAGAGGCTACAACTTTACGCCAACCTCTTCCCCGGGGATCTTCAGCAAATACACTGCCATTGGCTAATGCAATCCGGTCTGCGTCCTCTTTTGAATAAAAAGGGCCGACAGGCTTGGTCAGATTGCTGAAAGCGGGGTCATTCTTGTCTACAACAACTTCGGTGATAATGGTCAGTATGTCTCTTTCGAGGCCTTCCTTGAGCAATACATTGCGAAGTTGCTGCTCAATCATGTAGCCAATAGAACCCTGTGTCTCTGCAACGCAGAAATCAATTGGCTGTGCAGGAATCCCGTGTATCTTTTCGCCGGCTTCATGCTGTAGAAGCACATTCCCTACCTGAGGACCGTTGCCATGTCCTATTACTACGTTATATCCCGATTGAATTAACTGTAATAGGTGTGTGCAGGTCTCATAAACATTGGCTTCCTGTTCGTCAATGGTGCCCTTCTGATCGCCGCGAAGGAGAGCATTACCACCAAAAGCCACAACTGCTAGTTTTGTCATGTGAAATAACGGTTTCTGAGTGATTTAGTGATTTTTAATATTTCATCAAAAACAAAAAAAAGGGTAAGAGCATCTGTTTGTCTTATCCTTAAATTTTTCTTTAGAAATACTTTGCAAAGCTATAAATTAAAATTGATTTTGCAACTATCTTTCAATATACAGGAAGGTTATACCTGTCGATTGTTTATTTTTGCCACCCGGTTTGCTTTGTTTTAAGACCCGATTACCCTCGAATCATCCCCTCTCTTATGATAAAACAATTTACTCTTTCCCTCGCTGCCCTATGTTTTTGCATGCAACTCTGTTCGCAGGTGGCTGATACAACTTACATGGTGACCCATAAATCAGTTTTTACTGTTGACTCACATACTGATACCCCTTTACGCCTTATGGACGGGGCTCTTGATTTTGGATCTGATAACCGTGGTGCCGGCAATTGTGTTGATCTGCCAAAAATGAAAACAGGTTCACTTGACGGGGTATTTTTTGCAGTTTTTTTGAGGCAGGACGACCGTACACCTGAGAAACATAAACTGGCTTACCTGATGGCCAACAAGATCATTGATACTGTTGAACAGGTTGTCATGCGAAACTGGATTCGTAGCGAAATAGCAACAACTCCTGTGCAGGCTTTGGATATGAAAGTGAAAGGCAGAAAAGCTGTATTCCTGGGTATAGAAAATGGGTATGCTCTGGGCCATGATATCAGTGCTGTCAATCATTTCTATAAACGGGGTGTAAGATATATTACCTTGTGCCATACAAAGAATAATGATCTGTGTGATTCTTCCAATGATACTATTGGTTATGGCGGCCTTTCCGGATTTGGCATGGAGGTTGTCAGGGAGATGAACAGGGTAGGGATGATGATTGATGTATCGCACATTAGTGATTCCAGTTTTTACCAGGTTATCAGGCTGTCGGCAGCCCCTGTCATTGCATCCCACAGTTGTTCAAGGGCTGTTTGCAATAACCGGCGGAACCTTACAGATGATATGTTGTTGAAATTGAAGGAGAACGGAGGTGTTATTCAACTTTGTATTCTGAGCGATTATGTAAAGGATATACCACAGGATCCGGAGCGCGATAGTGCTTTTAAAGCTTTAAGTGTTAAATACAATGGTTTTTCGAACTTGTCGGATGAGGAGATGAAAATGGCCCGGAAAGAATGGTATGCCCTTCAGAAGCAATACCCGGCCCGACGTGCCACGGTTGCTGATGCCGTCGATCATATCGATCATATTGTGAAACTGATTGGAATTGACTATGTAGGAATAGGTACCGATTTCGACGGTGGAGGAGGTTTGGCCGATTGCAGTGATGCTTCGCAACTCCCGTCCATTACGAAGGAACTTATCAAGCGTGGTTATTCAAAAGAGGATATTGGAAAAATATGGGGAGGAAATCTTTTCCGGGTAATGAATCGTGTAGCGGAACTTTCAGGTCATTGATGCCGGAGTTATAATAATGGTTATATTAGCTACTCCAAACTCTTTTGTAAGTAGAATAACCCCAAGCCCCTATGTTCCGGGGCATGTTTCGAAAAAAATTGACAATTTGATGGCTGTTACTAATATCGTGCCAAAAATTGTATATAGTTATGGGTTGTATATATGTACTCTACTCCATAGTTACTGTAATCATAGGCCATTTATACTGATATTATATCTTTGCCCTATCTTTGGTATATATTTATTCCCTCCCGCCTTTAAAATTGACTTTCAAAAAACATTAAATCAACAGGTTAGAAAATGTTGTTTTGTGATACAATGTTACTAAAATAATTCAAAAATTATTGAAAATTTATTAAATATAAGACGGAAGCGAGTATAATTAATTGTCTACTGGTTGGAAAGTAGTTTATGCTTTGGAATGAGTAGCGGAACTTGGTCTGTTTTTTTTTCTAGCGTATAATATGCCCCGGGGTACCGGAGATTGTGTTCATGTATGATATCTGTCGCCGGTAAAATTGATAGTAATTGATATCCCTTGTTATTTCAGAGGAGCAGGGAACGGGAATACATCGTCGAGTTCACCTGAATAGTAATATTCCCAGGCAATACGTCCGAATGTATATTTTTTCCCTCCTACATCGATTGTAGCTCCACCAACCTGTGGCTTGGCTTTCGGAACAGAATTGGCAAAACCAATATTATAGAGTGTTGCTATTATCTCTGGCCTGTTACCGATAGCATACCCTGCCAGATGCCATTGACGGAGTATTTGTTTTATATATAGCGCAGCGTAGAGATAAGCATAATAATGATTCCTGCTGTCGGTAATCCTGGTGAAACGTTCAGTGGTATGGTCGTCGCTCGTGAAACGAAGGAGGTTTCTATATTGGTTTCCCGGGTAGAAAACACTGGTGGAGTCCTGAAGGTTGTTTTCAATGGCTATTGCTGTAAAATCTTTGATTCCGGTTACCCCCCAAGAAAAGGATGTCTCTGAAGTAAGCATCTTAAGTGGTTGGATCCATTTTTTAAAAGCTTCACGACGTGAATCAAACAACCTGATTTGTTCGGCAATTAAAACGGAGGAGATGAGCCTGCTGTCTATTCCGGTAACTTCTGCCACGCTGTCGATGACAGGTTGATCTTTGCTGACGGCTTCTTTCAGTACGGGCCATTCCGGAAGGTTCATCCAGTAAAACACACTTGATGAACGCTGGCTGTTTGTTCCGGGAACTGCTTTTGCCATTTTGTTATCTTCAAGATTCAGTTCAATGGCTTGTAACATCTTTTCTACCGTCAGGAAATCGTCTGTTACATTGAACTGCTTTAGTATTCTTTTAGTATCAGTGGGGTATTGGCTATATAATTCAGATATCCGCTCCAATAATTTGCCACTTTTCAGATGATTCACGGGAAAATTGGGATTTGGTCTATCTGGTTGATTATTAGATGAGTTAACTTCCTGGAAGTAACGATCATTTTTATCTATTCCCCCAGGATCGTTGGTAATCTTTAGTTTAACTGCGGACCAGGCTACAACCATTCCTAATCCGAAGATCGCGAAACTGTATATTAAAATCTTTAAAGCCAGTTTGTTATAGCGTTTCATGATTATTTTTCAAAAAATCGCGCAAAGGTATATGTTTTTAATATGATATTACTCCAAATTCTATATATTTTTTTCTGTTGAAAGTGAGGTTTAAAATCCTTAAATTGAATGAAGAGGTCAAGATTTCAGTAGAGATTTCTATTGAAATAAGTAATCGGCCTGTCAGGTTAACTAATCGGATCCGGTGCCTTTGATAATCAATGGGCCGGATCCGATTTATCGGATTATTTATCAAGGGGATCGATTTTTAGCAGAAGGTGTATCTCGTTTGCCTGTATATTCACCATCGGGTGTTTGTTCCCTTCTGCATCATTGTTTGAATACCAGGAGAGCTTGCCGATGACAGCTACTTTAGCCCCTTTCTTCAGCTTAGACTGGCATAATTCTGCAAGTTTTCCCCAGGCAACTACCTGATGCCATTCTGTCTGGGTGATTCGTTCACCTTTACTATCAGTATAATAATCATTGGTGGCCATTTGAAACCTGGCCATCAGACGACCGTTATCGAATTTTTTCACTTCGGGGTCGGCCCCCAGGAACCCGATGAGCTGTACATGGTTGTTCATGGTATTCATTAATTTAGATTTTTGTGCCCGTGAGGGCGTGTTGGTTATTTAATAATTACCTCTGATCCTAACCTGAACGAGGTTGATCAGAAAGGATGATGTAAAATTATATGTTGATACCCAGGTTATTCGGTTAAAAAATAATTATAATCGAATAAAAATGTTTGTAAACGACTAAAAACGGTTTTATCTTTGAGAATCAATCAAAACCAACTAACGATGGAATTAAGAAAATGTCTTGATTGCGGTGAAGAGTTGCGGGGAAGGGCAGATAAGAAGTTTTGTTCAGATCAGTGCCGGAATAATTACAATAACCGGTTGAACCGCGATGATATAACAATCATCAGGCGTGTGAATCAGGTGCTGAAAAATAATTACAGGATATTGTGTTCATTCAATACTTCAGGTAAAACAACTCTTCATCGGGACAGGCTTACCAGTGCCGGGTTTAATTTTAAGTATTTCACGAGCATTCTTCAAACCCGGAAAAACAAGACTTATTTTTTTTGTTATGATCAGGGTTACATGGAGCTGGAGAATAGTTTCATGATGCTGGTAAAGAAAGGGAAAAGCGGATGAATACCTTTCTGGGATAGCTTTATCGGGGATTCCAGCAGAGGGCAATTCTGTAATATCCATCACCAATGCATGGGGAGAATGTCAACGATCCTCTCTTTCTTGATTCAGAAGGTACCAACGTGCTTCCAATCCAATATCCTACGGCAGCACCTGCCATCACATCCGAAAGCCAGTGTTGCCGGTCATGTATCCTGCTTAACCCGATCATGGTTGCAAGAGAGTAAGAGAGTACACCAACCCAGGGTTTATCGGCATAAATCCTTGCCCAAACGGTTGCTGTCGCGAATGCCGTACTGGTATGGCCTGACGGGAATGAAAGGTAGTCGTGAGATATACCTGGGCCATCAAAAATAAAAGGCTCATCAGGTGACTCATACGGGCGATGACGATGAAAGACTTGTTTGGCCACCTGAGTGGCTCCGGCAGCTAATAGCCAGGCTTCTGCCGATTTGTAGGCAGCAAACTGGAGCTTTTTGTCATGGCTGATCAGTCCGGTTGTAAAAGCAATTGCTATGGCTGGACCTAAATAAACACCGCTGCCCCAGGGCTCAAGTCCGTATTTACTCACATCGTTTAGTAACAGGTTGTTATTATTCGTGAAGAAACCGGCAACCGGCTTATCAGCAGTCATTGCCAATCCGGTAGAACCAAGAAGTGCACCAGTCATAAGCCAGTCTTTTTTATCCCATTTCAGAGGAGAGACAATGACCTTAACTATATCGGCAGGGACATCCGTTATTGAATACTGGTAAAGCGAATCAAACGAAGAAACGGTGGTCTGCCCCTGCACAGGATCGGATATAGCCGCCAAAACCAGCGAAAATATCAGGTATGATGTTCTGAACCATTTGTGCATGAATCCTGTTTTACATACAGTCATTGTGCCGGCAAAATTAGCATTTTACAGGCAGATGTATTTATGGTTGGAAAGAAACAGGTATTTTTGTACCTAAAATTGAATATTAAATGATGAAACGTATTCTTTCTCCGATGGTTCTATCGGGAATTATGCTTCTGGCTTCCATGGCGGGAGCCCAGACAGAACGGAATTCACCTGAGATCAGGGCTGCTGATATCAGGCAATACATAACCCTGTTGGCCTCAGATGAATGGCAGGGGCGTAAGCCGGGAACCCCTGGCGGTAGTGCCGCGGCTCAGTATATACGTGACTATTTTGCAGCCCAGAATCTAGAATTATTATTTGATGATGGACTTCAGCCATTTAGTCTGATAACAGAAGCTACTGCCGGAGACATGAATAAAATTGCCATTAATGGCATCACAGGTGCTGAACCCCCGGTTCCCTATTCTTTTTCGGCCTCTTCTACACTGAATGCTCCTGTTGTTTTCGCAGGTTATGGATTTGATTTTTCTACTGATACTTTAAAATGGAACGACTTTGATGGTTTGAATGTAAAAGGAAACTGGGTACTTATCTTACGGGGTGATCCTGATCCTGATAACAGCCAGAGTCCCTATGTTTCATCATCTGATGAGCGTTCAAAGGTGCTCGCGGCAAAAGACAGGGGTGCAGCAGGTGTGTTGTTTGTTTCAGGGTTTTCTTTTGATAAGGAAGATAAGCCGGCACGTGTTTTTTATGATAAGAGCAATGCAGATGCAGGATTGCCTGTTCTATGGATCAGCCGTAGGACTGCCGATGCGCTTTTTTCCGAGAGTGGAACAACACTTAAAGCAGCGGAGAAGGCACTTATTGAGGGTCGTCAGCCGGTAAAGGTTGTATTAAAGGCGGTTGTGGATGCGACTTCGGATGTCAGGCTGAAGAAAGCCGAGACAATGAATGTTGTTGCAATGCTTCGGGGCAGTGATCCCTTATTATCGGATGAGTATGTTGTCGTAGGGGCTCATTATGATCATCTTGGCATGGGTGGCTATGGAAGTGGTTCGAGAATCCCTGATACCATTGCTGTACACAATGGTGCAGATGACAATGCTTCGGGTGTTGCCGCGATGATGGAACTTGCCGGATGGTTTGCTTCGGGGAAAGTATCGCCTGCAAGAAGTATAATCTTTGTTGCATTCGGTGCTGAAGAGTCTGGAATCATTGGCTCAGCATGGTTTGCAGAGCATCCTCCGGTAGATATCAGGAAGATTAAGTCAATGGTCAATTTCGATATGGTCGGCCGCCTTAATCCTGATACAAAGTCATTGAGTATTGGTGGTACAGGGACATCTGCTGAAGGAGAGGGTATCCTGAATGAGATTCTGGCCGGGTCTTCTTTAAAAGCCTCATATTCGCCTGAAGGTTATGGCCCATCCGATCATGCTTCTTTCTATGGCAAGAATATACCTGTATTTTATTTCAATACCGGTGTGCATACAGATTATCACACACCATTTGATGATGCTGACAAGATTAATTATGAAGGTGAGCAGCTTATTGTCGAATTGTCGTCAAAACTTATCAACAGGCTGACGCAACCGTCCACTTCGCTTACCTTTAAGGAAGCCGGTGCTGCAAAACGAGGCAGCATGCGGGGCTTGAAAGTAACCTTTGGGATCATGCCTGATTTTACCTCCACGGAAGGAAAAGGATTGGGCGTTAGTGGAGTAACTCCCGGAGGTCCTGCCGAAAAGGCAGGGCTGAAAAAGGGTGATCGTATTATGGCTATTGAAGGAAAAGAGGTGACTGATATATATGATTATATGAACCGGCTTAAAAAACTTGAGAAAGGAAGCCGTGTTTCGGTTGATATACTCCGGGCCGGAAAGACCGAAGTCTTTATTATTCAATTGTAGATATATTCAATTCCTTGCCCTGTTATCCTTATTTCCGGATTCAGCGTATTAAGCATTTAAGATTATGTAATCATGGGGTGATTTCATCCCGGTAGTTTATCCAATATGCATCAAACATTCCCAGTGACCGGAATAACCTGTGCTGCCTGTTCGGTCAGCATTGAATCATTCCTTGGAAAGACTGATGGGGTTGAACTGGTATCCGTTAATTCAGTCGATCACACGGTCACGATAACCTGGAATGAGGAAATTATTACAGCTGATGGTCTGGCTAATGCAGTTGCGCCACTGGGCTATGGTATAATTACCGCTTCGCCTGACACGGATCCTGAAGCTGATCCTGAAGTGGTTCGTCATGGTGAACTTATAAAGCTCCGCAACAGAACACGCCTTGCTGTTGTCCTGGCTACCCCTGTGTTTGTATTCGGAATGTTATTTCATCATTTCGTGACAGGACACTGGATATCGGCTCTTCTTACAACTATTATCATCTTTGGCCCTGGAGCAGGTTTCTTTCGCAATGCATTGAAACAACTACGTTATCGTCAGACCGGAATGGATACCCTGGTAGCGTTAAGTACAGGTATTGCATGGAGTTATAGTGTGGTGGCATTATTAACAGGAAGCCATCAGGTGTGGTTTGAATCAGCTTCTGTCATTATCGCATTCGTATTGCTGGGAAAATATGCCGAGGATCGTGCAAGAAGTAGTAGTGCCAGTGCCATTAAGAAACTCATTAGCCTGCAACCGACTGAAATCACAGTTATAAGAAATGGAGAAGAGGTGATTGTTGATCAAAAGGAGGTTCAGCCTTTTGATCGGGTGATTGTACAGCCTGCTGCCCGAATTCCTGTAGACGGTAAAGTAATTCGTGGAGTAAGCTTTGTCGACGAGAGTATGATTACAGGTGAGCCAATACCTGTGGAAAAGAAAAAGGGAGATTCTGTTAAGGCAGGTACTTTGAATCAGATGGGAAGCATGTTGATCCTGGCGGAAAAGACTGGTGACGGAACTTTCCTCGCGCAGATTATCCGGGTTGTAAGGCAGGCGCAAAATACAAAGGCTCCGGCACAGAAACTTGCTGACAGGATTTCTGCCATATTTGTTCCAATGGTAGCATTGATGGGAATAATCACTTTTGCATTATGGATTTTTATTGCCGGTTTGGACGCCTGGCCTCAGGCTCTACAGTCGATGATTAGTGTATTGATTATTGCCTGCCCGTGTGCCTTAGGATTAGCCACCCCAACTGCAATCATGGCAGGAATCGGGAGGGCAGCACAGACGGGAGTATTGGTCCGTGATGCGGAATCGCTTGAAAAACTAGCCTCTGCCGATGTTTTACTGGTCGATAAGACAGGTACCCTTACCAAAGGAAGACCCGAAGTGATTGGCCTGGAAATGGCAGGTGATAAAAATGAGGTAGCTTCTGCTTTTTTAGCGCTTGAGCAGACTTCAGGACATCCTTTGGCAGAAGCAGTTGTAGTGTATTTAAAAGGGTTTGGTTACATTCCTGCTGATTCAATCGAAAGTACCACGATACCCGGCATGGGGCTTCTTTACAAAGTAGATAGAAAATCATGGCATGCAGGGAATCTCAGGTTCATGGAATTGGAGAATATAACAATCTCTCAGTATTTTATCGAATTAGGTGAATCGTGGAGTAAAGCAGGACAAAGCCTCGTTTGGTTTGCTATGGAGGGAGAGGTAAAGGCATTGGCAGCCATTGCTGACCCGCTTCGTGAGGAAAGCCCTGAGGCTGTGAGTCAATTGCTGAGGTTGGGGATGAAAGTGGTTATGCTTACCGGAGATAATGAGGCATCGGCTTTGGTTACAGGTAGAGCGGCCGGAATAAATGAAGTGTATGCTTCCATGTTACCGTCTGATAAAAGTAGATTTGTGAGAGGCATGAAGCAACAGGGGCATATCGTGGCTATGGCTGGAGATGGTATAAATGATGCAGAGGCGCTGGCTATTGCCGATGTAAGTATTGCAATGGGTACCGGTACAGATATAGCAATGGATGTTGCGGGGCTCACCCTCGTGCATTCTGATCTAACTGTGCTTTCATCTGCCATACATTTATCGCGATTAACCCGTATAACCATCCGGCAAAATCTCTTTTGGGCTTTCTTTTATAACCTGATTTGCATTCCCATAGCCGCAGGATTATTATTCCCATTTACTGGTTTTCTTCTTAGCCCGATGATTGCAGGTGCTGCCATGAGTCTGAGCTCTGTTACAGTGGTGAGTAACAGCCTTAGGCTGAAGTTCAGAAAGCTTAAATAATAGCCAGATTGTATTTTTAATTGGTTATTGATC
>QKAV01000012.1 GCA_003247185.1 Crocinitomicaceae bacterium
AAAATTCAACTACGGTTCGGGATTTTGAGACCTGGAACGGCGTATCCTTAAAAAAATCTTTTCTGGATAAGAAACTGAGCTTTAAGCTAACGGAAGAAATTCGCCTGAAAAATAACTCTACGACGATCAATAATTTTTTCACTGTACTGGAATCAAGCTATGATCTTCACAAAAGATTATCCGTTAGCGTCGGCTACAGATTCATCAAAGACAATCGAAAAAACGGTTATATCAACCAAGGACGGTTCTATTCGGATCTTAATTTCAATCACAAAATTGATCGCTTTAAATTTGATTACCGTTTCCGCTTTCAGCACCAACAACAATTGGGAATGACAATAAGTGATGGAGATTACCCTGAAGTAAAATACCGTTTAAAGGCACAAGTTGCATACAACATAGGCACAAGTTGCATACAACATAAAAAAATGGAAACTGGACCCTTACATTTCAGGTGAGATCTTCTTCACGCATCAAAAATATCAACTCAATTATATTTCGGGAATTTCAGAACCTGTTTCTACCGCCAATGCGTTTGAAAAAATTCGTGTGACTTTAGGTACTTCCTATGAATTCAATAAAACATTCGAACTGGGAGCTTTCTATCGCATTGCGTGGGGACTAAAAAGCTATCCTTTATATTACAATACTCCGTCCACAACTTTCATTGCCGGCTTGCAACTTAATATCAAACTCTAACTTATGATCAGATTTATCCTTCCCCTTTTTATACTTACGTCGGTAATTATCGGTTGTAAGAAAGTTGATCTCATCAAAGGCGGTGCCGGACTGGATGACTGGACTGAAGAGACGCATGGCTATGGCGCAACTCCCGACTATGACGAAGTGTTTAGTGACGATGAAGTCCACCGACTTGATTTTGTGATTGATGCCGAATATTGGGCTGCTATGCAAACGGATTTACAATCGATCGTTGGTTCATCAGGAGGTCCGGGGCAGTTTTCAGAAGACAGCCCGATGTATATTCCGGTTCAAATGTTTTATAAAGGCAAACAGTGGTATGATGTTGGGTTGCGTTACAAAGGGAATTCCAGCTTGAGTTCTGCTTATCAAAATGGTAGTAATAAACTCCCGTTCAGAATTGAAATGAACCATTTTGAAAATGAAAATCCGAACATAAGTGGTCAGACATTTTACGGATTTACACAATTGTCGTTGTCCAGCAATTACAAGGACAATTCCCTGTTACATGAAAAAGTTGCAGCTGATGTGTTCAGAGAATTTGGAATCCCCGCTCCACACACAGCATTCTATCGAATTTACATTGATTACGGAGATGGTCCTATCTACTATGGGCTATACACAATGGTTGAAGTTGTCTTTGATACACCGATGCTTAATGCGCAATTCGGAAACAGTACCGGCAATTGCTACAAGCCGGATGGAGACGGTGCAAGACTGAACGATCCTAACAATATCAGCAGCACCTATTTCCCGAATAAAACAAATGACGGTGCAGACTTTACGGATGTTCAAAACCTGGTGAACGCTATTATATCAGACCTTCGAACCAGCAATCCTTCATCCTGGAGAAGCAATCTGGAAAAGTACATCGACATGGAACGCTATTTAAAGTATCTTGCGGCAAACACTACCATGAAAAACTGGGATACATACGGCAGAATGACCCACAACTATTATCTGTATAACTCCAATAGTACAGGACAGTTTACCTGGGTTCCATGGGATAACAATGAAGCATTTTCAGACGGCCCGGGAGGTGCAGGAGGTCCGGGCGGAAGTATGGGAGCACTGGAATTTGATTTCAGCAGTCTTGCTTCCGCTCCTGCAAGTAGCACGGGCGATGTTACCTGGCCTATGATCGAATACGTCTATGCCGATCCGATTTATAAGACGAAATATGATAATTACATCGATGATTTTATCACCTCTGTATTTACATCTTCCAATTTGGATTCGCGAATTACGGCCTATCACAATATGATCCAACCTTATGTTACCGGATCTGAAGGTGAAAATGCAAATTACACCAGCCTTGCTAATCCGTCCGACTTTGATAATTCATTAAGCGACCTGATTTCATACATTGCAGCCAGAATGGTGGAGGCAGATAATTATACACCTTAAAACTACATTGCTTACTGATTGAAAGCTATTTATATGCACTCATAACATATTTCGGGCTCTGCGGGAGAACTAAAAATATGTTAAAAATGAGCTTTGCATGTAATTTTTCGAGAACTTCAACGTAATACTAATAACAACGCTGATTATTCAGATTCTATCGAATAACTCAGTAGAAGTTAGTTTTCATAAGTAGTAGTAGTTTAGGTTAGGTTTTGAACGGGGAGGATGCCAGTCTTCCCCGTTCAATTTTTAGATCAGTTTATCCTCAAATATTTTGGAAACAAGTTATTGATCCGCTGACCGTTTGATTTTCCAAAACCAATTGCTAATCCTTCATATTTCAGAAGAACCACTCCCTTATCCGTTTTTAGCATTAATGCATTACCTTTCAAATAATTCAGTGCCTGTTCAAGTGTTAAATTGAGACTATTTGAAAAATCGAATGAAGACGGATGTGTACTCAAATCGTGTGATGGAATAAAATCCTTCCCCTTCATCTCTCCTAAGTACAATCCTTTTTTCACAATCGGGCCGCATGACATGAGATCGTTATAAATCTTCCATTCCTTCTCGCTGAAAGCAAATAAATTTCCCTTCAGGTCCACAATCTCTTTATTGCTCAGATTCAATCCTTCCGGAAGTTCAGGCAATAGCGGTTTCAATTTGGGACCTTTTGCAAAATTCGATGCATGATCGGATTCATCATTGTTTTTCAGGACACTGATGAAAAATCCTTCACCTTCCAGTCGATGCGGCCAAAACTGATACCCAATATTGCCGTTCTTCTCCAATTTCTCAATCTTCCATCCTTCGGGAAGCTCGATCGGCACGGAAGTAAAATCCCCTGATTCCGTTAACTGCCCTATCTGATTGAGATTCTCATCCGGATTGTAAGTACAGGTGGAATAAACAATATAACCTCCCGGTTCAAGCAATTCAACTGCATCCTTTAGTATTTCAGTCTGACGATAAGCACAACCCGCAGCCCGTTCCAATGTCCACTCTCCCCTGCTTCGCTCATCTTTTCGAAACAATCCTTCTCCAGAACACGGAGCATCCACAACAATCAATTCATATCTTGTACCCGCCTTCGACAATTTCTTCGCATCGGAATTAATCACCAAATGCTCATCAGTTCCCCATCGGA
>QKAV01000226.1 GCA_003247185.1 Crocinitomicaceae bacterium
CCTTTGCAGCGCGAAAGGGCAATTTTTTCAATGTCAGGCATTTCTTCGTATGAACGAAACAGGTAGTCAGTCGGAATAACGTCGTCATCAATGACGTCCGACTCCACTATAATATTCTTAGAAATTCCCGTCTGTAAAAAGTCGAGTATGGCTTTCCCCATCGGGTCATTATGCCCGGAAGCATCAATAGTCATAATCGTTGAAGTCTTCGTATCCTTCTTCGAATTCATCGAAACCGAATTCATCTTCGTCAAAATCTTCTTCACCATCTGTTTCAAAGCGCAAATCCTCTTCTTCTCCTGAACGGGAGCTTTCAGATGGCGCATTGCCTACGGATAAAACAACTTTCGGATGATCCGGTGTTTTTTCTTCTGTTCCGATCAATTCGATCAGGAAAATCCACATTCGGATGAAATCGTGAACCAAAATCATTTTCTGATCTTCTTCATTCATGAAATCCTTGAGTTCACAATCACTCATTACGCCCGGAAGGATCGCATCAGGATCTTCTCCGAAGGCCATGTCAAACAGACTGATTTCGTATCCCTTGTCCCAGTTTTCATTAGACATGTAGAAGGAAGCCATTTGTTCTCCACTGAATTGATAGGCTTCCAGAATCGCATTATAGAAGGTTTCAAATGTTGCGTTTTCGTCAATCAGAATGTCCCGGAATACCTCATGGTCCGAAGAATCTAATAAAACTCTGAATTTCAATGCTGACATGAATACAAATGTATTGAAGTTATTTTGAAGTACGTTAATCCTTAACTTTGGTTTCAAGCCCCAGCTCGTTACCAATCTGAAGCATCAACTGATAGGCCTGATCGAAATCATTCCCGATATCACCTTCCAGAATTGCTTCTTTTATTTTAGACTTGATGGTTCCGATTTCGTTACAGGGACCTATCCCAAACGTTTTCATGATCAAATCCCCATCCACAGGGGGCTGAAAGTTCCGAACGCGGTCTTTTTCCTCGACTGCAACGAGTTTTTCCTTAACCAGGCGGAAATTTTCCCTGTATTTTTTGACTTTGTACTCGTTCTTCGAGGTAATATCGGCATTACACAGAGTCATCAGATCATCAATGTCATCTCCCGCTTCAAAAAGCAGGCGGCGAACAGCTGAATCCGTAACATGTCCCTTTACTAAAGCAATAGGTCTTAAATGAAGTCGAACCAGTTTTTGAACATATTTCATTTTAGCATCCAGAGGAAGCTTAAACCTTTTGAATAACTTGGGTACCATTCTCGCACCAAGATCTTCATGTCCGTGAAAGGTCCAGCCTGTTTCTTCATCGAAGCGTTTGGTCGGTGGTTTAGCGATATCGTGCAAGATAGCAGCCCATCTTAACCATAAGTTGTCCGTGTATTCAGAAATATTGTCTAAAACTTCCAGGGTATGGTAGAAATTATCTTTGTGGGATTTTCCGCTTTTGGTTTCCACGCCGTAAAGCGCAACCATTTCAGGAAAAAACTCCTTCAGCAGACCTGTAGAATACAGTAATTTGAACCCCCTTGAAGGAGTTGGTGAAAGGATGATTTTGTTCAACTCATCCATAATGCGTTCCTGTGATATGATATCCAGTCGGTAGGCATTTTCTGAAATTGCCTTTAAACTCTTCGATTCGATTTTGAAGTCGAGTTGAGTAGCAAAACGAATGGCACGCATCATCCGTAAGGGGTCATCACTATATGTCTGTGAGGGCTCCAATGGCGTGCGGAGAATTCCATTTTCCAGATCTTCCAGTCCGTTGAAAGGATCAACCAGCTCTCCGAATCCGTCACGATGAAGTTTGATAGCAAGCGCATTGATCGTAAAATCCCGTCGGTTCTGATCATCCTGCAGCGTGCCGTCTTCAACCAGTGGTTTTCTGGAATCTTCGCGGTAGGATTCTTTTCGCGCACCTACAAATTCAACATCCAGGTCTTTGTAGATGAATTGCGCAGTTCCGAAATTCTTAAAAAAGGAAACTTTCTTTACCCGTAGGATCGCTCCGGCTTTTTCCGCAAGGTCCATTCCGTTTCCGATCACTACAATATCAATATCCTTGGATGGACGCCCCAGAAGTAAATCGCGTACGTATCCGCCGATTACATAGGCTTCCAGTCCTTCTTCTGTTACAACTTGAGAAACGACTTTAAAAACAGGATGTGTAAGATGCTCCTTAAGATTCATTGCGAGTGCAAAGATAGCTATTCGATGGGATTAATACCTGAACTTTTATTTAGATTTACTGAGCTATGATTAATGATGGAATATACAGGTTGGTGGTTGACAGGATTGATCACAGGGTAAACTCAGCCGGATTAGACAGAAATTTATTCCGTCAGAATGATTATGAACTGGAGTACTATGATACACGAACTGACAGGCCTCCGGTTGTGATCATACACGGACTGGGGGTGGAAGGGAAGTTTCAGTGGTACAAGCAGCTGAATTTACTGAGTCCTCATTATCGCGTGATTATGCCCAATCTGTTGAGTTTCGGAGCGTCGCATTCCAGTGTCAATACCTACACAATTTCAGAGCAGGTTAGGGCAATACAGGAGTTGATTGACACATTGAAACTGGAAAAGCCGATTGTAATGGGAATTTCCTATGGCGGACTGGTGACTGCCGAGTTAGCGAGGCTGAATGGAGATCATCTGAAGAAGGTGCTTTTAATGGATGCTCCGGTGAAATTTTTTGATATTTCTGACATTGAACGTGTAGGAGATCGACTTAAGGTCAATAGCATTGAAAGCCTGTTTGTGCCTGAAAATTCAGTGGGGTTGAGAAATCTTTTTTTTGCTGCTACGGGCTTGCAGGTACCAATGTGGAAAGGAGTAATGGATAAGTTCTATCAGGAACTATTTGTTAGTAGTGCGGAAGAAAAACGTTTGATGATCAAAGAAATGCTTGCGGCAATCAATGATTATCGGAATGTGGATTATTCGCAAATTGCAATTCCTGTAAAATTGATCTGGGGGGAA
>QKAV01000092.1 GCA_003247185.1 Crocinitomicaceae bacterium
TTTCTTTTACACGCTCCATCACTTACCTCTGGCAGTTGCCTCTACGGTGCAGTATTTATCTCCGATATTCACCGTTCTGCTGGCAACATTTCTAGTAGGTGAAAAAGTAGTCAGATCGCAGTGGTTCTTTATCCTTATCTCTTTTGCTGGTGTTCTTCTCATAGCATTCAACAAATTATTTGCTTCAGGGAGTGCGCTTGAAATCTCTCCGTTCTGGCTCGGACTGGGGATTGTGTCTGCAGGATTCAGTGGGTTGGCCTACAATGCTATTGTTCGCTTAAAACCAACAGATGAACCAATAACCATCGTGCTGTATTTTCCAATGATTGCAACTCCTATTATGGCATTTGTCTGTCTTTTCGAATTCACCATGCCACAGGGAATTGAATGGATCATATTACTGGCAATCGGAATTTTTACTCAAATTGCTCAGATCCTATTAACCAGGGCTCTTCATACCGAAAGTACATCTATCATCATGCCCTTCCAATACCTGGGAGCCATATATGCCATTGTGATCGGCTATTTTGCTTTTGATGAAAGACTTTCTTTTATTGTGTCTTTGGGAATCACAACTATTCTTATTGGTGTAGTTGGTAATGTGATTCTGCGCAAAAAGCGCGTAAAATAATTACCTTTAATTCGTGGCAAATAAAATTGACATAGAAAAAATTGCGCGTTTTGGCAATCTTGAATTGCTTGCCAAGCAGGTCGTTGAAGGATTTATTACGGGTCTTCACAAGAGTCCCTTTCACGGATTTTCAGTAGAATTTGCAGAACATCGGGCTTATAACAAAGGTGAATCTACGCGACATATTGACTGGAAACTATATGGCAGAACCGATAAGCTATTCACCAAGAAATATGAAGAAGAAACGAACCTGCGTTGTCAGATCGTTATCGACTGTTCAAGCTCCATGCTTTTTCCGGTTGATGCCGCAATAAACAAGTTAAGTTTCTCTATCTATGCAGCTGCATCTTTGATAGAACTATTGAAACGCCAAAGAGATGCGGTCGGAATCAGTCTTTTTGCAGATTCCCTGCTCCTGCACACCGAAACAAAGACATCCACGCGTCACCACCGCATGCTTTATGCTGAATTGGAAAACCATTTAAAGGAGTATCAGAATTCAGACAAAGTGCGAACCGCTGCGGTTGATGCGTTACACGACATCGCCGAACTTAGCCATAAGAGAAGTTTAATCATCATTTTCAGTGATTTGTTGGACGATCCTGAAAAGAAAGATGATTTCCTGAATGCTATACAGCATTTGAAACACAACAAACACGAAGTTGTGATCTTCCATGTCATCGATAAAAATATTGAGGTGGAATTTGAGCTCGAAAACAGACCTTACAAATTCGTGGATATGGAGACCGGAGAGGAATTAAAATTAACACCTTCTCAAATCAAAGAAGAATATACCAGTTCACTCCAAAACTACTTCAGAGAGCTCAAAAACAGCTGTCTGAATTACCGCGTTGATTTTGAAACAGCAGATATCCGGAAAGGATATGACGATGTTCTTTTAACATACTTACTAAAACGGCAGAAACTGCACTGATTATAGTAAATCAATCACAGTTTTTACAGGCGTAAATACTTCTTCCGGTAATTCTACAAAAAGCGTTATCCAATGATGCATGGATCCATTCCAAAGCCCTGGTAATTCGCGGTAAAACACCTCCTGTCCATCATCTTGTTTCTTTACTTTCAGATACAGATCCTCATCAACAAATTGTTGAAGATCCACCTTTTCTCCTTTCAGATTCACCAAAGAACAAGCCATGAAAACCGGATTGAAGTGGGTACTCTTATTTACAACTTCTCTTTGCTCCGGGTTATCAGATACCTGAGATAATTCAACGATCTGTTTTGAAACTTCCCCGTTCACCTCTACCCAAAACGGACCCCCACCCGGCTTACCCTGGTTCTTTACCATTCCACAGATACGCAGTGGTTTTCCTTTCAATTCCTCCAGGTACGCATCAGATAATTCAGAACTTGCAATATTCATCTCTTTGATAGCAGCCAGATCTCTGCTTTGTATCGCTCCGGATAACTTTTGCCTGAAGTCCCCGAGTAAATTAATCATACATTTCCAGGCATCAAGTGAAGGACCTTCCGTTCCCGGAATCTGAACATTATCAATGTTTTTAATTAATACAATCTCTTTTTCGATACGATTCAGATTGGACAATAACGCTCCATGTCCTGCCGGTCTTCGAAGATATTCTCCATTCCTTTCCACCGGATTACCTTTCGCATCAAAGCAATACGCATCCGTTTCCGGGTCCTGAACGGAAAAGCTGATGTGCTTATATTTTTCTCCGACATGCAAATGTTCTTTGATTTCCTCCCTGTACTTTTCCTGTACCGTAAAATGAATTGTCGGATCATTTCCGATCAGCTCACCTGCTTGTTCCGCTTGAACCTGAAATGGAGTCAACATCCTGTTGCCCTGTACAAAAAATGGGATTAAACCTTTCGGCTTATCTCCATACTTAAATTGTTCTCCAAAAAGGATAGTTTCCGCCAGCAATACCTTTCCTCCCAAATCCTTCGGCAAATCCGCTTCGAAGATAGAAGCAAAAGGAAAACTGCGGAACTTTCTGAAAAAGATCGTTGATAGCTCATTTTCCTGTCTGATGGAGATAAAATCATACAAAAAGCCAAACATGCGAGATCCTGATCCAGAGGCTGGAATGAAAAATGAAATTTTATCTTTCACGTCTTCAATAGACCCACTATACGATTTCAAGACCTCAAAAGGGATGATCCCATTATTCAGGGTACACGGAGCAATAAGTTTGATCTGATTTTTTTCCGAACTGATTTGTTCTTTCTGCTTAATTATCTCCGACATCGTATTATTTTTATCTCCCGTATCCATGAATAAGGTTGCCGAATATATAAAATATCGCTTGAAAGCCAAGAAACGTCATGGTATACATTCTCCCTATGTGTACAATCTCTCTGACAAAGGTCTCACTTTACCATTAAGTAATCGTGAAAAACAAATCATTAATACGTTTGTTTCACAGTTGCTATCAAACAAAGAAAGTATTGAAGTTACCGATCACGGAAGTGGCTCAAAGAGATTAAACAGAACCCGGCGCATTAAAGATATTTATAAAGTCAGCTCTTCCAAACGAAGATATGGAAAGCTACTTTTTCAACTCACCCGACACTTCAAACCTACCACCATTTTGGAATTGGGAACATCATTAGGCGTGGGAACTTTACACATGCATCTGGGGGCACCGGATGCCCTGATTACAAGCATAGAAGGATGCCCTGAAACAGCACGTATTGCCAAAGAAAATTTCGAGCGGTTTCACTTAAACGGTATCCGGGAAAAACAAGGGACATTTGCTGAAATTATCCCATTATTAGATCAGGAAAAATTTGATCTGATCTTCATTGACGGACACCATGACGGAGCAGCAACATTGAACTACATCCGTTTACTTAAAGACAAAATTGATGATGATACCATCTTATTATTCGATGATATCCGATGGAGTGATGGTATGTTCAATGCCTGGAACACTATCGTTCAGGACCCTGCTTATCACGTTACAATTGACCTGTTCCGGATGGGGATAGCGGTAAAACGTCCAACCCAGGAAAAAGAGCATTTTATATTAAATTTTTAGTATCCAAACTGATCTAACAGTTACACCAGATGACCAAACTCTCCCCTATTCGTCACATTGCAAAAGCCATAACCTGGAGGATTATCGGATCGCTTGACACCGTATTACTGGGCTATCTGCTTACCGGAGACTTTGAAATCGGACTTAAAGTCGGAGGTACTGAATTACTCACCAAAATCGTACTCTATTTTATTCACGAAAGGATTTGGTACCGTTTGCGTATTTTTAATGATCAGAATGCTCGATTTCGTCACATTTTAAAAACAATTACCTGGCGATTTGTCGGAACAATGGATACGATGTTTCTGGGATGGTTCATTTCAGGAAAAGCAGAAGTTGGATTGTCAATCGGGGGACTTGAGCTTTTTACTAAAATGCTATTGTATTACTTACATGAACGTGTCTGGTACAGGATCAATTTTGGTAAAGTCAATTAGTATATGATGAACAATATTCATAAGCAAAATATATCGATTAACCGTACGGACAGAAATGCACTGAAAGGACACCATTCTGTTGTCGTTTGGTTTACCGGACTGTCCGGATCGGGCAAATCCACCCTGGCAAACGAAGTGGACAAAACACTCTTCTCAAAGGGGATTCACTCTTATGTTCTGGACGGTGATAATATTCGTCACGGATTAAACAACGATCTTGGTTTCAGTGAAACAGACAGAAGTGAAAATATCCGTCGCACAGCCGAAGTATCAAAATTAATGGCAAATGCCGGTATTGTAACCCTTGTCAGCTTTATCACCCCACTTCGTTCCGATCGCAAGCTTGCAAAAGCGATCATTGGCGAACAGGATTTCATTGAGGTTTTTATTGATACCCCTATAGAAGTCTGTGAAGAAAGAGATATTAAAGGTTTGTATGCAAAAGCGAGAAAGGGAGAAATTCCTAATTTTACAGGTATTTCAGCACCTTATGAAGCTCCCGAACATCCGGATCTGATAATAAAAACGGCTGATAAAACAATCGCTTCATCTGCTGATGATATCTGTGATTATATTTTAAAGAGGATTAACATACAATGACGAAATACTACCTGAATTATATCGAAGAACTGGAATCGGAGGCCATTTTTGTTCTCCGCGAAGTTGCTGCACAGTTTCAAAATCCCGTAATCCTGTTTTCGGGAGGAAAGGACTCGATCGTTGTTACACATCTTGCGAAGAAAGCTTTTTATCCGGCAAAAATTCCTTTTGCTTTGTTGCATGTTGATACGGGCCATAATTTCCCCGAGACGATCTTATTCCGGGATCAACTGGTAAAAGAATTAGGTGCAACACTCTTAGTTGGATCCGTACAAAAATCAATAGACGAGGGAAGAGTTTCAGAAGAAAAAGGCAAAAATGCTTCCCGTAATATTCTACAAATCACCACCTTGCTGGATACAATTGAGGAGTTGCAAATCGATTGTGCAATCGGAGGAGGAAGACGTGATGAAGAAAAGGCCAGAGCTAAAGAGCGGTTCTTCTCACACCGGGATGACTTCGGACAATGGGATCCCAAAAATCAACGTGCCGAATTGTGGAACTTATTTAATGGAAAATACTTCCCCGGTGAACACTTCAGAGCATTTCCGATCTCCAACTGGACAGAAATGGATGTCTGGAATTACATCCTGAAAGAAAAAATTGCCATTCCAAGTCTCTACTTCGCTCATGAGAGAGAGGTGATCTGGCGTAACAATTCATGGATTCCTGTATCTGAGCATCTGCAAATAGACAGTGAAGAAAGTATTGCAAAGAAAATAATCAGGTTCAGAACTCTTGGGGATATTACAATTACCGGAGGGATCGAATCCGAAGCAGATACTTTGGAAAAAATAGTAGAAGAAGTTGCCGCAATGCGCCAGACTGAAAGGGGCAACAGAGCTGATGACAAACGATCTGAAAGCTCAATGGAAGACCGTAAGCGGGAGGGGTACTTTTAATTCGCACGAAATCAAAATATTCATGGAAATTTCAAATAATCAATTATTGCGATTTACTACGGCAGGTAGTGTGGATGACGGGAAAAGCACATTGATCGGTCGCCTGTTATATGATTCAAAATCCATCTTCGAAGATCAGCTTGAAAGTATAGAAGCCACCTCTAAGCGGAGAGGACATGAGGGAGTTGATCTTGCCCTCTTTACAGACGGTTTAAGAGATGAACGGGAACAAGGAATCACCATTGATGTTGCGTACCGTTATTTTGCAACTCCGAAACGTAAATTCATCATCGCAGATACTCCCGGACATATTCAATACACCCGAAATATGGTTACAGGAGCTTCAACAGCTAATGCCGCAATTATTTTGATTGACGCACGAAATGGTGTTGTTGAGCAGACGAAGCGTCACTCTTATATCGCATCCCTGCTTCAGATTCCTCATGTTATTGTTTGTGTGAATAAAATGGATCTCGTCAATTACGACGAAGAGGCCTATAATTCAATTGTTTCTCAGTACGAGTCGATTCTGTCAAAAATGGCGATCAAAGATGTCAGATTTATCCCTATTTCAGCTTTGAATGGCGATAATGTAGTAGAACGCTCAGAAAATATGAATTGGTTCATGGGAGCTCCGTTGTTGGCAACCCTGGAGACTTTACATATCAGCAGTGACCTCAATAAAATTGATGCACGTTTTCCTGTACAGACGGTTATTCGTCCGCAGACAGAAGCCTATCACGATTACCGCGCTTATGCCGGACGCCTGGAAAGTGGAATCCTGCGCAAAGGAGATGAAGTAACTGCCCTACCATCCGGATTCAGTTCAAAGATAAAATCGATTGTAGTTTATGAAAAAGAGCTGGATGAAGCTTTCGCTCCTATGTCCGTATCCATCACACTGGAAGATGATATTGACATTAGCAGGGGCGACATGATCGTTCGGATCAATAATCAGCCTAAAAAGGTCCAGGAATTCGACGCAATGATTTGTTGGCTCAGTAGTGCCCAGGCTCGCCCGAGAGGAAAGTACAGTATCCGTCACACGACAAATGAACAGAAATCCATGATCGTGGAATCCGTATATAAAATTGATATCAATACACTGGAACGCAATACCGATGATCAGACCATATCGATGAACGATATCTGCAGAATCAAAATAAAGACTACGAAGCCTTTGATGGTAGATGAATACCGGGATAACAGAGCCACCGGAAGTTTTATATTGATTGACGACAGCACCAACGAAACTGTCGCCGCCGGAATGATCATTTAACACCTATAGAATGAACGAAATTCTACGTACCGCAATTAATGCCTCTTTGAAAGCCGGCGAAGCAATCCTGAAAATCTATGAAGAAGATGACTTTGAAGTGGATTTTAAAAGTGATCAATCTCCACTAACAAAGGCAGACAAAGTTTCTCATGACATCATTGATACAATGCTGCAGCCTACGGGGATCCCGGTATTATCAGAAGAAGGAAAGGAAATACCTTACGAAACGCGAAAGAACTGGGATCAACTGTGGATTGTTGACCCGATTGACGGCACGAAGGAATTCATAAAAAGAAATGGTGAGTTTACAGTAAACATTGCCCTGATAGAAAATCACAAACCGGTAATGGGGGTTGTTTATGTTCCTGTTCTCCGGATATTGTATTTTGCAAGTGAAAAGGGTTCTTACATTGTAGAAGATATTGATATCCACAATATAGATCGGATGAATCAGTATGCGCAGGCGCTTCCGATTGCCCATCAACTTGAAAAATATACGGTGGTTGCAAGTAAATCACATCTAAGTCCTGAAACGGAAGAATATATTGAAAAACTAAGGGCTGAGCATGGTGATATTTCAATGATCTCAAAAGGGTCATCTCTCAAATTATGCATGGTCGCTGAAGGATTAGCCAATTGTTATCCCCGATTTGCCCCTACTATGGAATGGGATACCGCAGCAGGACAGGCAATATGCATGTACTCAGGTTGTGAGGTCATCGATATGGAAACGAAAGAGCAAATGATCTACAACAGGCCTCAGTTATTGAACAACTGGTTTCTAGTGATCAGAAAGTAGCCGTTAAAAGATCCAACACCGCAATATTTGAAGAAACGGGCTTCTGACCCGAGCGAACTGTTTCATCAAAAGCCACATCTCCCACAAAAACACCATCCGGATGCGTACTTCCAGTGGCTGCAAAAGACATTATATCATCTGAAATCATACCTGGAGCTGACGAAATAGGCTGAGGAACGAAATCAGGCACTCTAACAGTCGGTTGTTCCACAACAACAGCTGAATGAGGTTCTTCCGTCACAACCGTTTGGTCTGTCGGGCTACTCACTTTATCACCTGTTTGGGTATCAACCTCCGGAGATTCAACATTTCCGGTAACCTTATGTTTGTTCTCTGCAACCTGTACCGTTGTATCCTTATCTATTCTGAATAACGGAATCACGAGCAATGCAACTATGATTAAAGCTGCAACGCGCAACATTGGTTGCTGCCACAACTTTTTGTCAGCAGGAAATAAAGTTGGCACAACAGCCCATAAGCCTACCCCTCGATCCTTCGGATGTTGCTCATAAAAAACATCATCCAGTTTAGCTTTCACCTTAGAATCCGGAACAGTCTCAAACCCGGACAGACTGGTTTCGATTCGGGTCATGAATTCTTTCATCCCCTCAAACTCTTCCTCAGAATCAACCATTCCACTCAATTGAGCTTTTTCGGAATCGGTCAACTCACCGTACTTCTTCTCAAATAAATATTCAAAATCTTCTGCTCCCATCTTATCTTGTTGTTATAGGATTATATTGCTCCAGGCTACTCGCCAGATACTTTGTAGCATAAAATAACCTTGATTTTACTGTACCGTCGCTTATTTGAAGGATCTCGGCTATTTCTTTTATTGAAAGTCCGTCGACATGGCGCATTGTGAAAACTTCACTGTGTTTTTCATCCAATTCTTCAAGCGATCGCTTCAAATCTTCTCCAAATTGCCGATCGTGAACCTCACTCAGCACTCCCCTGTTTTCATCTTTCACATTGTAACTGCTATCGAGCCCGCTTGACGTATTCTTTCTAACCTCTCTGCGTTTGTACTCATTCTTACACATGTTGTTTGCTACGGAATAAACCCAGGTCTTAAAACTCCTTGACGGATCGAACAATTCAGGCTTTTTGATCAGTTTTGCGAAAATATCATGTAAAAAATCTTCTGCTAACTCCCGGTCGCGATACAACATGCGCATAAAATATCCCATCAATGGTTGCGCATAACGCATATATAGCTCATCAAAAGCACGCTTATCTCCCTTGCTCATGGAGATAGCCAACTCTTCATCACTCATTTTGTTATATGCGGGCTTAATCAATCTCATGCAGCGACTACTCCTGAATTTTTGAGTAATTGTATTGGTTTTTAGACTGGATCACCAAATGTTGGATCACTTTATCAATTTCTTTTCGTTTATCCGGCAGGTCCTGTCTTACATATTCCTCTCTGATCACAATCAACATCGGAAGATAATTCGAACTCAATTTCCTTCCTTTATCATCCGAGCTTCCATCTACAAGATGCTTGTTGAGGGTCGAATTCCATAATTTAATGTTATCTACAGTTACCGCTCCATTTTCGCTGTAAGCAAAAGTGAGTCCTTTTACATACAGGTTTTGAGCAATGGAAGTAAAATATTCCTTTGGAAGGGTCATGGATAAATTGATCGGTTTTGACGCATTCCGAACTAAAAACAGCTTCAGAAAATCCGTGTCTACCACTTCGGACTCCTGAATATCCAGGCCGAGTGATTCCAGGTGGTTCCTATAAGCTTCAGATTGCATGAGATCAAGTGAGATTACCTTTACTCCTGTCTTTATGTTTCCGACCGACTGCTCATACCAAATAGCTGATGCATCCTCCAGGGCATGCGTTACCAAAAAGTCTCCATCCTGACAAGAGAGTAATACATCAGAAGCATAATCAATCATACTCTGCTGAATTCTACCGTTATTAGCCAGTTTTATCAGGTATTCCTTTTTTAAGGATTCCTGACCTTCAATATCGTACAATGCTGCTAACTGAAGATGTACATCAGAATTTTCAGGTCTTAATTTTTCTGCCTGCAACAAATGATCGCGCCATTTTGTATTATAATTTCCGCTTAGGTATTTGTAATAATGGTATTCGAAACTCTCGGGTGCATTTTTTTCAAAGTAACTAACGGCATCATCCATTGTTTCCTGTCTTGACACAGAGGGAGTTCGTTGTGTACGTTGTACTCTTGCCTCTTCACTGGATTTTAAAAATGCATTTTGT
Source organism: Crocinitomicaceae bacterium (assembly GCA_003247185.1). Lineage (GTDB taxonomy): Bacteria > Bacteroidota > Bacteroidia > Flavobacteriales_D > Crocinitomicaceae > UBA4466. Next base: position 9,920 of record QKAV01000092.1, read on the forward strand.
TCTGTATTTAAAGCATCTTTTTGAACATCAGCTTTCCCTTCCATAGAAAATGCCTCTGACCTTGCTTTTCTTGTATTGACTTCACTTTTCTTAAGTGTTTTAACTTCTTTGACCTGTATTTCTTCCAAATCACTTGATGGAGCAACAGCAGGTGCTGCGCTCTTTTCTTCGACCGGTGCTGAATTACTATTTGTTACGGTATTGTTTACCTGTGTATGAGCACTGAAGGTCAGAATCAACAGAAAAAATGCAAGAAACAGATTTTTCATAAACGAACATTTGAACCTTACATACAACTAAGATCATGTTTGGTTCAAGGAAATTACAAAAAATTAAAGATTTTCGTTCTCTGCGGTAAACAGGAACTTGTTGGGAGAGATCAAATTTGTCTTTACTGCGTACATGACTATTCCGGCAGTATTCTTCACTCCAAGCTTCGCCATAATGTTTTTACGATGCGTATTGACCGTATGTGCGGATAAAAACAACTGCTCAGCAATCTGTGCATTGGTATATCCTTCTGCAATCATCGTAATGATTTCACATTCTCTTTTCGAGATTAGTACAGGATCGCAGGTGAGTGCATCTATCTCAATATCTTCAACGTTCAAATTTGCCTGATTGATTGTCTCCAGGATTTGTCCGCAAAAGAACCGATTGCCTTTTGATGTGGATTTTACCGCATCAATAATCTCAGGGAAAGAGCAATCCTTCTTTACATAACTGTTTACCCCGGCACGCAATGCCTCCACCAAAACCACCGCGCTCTGTTCCGGTGTAATAGCCAGGATATTTAATTCGGGAAACTCGGATCGGAGTTGCGCAATAACATCAACCGAAAAGCCTGCTGATGTGTAGTCTACAATTACAAGATCTGCCTCAAAACTTCTGATGAGTTCCAGTAAATCAGCACCGTCATGAACCTCTCCGACGATTTCAACATCCAGTTCCGTTTTGAGAAGTGAACGAATTCCCAAACGCATTAGATCAGAACTATCAGCTAAAATGATTTTCATTATTTAGAATGATTTCAGATAACAAATATAACTATCGAATCAGCACTAACAAAAAAAGCTCCCGAAAATCAGGAGCTTTTTATAAACAATTTATTCTTTAGAATTTCATTAACCATCCGAACTCGTCTTCCAGCTTACCGGATTTGATATCATTCAGGTGATCTTTAATTCTGTTTGAAAGATTTCTTTCTTCA
>QKAV01000124.1 GCA_003247185.1 Crocinitomicaceae bacterium
CATTCGCATTCACATACATTGCATTTAATTGTTCGTTGTTTCCGTTGTTATCGTAAAGAAAAACACCACCACTTCCGAAAGAAGCATCCAGTATTCCTCCCTGTGTAAATTTAAAAACGGCAAAATCCGTATCTCCATTTGCATTGATTACTGATGCTCCTGCATAAAAGCTGTTATCCGCGTTCGGATGTAATTCATTCGAAAGTGCAATTGTGTTATTTCCTGCATTGAACAGCGTTTTTCCTGTTCCTCCCTGCCCGAACGAATTATCAATGCTCCCGTCCGTATTCAGACGAATAACAATAGCATCCCAGGATGAAACACCAACTGTTATCCCCGACACCAACAGCTTACCATCGCTTAATTCTGCTACTCCAAATCCTTCATCATTGGAACCAGTCGAAGCATCTATCAATACCTTACCATTTGCACCGAATGTGTTATCAATTGTTCCATCTGCGTTAAATCGAGCTACCAAAATATCCTGATTGGAATCCATTGTATAACCAACCATTACTATTTTATCATTTGCCAATACAATTGTATTCTCTATGATTTCACTTGTATTTGCAACGTGGTCCGTCAGAACGTATCCTCCTATTCCGAAATCTGTATCCAGATCTCCTCCTAGCTGTGCAAGTGCTGTGTTCTGAATCATTGTACTGAGAAGAATTGATCCCGCGGTAATTTTTAATGTGTTTTGTAAAAATTGCTTTTTCATGTCGTGTGATTTTAAAATTTATACCACAAACATCCGACAGTTCCGATTCGTAAAATAACACGTTCTACACAAACACTGACACATTTTACACCAGGGGTTAATTTGTGTCAAAGACATGCAATTCGTATCATTAAAGCACTGATTGTCAATAAAAAACTACACCTTTTACTACTCTAATGTGATTTTCAATTCTTCTCTCATGCCATCCGGAGCAGTGATCTCGGTTGAATACGTTTCATACCCCGGATAACTGATCTCTAGTGTGTACGTCCCCGGTTGCAGGTCAATCGTATAATACCCATCGATATCGGTAAGAACTCCGGTCATTGTTCCATCTTTTCGTGTGAATTTCAGCTTTAAAGCAATGATTCCTTCTCCCTGATTCAAATCAAGTGCCCGACCATGGAGTGTATAGTATTCATTCTCATTTTCTTCTGTGGAAATCATCCGTGCATGAAATTGTTGCATTCGGGGCAATTCGTCACAGATGATTTGAGTGTGTCTGAAACTGTTACAGGAGCTAAGTACAAGTGTAAAAATGAAAGGGTAAAGTAGCCGCATAAAGTTGTTTCTGTAAAAGATGCGAACAGCGGGTTCAATCCATAAAAAAAGAGCCTCAGGTGTGCTGCGGCTCTTTTTCAAAAATCATTCGAAAGTGGTTAAATCCTTACATGATTTTTATTTTTCGGTAAATAGTGAAAAGGTACTTCGTTTAATTTTTTTCGTCTTATAATTCAACCCAGTTGGTACTTACAATTTCTGTTTTTAAGGCAAAAGAGACTTTGTCTTTTTTGTCAGGTAATTTTTCCGACAGTGCTTTCTCAAATGCGCGCTTAAAAATGGGATATGCTCCTGTTACACCGGAAGCAATCGCCACAGCTACAGAGTCCGCTATTGCTGACTTGGCACATAGTTCTATATCTTCCTTCAGTGACGAACTGAATTTGGATGGATAGCATACTTGCGCAAAAACTGTTCTTTTAACTGTTCTTTTATAAAATTGAGGGATTGTCGTTCGTCTTTTCCCGTTTAACGGAAGCTCAATGCTTTTATCTTTCATTTCAACCTTAGTCTCAGGCCAGTTATATACCGATGTAATATCGAATCGCTGGCAAACCATACCGGAATTAGACGACATAGCCTGATGAAATCCATTGCCTGACTGGTTGGACATTCTTAGTGATTCTCCTTCCCAGTGGTATTTTTGAATCGGAATTTCTTTCTGGATCGGTAAAAAGTCCAGACTCTCGGATTGAAATCCGTCTCCTGTGTAAAAATCAACTCTGACATTTTCCATTATTCAGTAGTTTTTATTGAGCGTTAAACATGCATTTCAAGCATGGACAGAATCTAGTCCTGATTTGGTATTACAAGTATAAAAAAGTACCTTTAAGAGATCAACTGCGTTTTTCCACAGGTAAACCAATAACACTCATGAATCTAGACACTCCGGGGGCATATTCTAAAGCTTTGATTACCAATTTACCACTGGAACCCGAATGTCCGATCAATGCAGAATACCAGAAAACGATCAAGTGTTTTCCCAACCAGGCGATGTATATTTATTCCTTCGCATTGGGAAGAATGGTCTTTTCAAAAAACTGGCAACAAATTCTTGGATATGATGACCATGAGGTCAATATGTTGCAGTTGGTTGATGCTACGTCAGAACGTTACCGGGATTTTTCATACGAGGTAAATGACAAGGCACTCCGCTTTCTTTCCACGAAGACAGAAAATCTGGAAGACTATTCTTTTACCATAGAATTGGAGAAGCTAGATAAAGAAGGAAACCCCGTACCACTCTATTGGCGTGTAGCTGTACATAAGGCAATAAACGGAAGGGTTGTGGAGATTATAGGACTGGCGGAGAAAATTGATTCCATTCGCCTTGGAAATGTGATGAACTATGCCGCTTATGGTCCGGAAAAGGAAGAATTTGAAGAATCGCTCAGCAAAGAGCTTTTTCATCATTATGCCATTTCGCAAAAAGAATTAGAAGCCTTAAGATTAGCGGCAAAAGGATTTTCCTTCAAGGAAATAGCCGATGAGTTCGGAGTCAGTCTTTCCGCAATTGAAAAACGGATCATCCCGCTGTACAAACGCTTTGAATGCAAAAGTTTACCTCACCTGGTGAGTTTTGCGCATGAGAACAAATTGCTTTAATCGCCCAGATCGATCACGACGATCTTGCCCGAGTCTACTCCCAGCTTCATCAGCATTGACTGCCAATTGTCAAAAGCCTGGTATTTTTCCTCCGGATGTTCTTCACCCATCACCCAGATAACATGCTTTTCTCTGATCAACGGAATATTTCGTTCTCCCTGATCTTCACCGAGAATATAATTGTACAATTCATCTGGTGTAACATTATCTATCCTTACAGGATTCCCGGAGTTGATATCGTCCACAATCAGACAATCGCTCGAATCCCAGTCCCATAATTGCTGATCATCCGGCGGATTTGTAGGTAAATAAAATTTACTGTACAGCTTTGTTCCGGTGTGATAACTACACTTTACCTTTTTTGTAGCCAGTTGTGTTGCCATTCCAACCGCGAGTTCGCTTTTCCCGTGTTGTACCGATCCGAATATCATCACATGCTTCCCCTGATGGTCATCGATTAATCCCAATACCTGTGAACGATTGTTCTCCGAGATCTCATAATTCCACTGGCTTAACCTGAATTGTTTCGGAAAGCCCGCATTCATGAGGTATATTTTATTGGTAAACCAAAATGCAATCGGATAAAGCAGAAGAACAATTATGCAGATCAACACGATCCCGTTCCAGTATAAAGTCGGATGAAGTATCGTAGCACATGAGAAACTTCCGAACGCAAAGAAAAGTACATCCGTTGCTGTGTCAAATGCGATAAATCTCCACGTTGGCTGAAACACATACTTCGATTTTCCTCCCATATATACATGTCCGGCATTCGAAATCCGTTTCAATAAAAGTGGTCCGAGAAAATTATAGATTTCAAACAAAAGCCAGGTACAGGAGATCATCAATCCGGCCCAAAACGCCTTGTTATCCCACGAAGTATAGTGATCAAGGACGATATACGCGATAAATGATGGAATAAAACCTAAGGCAAAATGTCCAAATTGATTTGCGAGCCACGCGTAGGTTAAAGTTACCCCTCTGTGAGAGTCCTTTCCGATCAGGTCACGTTTTAACTGAGCAATTATTGCTTTTCTAGGTATTCCGAACATATAGCAGCTTTTGTTCTTACTAATATACGTTGATTCTTTGCTTCTTTTTAGCTCCTCCGGAAAAGAAAACCTTGTTGTAAAAGGGATTCTGTATATTGTATTAATAGAACGTCCTCTTATACAAGATGTTAAAATGTTCCGTACTTTTAGAAAAACCACTAGATATGAAAACTTTTTTTTTAAGCGCCCTATTGCTTCTTACTCCCGTGGTATACGGACAGAACCATTTTCAACTGTTTTACGGAAATCTGCATGCGCACACCTGGTATTCTGATGGGTCAGGAACACCTGAAGATGCCTATAAAATGGCCAAGGACTCAGGACTGGATTTCTTCGCCGTAACACCTCATAATCATTCTGCAGCAGAAAATTCCGCGAAAGAGCGGAAAGACGGAATTCTGATCGCAACGAACCACGATCTTTATAATGGAACAGCTCCGCTAACCTTTACCAGAAAGTATAAGGAAACCGGCAGTGATGTATATACTACTGAAAAAATACGCAATGCCAAATCGGTGATCAATGCCGCAAAAAATGCCACTTCCGCTAATTTTCTTGCACTCTACGGACAGGAATTTTCCACCATCAGTTCCAGCAATCACATCAATGTCTTCAATTATGATTCGGTTATTACCGTAGAAAACGGCAATATCAGGGGGCTAATGGATCTCGTTCGCGCTTCAGACAAACATGATCAAATCTTCTTGCAGCTCAACCACCCGGACTATCGTTCCGATCTTCTCATCTGCGATTATGATGATCCGCGTGCAGGCAAATGTAAGAACTGCTTCAACGATTATGGAATTGACAGTGATGATTTTGGTCCGTCTTTCGGTAATTGGGTTAAAGAACTGGATCCCTATACGCATTTGATTGAAGTACTTTCAGGACCTGCAATGAAAAAAGCTCCGATTGCGGATTATCATTACAAGGAAACCGGAGAAGACAGCTATTATTTTTACCTGAAGCAGGGATTGCATATTTCTCCTTCCGTTGGGCAGGATAACCACTACAGAACCTGGGGAAAGATGACAGATGCCCGGATTGGAATCTATGCAGCCTCACTGAGTATGAATGACCTGCTGGAAGCCATAAAGGCAAACCGCACATTCGCTTCAGAGGATAAAAATTTTGCTGTTGATTTTACAATCAATGGCGCTTTTATGGGAAGCAATATTAACCTGTCTGCGGATGATGCGTTGGACATAAAAGTGAATATCAGTGACGCAGATGAAGCGAATGCCAAATACACAGTAGAGCTAATTCACGGTCATATCAACCCCGAAGACAGCCGGGACGTGCATTATGTTGATGTCGATAATGAAATTATAGACCACCGTTCAGAAGTGAGTGCAGGAACCTATCAATTCAATGGTTTTATCGCCAGCGGAAAGCCCGAGTTTTATCTTCTGCGCTGCAAGCAGGAAGATGATGATCGCTGTTGGACAGCCCCGGTATGGATCAATCACCCCAAGCAAACTGAAACCCAGAAAATGTACTACTGGACAGCCTCCGCTTCTTCGAAGATTTACCATATTGAGGGTTGCAAAACCATCAAGGCCATCAAGGCCGAGAACCTGCGTTCAGGCAGTACGCCTCCTGAAGGAAGACAACAGCATCAGTGCGTTACAAATGATGAGAATGATGAACATTAAAATGCCTTGATATTCTTTAACTTCGTTACATGAAATTAATCATACCTCGAAAATTTGTACTTCAATACTATTTCAGAGATTAATCTAAGCGCAACAAAAAATTACCATTTGAGATCAAGAATTGATTCGCGACGTACAATTTTCCATTCCAAATTGTCATTTGGCCGATAATATCCGGAGCTCCAGAAGCTATGGCTTTAAATGCACTACCATCCCATTTGATCAGGTTCGGAGAACTTACTCCTCCTCCACCATCGAACTGACCTCCGATTATCAATTCACTTCCATTAGTGAGCGCAACGAATGCTCCGTTAAGTCCTCCCGAAATTCCACTTCCAAAAGGTAGCCACGATGTACCATCCCACATCGCAGCATAACGACAAGCCGTGTTTCCATCCCCATTTTGGGTGAAGTTACCAACGGCTACTAACTTACCATTGTATACTTCTAAGTCTCTAACGGTACCACTTAAACCTGTTGCAAGTGGTAACCACTCTGTTCCATTCCATTTGGCAACTTTACTAACGGCTGTTGCGCCGGAATTGGAGAAACTCCCTGCCGCGATTAACTCACCATTATAAACAACTAAATCATAAACGGCACCATCCAAATTATCACCAAGTGATGTTCCGCTCGTATTTCGGATGAATGGAGCCACACCACATGAATAGTACAACTCACCATTATAACGTGCTACCGCATAGGTATTTGTCAATGGATAAGCAGCCGAAGACCATGGATAACTTTCATTCGCTGTATCGAATTCAAAGACTCCGTATCCTCCCATACTTCCTGTTCCATACCAATGTCCATCCGTATAGGTCATTTTTTCAATTCCTGAACCACTACCAAATGAAGAGAATCCTTGTCCACACCAGTGCCAGGTATTTCCATCATACAATGCAGAAATTCCTCCGGACCATGTTCTACTGATAAACAGTTTATTGTTTACCGTTGCCAAAGCATTCACGCGATACGTAGCTGAAGGATTGATATCTGTCCATGTCGTGCCTGAAATCGGCGTAAAAGTAGGAGCAGTAACACTAGGTTCCTCTTCAAAGACAATGGGATCTTCCTTTTTACAACTAACTGCTGCTCCAGCGACTACAATTGCCAAGATGGCGTATAACTTAATTTGCTTTAAAAACTCCATTTGTTGCTGCTATATATAATTTGTTATTGAATTTAATGATGTCATTAACCTGAGAAGTGAAATTGCCTACGTGAGACCACGATGTCCCATTGAATTTAATGATACTGCTCATCGCTCCGTTTACATTGAAATTACTCCCATAAACATACAGTTCATTACCGATCACTTTTAAACCACAGTAATTGCTCATCGTGCCCAGATGTGTTACGCCCGGAACATTTTTCCAGGTTCCATTGGACTTATATTTCAGGATAACTCCATTACTAAACTTTCCGAGCATATATAAAGAAGTATCTCCGTAGTTACATACCTCGACAGGCGTATCCGACCACCAAATATTATTATAGTTCTCTGCTGTCCAACCGCTTCCATTCCATTTCTGCAATTGATCATCTGGTCCGGAAACGTATAATTCGTTGTTATACACCGCACATCCGTAGATATTACCTGTTAGATCTGCCATTCCGGCGCATGCCCAATTGGAAATCCGCTCGACATTTGATGTGGTAATCGAATTCGTTCCCGGTTGAAAATCGCCTACTACGATCAATTCGGAATTGTATTCCGTCATATTGTAAACGGACATAGCAATGGATGTACTGAATGGAATATCTGAAACCGCTGCTGACGAGCTCATTCTCACCAGATCTTTCGGGTAGCTCGTTCCACTGTAATATGTATAGTTTCCACCTATGATCAATTGATTATTGAAGGTCATTAAATCGTAAACGCCATAAAACCCAAAAAAACCTGACATTCCAGGATGTATCAAATTGTCGTTCGCATCTAACTTTGCCAATTCTTTGATTGTACCTGCAGCATTTTCAAATAATCCTCCGACATACAATTGATTGTTGAATACTTCCAGGGCATAAACATCTGCAATCTCATCGGAAGTAATCTGAGTCCATGTTAGTCCCGGGTTGAGACCTCCTTGATCAATTTCATAAAATTGAGTGGTCATCCCTACATTGTGAATAATCTTCTTTCTGCAGGCAGTTACAGTAGTGACCAACAACAGTAGCAAACTTATTTTATAGAGATAAACCAATTTTGACATAGACTTTAAATATAAAGGAATCCTGCAAATTTGCCTTCTGAGCATATCGAATAATTTGGGGCATGTAGTTTTTATACGAACCTGCTGAAACAGCATTGGTATAAAACTGGTAGCGTGTCGGTCCAAAGAAATAGGATGTCTTTACCCCCCAATCGACAAGTATCTTTCTCGAAAGTAAGGCGGTTTGACCGATAGCGAAGTCGGCATGAAAGTACTTATTGGTGTATGTACCAGCTGCACGTTTGTCATAGAAATATTCCTTTTCGCCATTGTTGTAATCGATCAAAGTTATGTATGTTGGATATGCCGTTGTTGTGACATTGGTCATTCCTCCACCAAACTCCACATATTTACCTACCGGAGCATATTCCATGAATACTTTAAAATTCAACGCAAAGTCAATTGCGTTGTTCCGCATAATGAACGAATCTTTGTAAAACACAGATGGTTCTGGATAGGTATATTCTCCCTGAATCGAATACATCATGGTATTTCTCAAGCCTCTCCATGATCCGCTTGCAGCCACTTGTAAGCGTTTAGTTAATACGAATTCTGCATTCGCATTGATTTCGGGTGGAAACATTGCCCAATCGGATCGCAGCACTGCATTTGCCCCCGTTTTTCCTTCGTCCCACATCAAATAATCATTCGAGTTCACGGGAGGAGCTAATGCCGTTCCGACTGAAAAAACAAATCGATTCCCTAAGAATCCAACCTGTGCTTTCGCTGCTTGCAAAAAAAGGCACATAAGTATCACGATCAGGCGGCTTATCATTTCGCTTGTTCTCTGTTTTTATTTGTTAAATAGATCAATTGTTCCAATTGAAATTTATTCGGTTTCGATTTACTGGCGATCTTACTTAAATACACCACACCTTGTGTGTGAATGTCGTAGTAGATTTCGTAATAATTGAGGTAGTATTTTGGACCTGTCCCTTTATTGCGATCGACTACGCAAATGCGATAGACCAAATAGTCCATCCCTTTTTCACTCAACTTCTTTTTTACTTCAGCATAGCTCGGAGCATAGACGATCGTCTCCGAAGATGAGATCTCATCCATGTACCTGTTCAATAATCTGTGCAGGTAATTATCTTGAACCGTAACCCCCGTTTTTGATCGATTGGATAAATCCAAGTCATATTCCGGGTACATGAAATACAAATCGGCCATTTGATTATCTAATTCAAACGACCTCTCAAAATTTACCTGGTACTTGCGTTTTGATTTCGAATTGAAGAATAAATTTTCGGAGATCACAAGAACGGTTTTCTTCTTCGGATCAAAATTATAGGACTGAAAAAACTTTCCTCGACGAAAGTAATAGACCGAAAGATGTGGTGCTATAAAGACGTCTTGCAATTCGCTTTCATGTACCCAATCCTCTCTGCTTACCTCCAATTTTCTGGCTTCATGCAACCACCCGTTTCGAATCGAATCAATAGGGAATTCTTGAACAAATCGCTGCAACATTACACTGGTATCAACTGACTCAATATAATGGTAACCTTCCGTTTTCAATTCTTCGGTATCCTCCAGATCCTCTCTATTCTTACCGCGTAAAGCCTTCTTTCTCTTGGTCTGTTCTTCACTTGTAATACTGTCCTGATCCGCATAAAGCAAGCGTTCTAACTCGTTGTAATCAGCGTAGCGATACACTTCCATCGAATCCTTTTTAAACAATTTCGGGAAGGATTGATAGAGAAACTGGTAGTTCTTTTTTGCTGCATCCATTACAGCGAAGCTCTCCGTTTCCGATGAAAATCGCAACCCATTGATCGCAATTGCAGAGAGGATATTTACGTCCAAAGCCGAAATCTCAAGTAGTATCTTCCTAAAGCGGAGGAAATCTTGGTCTTTAAGAGCATTACCGTACAAGTTGAGGATGGTCGTATGCACATTACCAACATATTTTTGTTGCGATAACGCTGTTAAGGCCTGAACTTGTTTTTCTTTCAGGTAATCGTTATCCGCTTGTTCGCGAAGCTTGATAACATGGTCCAGCAAATAGGAATACATCCCATGTTCCATATAAGCATCCAGCATGAGGTAGTCCGTAAGGTATTGCACACGTGACAATTTACCGGTTGGTGAATAGGAATTCATATATCTTTTATCCCCGACCAATTCCTTCATATATTCCTGTCTACGCGCAATTGAAGGGTGCGTTGATAAGCTATCGTTCTCAGCTACTTCAAAGAACACCGTATCGTTCTCCGTTGCCAACCATAATTTTTCCATCCAACTCACCAATTGTGGATCATGACCACACAACAACTGAAAATCAACTTTACCTGCTTTGATCGGATTCGAAGAAACATTCAACTGATCGATCAGTTTCTGGCAGTGTCGCGGATCAACACGATCGTTTAATAGACCATAAGCCATCGAATCAGCTTGTAATTCTTGTGTCTGCGAAAACTGATGGCGTTCGAAGTCCGTATTATAAAGGTCGCGTTTCCATTTCTTCTTGTTCTCCTCCAATTGCTCGATACTTTTGTGTGAATGCCGTAATAAGACATGTCCAATTTCATGCGCAAGCAAATACATCAGTTCTTCCTCTGAGTCCACGTGAGCTATGGCCCCGATGTTTACGTAAACACTACCAAAATCGTTGGTGAAGGCATTGAAATAAGGGTATGCCGTAAGATAAATCCGAACTTGCCCTCTTAAATACGTATCCTTAATAATCGAATCTTTAAGTTCATTCAGGTACAAGCTAATTTCGTCACCATAAAAGATGTCACCACTTCTATTGAGTCGATCCAGAAAAAAGCTGTATTCGTAGACAAAATTTTTGATGTCTACTTTCGTCTTTTCTCCGTATCTGTTTTGATAATCGGCATAGAGATCCCTTACCTTTTCTTCCGTATTCTCATTCAGTTCCGGTGGATAGACATTGCTGTAGTAAAATTGGTCGAATTCTTCGACCTGACTCCAGCCATTCGCGTTGAATAGTATGAAAAGGACTAAAACACTATAAAAAAGTAAGTTCTTTTTAATTTGTTTTGTTACATGTTTAGTAATGTTTTGACCTTGTAATTTCATTCCTAATTTTCTGATAGGGCAACAAAAGTACTGTTCTTTTTGCATTGATAAAGAAAAGTAGGGTACATCTTTCCTATTTATCTTTCTTTTTTCCTATTGCAGCTAAAAAGAAACAAAAAAAGCGCTAGGCTTCATGCGAAGCGCATATCCCTCAGCTGGCATTTCTGCCGAGGGAGTTCCTTTGTAACGTGTTTATTTGTTACTCATAAGTCCAAATTGCCGCTATAACGATAAATTGAAGTAGTGCAATATTGTCCTGAAAGCAGAAGTT
>QKAV01000190.1 GCA_003247185.1 Crocinitomicaceae bacterium
TATAGGTAAGTTCTGTTTTCCTTTGTATGGAATGGGTTTAAATGAATCACTTAATTGATCATATACAAAAAGCCCTTTACCCATTGTACCTACATATATATTGCCATTCAGATCTTCGCAGAAATCAACGATAGTTATTCCCTTCTCATTTTTTAAATAATGAATCACTTTCTTCTTATCCGATATTTTGTATATGCCATTTTCTCCTTTAGTTATCCATATATTCCGCTTTTTATCTTCAATCATATAATCTGTTGAGGTGGTAGCTATGGGCAAATTGAGCATTTTCACAACCAGTTTTTCTTTCTTTATAATCAGTTTACATAAAATATTTCCTGATACCCATATTTCTCCATTTTGTCGTTCTAAAATGGCAATAATGTTGCTGTCAAACAGATCCCCGTTTTCCCATCTGGCTTGCGGTGTAAAACGATCAGTTGCCGGATCGTACATTTGAATACCAGTATAAGTACCGATAATCAGGTTTCCTTTACTGTCTTCAAACAGCGTGCGAACATAGTTGTGACAGAGTGAATGCTCGTCATCCTTCTTGTGTTTGTAAACGGTAAATTTGACTCCATCGTATTTGTTCAGTCCATCTTCGGTGGCAATCCATATCATACCATTTCTATCTTGATATATTTTGTTGATCAAGCTGCTTGACAATTTACTATTCGTGGTGAACAATTGGCACGACTGACCAAAAGTAGTGATTGAAAAGAATAGAATAAAGAAGATACTTAATGTGTTTCTCATATTGATAATACTGTTTGTTACTGCAAAATTAAGCATATTTTCAAATAAAAAAAGGATTGTCTCCGCTAATGTAACAGAGAAACCGTATGTTGTAACATCTTCAAAAGGTTATGTAACATGATGTGGCTGATAAGTCGAAACAGTACACTAATATTGTTGCTGTAAAAAATGGAAGAAGAACACATTTATTTCCTGCCCATTCATTTACTTAAATTGCCATAGCAATAGGTCAGTAAACTAATTGTGTTATATAATACTTAATCTAATATGAAGATCAACAGATGTCAAATAAGTCTTTTTACTATCGGATTTATTGGTTACATAGTATTAAGTGGATTTCAGAAAGAGACAGTCTACATGAAGGAAAATCTTTTGATAGTGAATGATTCTGACTATTTTGAGACGCGTGGATTAAACTATTTTGTTTTCAGTAACATATATGATGCTACTTTCGATGATTCGAAAATCAGTGCTGTTGAGATCATACATCATGGAATTCGTACCGCAACGAATGGTGACGTGCGATTGAACCCCACTCCCGGACAATGGGATAAGCTGCCTCGATTCATTGACCGTAAGGTTGATCAAAAAAATAAGAGAATTGAGGTTTCATTAAGCTACCTAGAATATGCATTTGACTATACATTGGTTGCAGAAGCTAAGGATGGAGGCCTATATCTTAGCGTATATACGGAGAAAGCATTACCTGATAAATTGTGTGGCATTGCCGGACTTAATCTCGAATTTGTGCCTCCAGTGTTTTGGGGACACTCATACATACTTGATGACATACACGGTTTGTTTCCAACTTCTCCGGCAGATTTCATGACCACTATTCAAGGAACTGTGGAGCCGGAACCGATAGCAACCGGTAGCAAAATAGAGATAGCGCCCGATGATCCTGAAAAACACGTGTCTATACGTACAACAGATGGTAATAGTCTCATGTTGTTTGATGGACGCAACAAACAACAAAATGGAAATTTTGTGGTTCGAACATTGCTTCCGGGAAAGAAGACGGGAAAAATTGCCGAATGGTTTATTCAGGCTGAAACGGATACCCAGTGGATACGCAAACCCCTTGTTGCTTATTCTCAGGTGGGATATCATCCGGCTCAAAAGAAGATGGCTGTAATTGAACTGGATAAAAATGATGAAGTACTGCATGAAGTAACATTGTTGAAAGTAGGCAGCGACGGAAGGCTGACGAAGGTATTATCAGCAATGCCTGCAGATTGGGGAATCTATACCCGTTATAAGTATAAACAATTTGACTTTACTGCAATAAATGAACCGGGTATCTATGTTTTGGAATATGATAAACAGCGTACCGCTCCTTTTCCCATTGGAAAAAATGTATTTCAAAAAGCATGGTTCCCCACGTTAGATGTATTTTTTCCTGTCCAAATGGATCACATGTGTGTTCGAGAAGCCTATCGAATCTGGCATGGAGCGCCACATCTCGACGATGCCTTGCAAGCACCCCTTAACCGTAATCATTGGGATGGATGGCACCAAGGACCTACTACCGACAATAAATATAAGCCGCTGGAACACATTGAAGGTTTAAATGTAGGAGGGTGGTTTGATGCGGGCGACTTTGACATCCAAACACCTTCTCAGCAATCTGTTGTTCAGACTTTTGCAGATCTTTGGTCAGACTTTAGAGTTTCTCGTGATCAAACAAGCATCAATCAACAAACCCGTTACACAGAAATACATGTTCCCGATGGCAAACCTGATTTGTTGCAGCAATTGGAACACGGAGTTTTGCAACTAATAGGACAGGTTAATGCTGTAGGATATGCGATACCCGGCATTACCGAATCACATTTGTATCAGTACAGACATTTGGGTGATGCAGTGAATAAAACGGATAATAAGGTATATAATGCTAATTTAGATAGTTTGCAAACCGACGGACCAACCAGCGGTACCTTTGATGATCGTTGGGCATTTACTAATAGAAATCCGTATCTGAATTACGGTACAGCTATTTCTTTGGCAGCTGCAGCCCGTTGTTTGAAAGAGTATAATCCACAATTAAGCATGGAAGCCTCCAGAGTCGCTCAGTTTATTTGGAAAGACGAACATTCACGTCCCACTCCCGAAAAGATTGAATTTGGCGGGCGGAGTTTTAATAGTGCTGATTTCATGAATAGCGTGGAATGCAGAGCCGCTTTTGAGCTTTGGCGTACAGTAGGTGA
>QKAV01000038.1 GCA_003247185.1 Crocinitomicaceae bacterium
GATAAACCACTGACAGCGATAGTTGGTGGAGCAAAAGTTTCTTCTAAGATTACCATTATTGAACGTTTACTGGATAAAGTAGACCATTTGATTGTCGGGGGAGGAATGGCCTATACTTTTGTAAAGGCAAATGGCGGTAAAGTTGGAAACTCATTGGTGGAAGATGACTTTTTGGGTGTAGCTAAAGAGATCATGGATAAAGCTAAAGCCAAAGGAGTTGATTTGTATATTCCTGTAGATACACTGGCAGCGGATGGATTTTCAAATGATGCGGCGTCAAAATTGGTGCGGATTGATGAAATTCCTGATGGTTGGATGGGATTGGATGTTGGTCCTGAAACGATGACAGATTGTGCAAAGATCATTGAAAGTTCAAAGTTGATTCTTTGGAACGGACCCATGGGCGTTTTCGAATTTGAAAACTTCCAAAAAGGTACGGTAGCAGTAGCAGAAGCAATCGTTCGCGCGACCGAAAAAGGAGCATTCTCTCTTATCGGTGGAGGAGATTCGGTTGCAGCGATCAATAAGTTCGGTCTCGCAGATAAAGTAAGTTATGTGTCTACCGGCGGTGGCGCCATGTTGGAATACCTGGAAGGAAAAGTACTTCCGGGAATACAGGCCATTCAGGAAGATTGATAAGAATAGAGTTATAAAAAAGAGCCACAGGAATGTGGCTCTTTTCGTTTTTGTAGCTTTTGTAAAAGATTTATAAACCTCTTTCCAGTATAGCAATGCGTTTTTCTATTGGAGGATGTGTTGCAAACAGACCACTTAACCCGCTAAAGAAGGAGGCACCGTCTTCAGCAGGAGCGTTGTCAATAAACATCTGCTTCACATCACTGCTTTTCACATCCAGGTTAGAGTGACCTGAAATTTTTCGTAGGGCGGAGGCCAGGGCATGACTGTTTTTTGTCATTTGTACAGCACCGGCATCAGCCAGATATTCCCGTTTGCGCGAGAGAGCAAAACGGAATACAATCGAAAGGGCATAGACCACTAACGCAACAACAAGTGCAACCAGCATCACGCGACCGTCTACTTTGTCATTTTTGCGTCCGCGGTTACCATACATAAGACTTCTGAACAGAATCTGAACAGCAAAAGCAAAGATCCCGACGAAGATGATGGAGATGATCAGCAAACGGACGTCTTTATTGCGAATGTGCGTTAATTCGTGTGCGATGACGCCCTCAAGTTCTCTGTCGTCCAGTTTATCTATAATCCCTGTGGTTAGCGTTACAGCGTATGATTTCTGATCAATTCCTGAGGCAAAAGCATTGAGTACCGGTGAATCAATGACATACAGATTCGGCATCTGCATACCGACTGACATACATAAATTTTCTGTCAGGTTGTATATACGTATGTTTTCCTTGCGCTCCAAAGGTCGTGAACCTGTAGCCGCCCGGATAATGGCAGAATTGGAAAAATATGCAATCATGAACCAAACACCAACAGCGACGATTACAAAAGGAATCACCTTAATGAAGGTGTAATTCACTTCAGCAATATATCCGTCCGGACCACCTTGTGTAAAAAACAATACAAGGTATACTGCCAGCAGGATCAATGCCGGGAAACTCAACAATAGAAAAGTAGAGCGAAGATTATTTCGCCTGATCTGGGAATGTAACCCAATGTATTCCATTGTAGAAAATTAGAATTTAACTTCAGGAGCCTTGTCCATTACGGCGCGTTGCTCAACACCTACATCAAACATCGGTTGCGTTGTCATTTTCTTAATGTTTGCAACGATATTGGTAGGAATTGATTCAATAGCAGTGTTCAATTCACGTGTTGCAGAATTAAAGAAACGACGCACAGCAGCTAATTTGTTCTCAATGTCTGAGATTTCTGTTTGCAGATGCATGAAGTTGGTGTTTGCTTTCAACTCCGGATATGCTTCAACCTGAATGTTAAATGCACTCATTGCAGCACCTAATTCATTATCCGCTAATACTTTGTCGTTAATAGATGTCGCGCTCAAAGCACGTGAACGGGCAGCAGTTACACGTGTAAGTACATCAGATTCGTGATCCATGTACCCTTTTACTGCTCCTATTAATTGAGGGATCAAGTCATAACGTTGTTTCAATTGAACGTCGATATCCGCCCAGGCATTTTCACGGTTGTTCTTTAAAGCGACCAATTTGTTGTTTGCTGATACGTACCATAGGATTAGTATCAAAACAACAACGGCAATAATAATTCCTGCTATCATAGTGTCTTCTTTTAGTTTGTTTCTCTCGAAGATAGATATTTTTTACATCTTGTTGTAACTTTTTGGATAGATGTGAGTCTTACAGTTGTTATCGGTTGAAAATGACGATAAAAGAGTACAATAAAGCAGTGGATGATTATGCGGACAATCTTTTCAGATTTGCCCTGAAACAGGTACGCAATGAAATGTCGGCGAATGATATTGTACAGGAAACATTTACTAAGGTTTGGATCAAAAGAGAGGACATCGCTTATGAAAAAGTGAAGTCCTACCTTTTTACGGCAGCGTATCACACCACGATTGACTGGATTAAAAAGGAAAAGCGATCAGGAGATATAGAATCGGTAAACGACCCTTATTTTTCGGATTCAGGTTCCATAGATCTGAAAGAAGTACTGGAAGATGCTTTGGGACGTTTATCGGAGGTTCAACGCTCTGTGGTGCTTTTGCGCGATTACGAGGGATATAATTATCAGGAGATCGCTGATATAACCGGCTTAAATGAATCTCAGGTGAAAGTTTACATTTTCAGAGCGCGCAAGACATTGCAGGCTTATTTAAAACGAATGGATCTGGTAGTATGATGGACAAGATCAGCATATTTAATTATGAGGCATTTTACCTTGATTACCTGGAGGGTCGACTGAATGAAGAAGATACCAGGGAGCTGATGGCGTTTTTTAAAGCCTATCCGGAATGCCGTTTGGAGGATGAAGATCTGGAAAACTTTGAGGAAACGAAGGAAGTCCCTTCATTTACTGGAAAACAGAGCCTGAAAATGGTAGATGAATCCGATGCGATCACTGCCGAGAATATCGAACATTTCATCATCGCAGGTCACGAGGGAATCCTGGATCAGACAAAGAAAAAGGAGTTGGCAACTTATGTTGCTGAGCACGGGATGGAAGCACATCAGCATGGTTTTGGTCTGACTTATTTCGAGCCGGATACAAGCATCCGCTTTGCAGCGAAAGCAGAGTTGCAGCGAAAAGCTGCAGTTGTTACCTGGTATTGGTATGCCGCTGCAGCTGCCGTAATTGCGTTTGTATTTTTCATGCTCATCCCGAATAACAAAGCGGTTTCACTTGATGCACCTGCTGTCTATGCCGATGATCAGGAAAAGACGCCTTCAGAAAAACAAAATAAAATTGCTCCGACGCAGGAAGAAAATCAAAATAACTTACGAAATCAGAGGAATGTATTTCCTTATCCGGACCAGAAACAAGATAAAA
>QKAV01000147.1 GCA_003247185.1 Crocinitomicaceae bacterium
ATGGAGTTAACAACTGAAGACGTTGCGAATCCGGTGCCACGTTCACTACAACATGACTTCCGTCTTCAGCCGGTGCTTGATATCCGTTATCATCAACTGCGAAACCTTTTGATGGTAATTCGAAACCTGTTGGTTCAGCCAACATCACTTCTTCGCCATTTTCATTTTTCAGTTTATCTGTGATCGGATTGAAATCCAATCTTCCGGCGATAGCAACTGCTGCAACCATTTCAGGTGACGTTACAAAGGCATGTGTATTCGGGTTTCCATCCGCACGCTTCGCAAAGTTTCTGTTAAAGGAATGTACAATTGAGTTCTTCTCTTGCTTTTCCGCTCCTTCACGATCCCATTGACCAATACATGGTCCACATGCATTTGTAAAGATTTTGATATTTTCAAACTTGCGGAAAGTATCCATGAATCCATCTCTTTCTGCAGTAAATCGAACCTGCTCAGAACCCGGATTAATTCCCAGGATCGCTTTTGGCTTAACACCTTTAGAAACCGCATCAGCTACGATAGAAGCCGCACGACTCAAATCTTCATAAGAAGAATTGGTACATGAACCGATCAAAGCCCATTCGATTTCAGTAGGCCAACCATTTGCCTGTGCTTTTTCTTTCATTTCAGCAACAGGTGTAGCTAAATCCGGAGTAAATGGCCCGTTCAGGTAAGGAGACAATGTAGACAAATCGATTTCAATCACCTGATCAAAGTATTTTTCAGGATTCGCATATACCTCATCATCACCTGTTAAGTGCTCAGCAATTTTATCTGCGGCGTCTACTACTTCCTGGCGTCCAGTTGCTGCCAGATAACGACGCATAGAATCATCATAACCGAAAGTTGAAGTTGTAGCACCGATCTCAGCTCCCATGTTACAGATCGTTCCCTTTCCTGTTGCTGAAAGTGATCGGGCTCCTTCTCCGAAATATTCTACGATAGCGCCGGTTCCTCCTTTTACAGTAAGAATCCCTGCAACTTTAAGGATCACATCTTTTGCAGATGTCCACCCGTTCATTTTTCCGGTTAGTTTAACACCAATTAATTTCGGCATTTTCAACTCCCATGCCATACCTGCCATTACATCCACAGCATCAGCTCCACCAACACCAATCGCAACCATTCCCAATCCTCCGGCATTCACCGTGTGAGAATCCGTACCGATCATCATTCCTCCAGGAAAAGCATAATTTTCCAAAACTACCTGGTGAATAATTCCTGCACCCGGCTTCCAGAATCCGATACCGTATTTGTCACAAACAGAACTCAGGAAGTTGAACACCTCATTGTTCTTGTTGATTCCTTCCTGAAGATCTTTATCCGCACCCAATTTAGCCTGAATCAAGTGATCAGCGTGAGCGGTTGAAGGAACTGCTACCTTCGACTTTCCGGCTTGCATAAACTGCAATAATGCCATTTGTGCCGTAGCATCTTGCATTGCAACTCTGTCCGGAGCAAAATCCACATAAGATTTTCCTCTTTCATACGCTTCCGTTGCTGCACCGTCCCAAAGGTGTGCATACAAGATTTTTTCCGCAAGAGTCATAGGTTTTCCAACTACCTTTCTTGCAGCTTCAATTCGCTCAGGGAATCTGGAGTACACTCCCTTGATCATGTCTAAATCGAATACCATATATTGTATTTTAAAGTAAAAATTGCGTTTTCGGCTCGTAGCCACGCGAATTTAATAATTCCCTGACATAATACCTTATTTGTGGTAGTGGAAAAATCGGTTTTCTTAAAAGTCTGTTAAAACAATCGAAATCAAACTCCTTACTCCAACTGTTACACAGTAAATTCAATTCATCTGTTTTTCGTAAATTGCGATCCGATTAGAACCTAAATATGCTACAACGTATTGTCTACGGTATATTACTATTACTGCTAGCCCATTCTTCATTTGCAGAATGCTCCGGGTTAAATGCAGCATTTACGGCTGACCAGAGTTTTTTCTGTGGTACAGGTTCAAACAATGTAACCCTTACCAATACTACAACGGGTACAATTTCTCCGGCGACGTCATTTGACTGGTATCTGGATGGGGTTCAATTTGATCATACAACCAACATCGGAACGTCGGTTACTACTCCGGTGAACTCCGTGGGAACTCATACGCTTATGCTGATCGTTACGAATCCGATGGAGCCATGCATCGATACCGCAATCGTATCAATAGACGTTGTACCTCTTCCCGTGGCTAACTTTAACTTCGGTCCGAACAACGGATGCGCATTTCAGGATGTTAATTTCACGAATACTTCATCCGGGAATTTTTCCGGAACCAGCTATTCCTGGAATTTCGGAGATGGAAACACCTCCTCTCAACAGAATCCTGTTCATCAGTTTAATGGTCCCGGAACGTATAATGTCGTTCTGACTATGACTAATGGCCCCGGTTGTACTTCTACCTTTAATCAATCCGTAACGGTTGTGGATGCTCCCATTCCATCGATAGGAGCAGATGACGGAGACGGAAATACGGTGTATTGTCTTTTCCCAGGTGATAATACGACTTCGGAGACCGTAACATTCTCTAACTTTACTACCGGAGCAGTAAGCTATGATTGGGATTTCGGTGACGGATCGCCTGTATATACTACCGGTTCATTAGCTGATTTCACACATACTTATTCCAATTACGGCACATTTAACGTGACAATGACCGCTACAGGTCCGAATGGTTGTCAAACGAGTACCACGATCCAGATTATTTTCGAAAAGTTCGTGTCTGCTGCTCTTACACTTGATGTTACGGAATACAGCGGATGTGCACCGCATGAACTTTCCTCTTTAACCAATCTTTCCGTAAACGCTACAAATTTTGTCTGGAATTTCGGAGACGGGTCCACATTTACCACCAATAACCCTACCCCGCCAGCTTATTCCTATACAACAGCGGGATCGTACACAATCACACTAACAGCGTCCAACAGTTGTAACAC
>QKAV01000228.1 GCA_003247185.1 Crocinitomicaceae bacterium
ATATCCGACTCCCAGATTGCATTATCGCAGACAACCAGTATTTCCCCGACTTTTCCCGTTACTTCCAACTTACGTGCTGTTCCTTTAGGAGCATGATTTGATTCACATGACACGAAGAGCAACGTAAGCAGCGTAAAAATTAATCCAGCTACCCTCATAACAAACATTTTCTTCTAAAATAACGATTATTTGACCCGAATCTTTTGTCCGATGCTCAATCGATCAATATTTATCCCGGGATTGAGTTTTCTGAGCTGAGAAATGGATAAACGGTGTCTCTGAGCTATTTTTCCGAATGTATCTCCTGAACGAACAGAATAATATTGTTTTGTCGGAGCAGGGGGAGCAGGTGTAGCAGGGGGAGCAGGTGTTGGGTTCGTTTCCGTTGCAGTCTGATTTTCTGCCCCTGCTTTTACTTTCAAACGCTGACCTACATAAATCTTCGTGGAACTCATTCCGTTCAATCGTTGCAAATCAGCTATCGTCATACCATAACGAGATGCGATTGTTCCAAGTGTTTCTCCGGATTGAACCTTATGGTACATGACCTCCTCCGTTGCATTTGTTTCCGGATTATTCGTGTTTGAAGGTTGTCCGGTTTCAGGATTTTCCGGTTGAACAACCGTTGGACTAACGTAAGTAAGGTATTCCAGGCGATACAGGCTGTCTTCCATGGAAACAAGTGTTCCGATTTTATCTACCGGAAGTGCTATACAGTAGTTTCTGGTAACACCTTTTGGAATATAACTGCGTTTGTAGATCGGATTTAAAGTGGCAATAGCATCTTCATCCATGCCGACAATCTTTGCAACAGAAGAAAAATGTACCCCATTTTGCAGACACATTGTATCCAGTTGATTGTAGGCGATATCAGCCTCCATCGGAACAATGTTATGCTCTGCGTGATAGGTCAGCAAGTAGGCTGCTGCGATAAAATTGGGTACATAACCTTGCGTTTCTCTCGGTAGGAATGGTCGAACCTCCCAATACGTCAGTTTATTACCTGATCTTCTGATCGCTTTATTCACATTTCCCGGACCTGCGTTGTAAGCCGCAAGAGCAAGGTTCCAATCGTTGTAGATTTCGTATAGTTTTTTCAGGTAGCGACATGCCGCATCTGTTGCCAGTTCCGGATCCATACGCTCATCGATATAGGAATTTTCCTCCAAACCGTACATTCTTCCTGTAGCGTACATGAATTGCCAAAGACCAAGAGCTCCTGCTCTCGACTTTACCTGTGGACGCAAACCGCTTTCAATAACTGACAGGTATTTCAGCTCTATCGGAAGATCATACTCTGCCAATTTCTTTTCAAAAAGATCAAAGTACAGTTTTGAACGTCCTAAAACCACGCGGGCAAATCCTCTTCGTTTTTCTACAAAGAACTTGATTGTAGACAGTGTTACATCGTTACAATCCAGATGAAAAGGACTCATCTCATTCATTACATTGAGACGTTCACAATATACTTTATCCGAATAATGAGGAATCTCGTCTGCTTCAAAATTCAGGGCTTCAATGATCGAATCATAATTCGACCCCGAACCATTTTCCGCATAGAAATAGTATAAGCTCTGTTCAATTGTTTTGATCATAGCCTCACCTTTCAAGCTGTCTTCTGCAGTCCAGTTGATCGTTTGAGCGAATGCAGATGATCCGATCACAAACAAAATTGCTATGTAAAATCCTTTGATCATGTATTCTTCAGGAGTTGTGTCAATAGATCCGCATAATCAAACATTTCCTTTTCACAGAAATGATCTGAGATGATCTGAAGTCCGAATGGCAATCCCTGATTATCTTTTCCAACCGGAATAGAAATAGCAGGATTACCTGTAAGATTTGCATGTACGGTATAAATGTCCTGCAAATACATTGAAATCGGATCTGTTACCGCATTTTGCTCAAAAGCTACAGTTGGAGTAGTCGGCAATAAGATAAAATCGTAGTCCTTCAGGATCTCATTCGTTCTGTTTTGCAACACGCGGCGCACTTTTTGTCCTTGCGTGTAATAAGCATCATAATATCCGTGAGAAAGCACAAATGTCCCCGCCATTATACGACGTTTCACTTCTTCCCCAAAGCCTTCCGAACGACTCTTTTTGTAGGTTTCCTCCACTCCTTTAGCCTCCGGACTTCTGTAACCGTAGTGTACTCCGTCAAAACGCGACAAATTAGATGACGCTTCTGCGGTCGTGAGGACATAATAGGTTGGAACCATATAGTCGAGGTAAGGAAAACTTACAAACTCTACTGTGTGCCCTTTTGATTTCAGCAAATCCATTGTCTTCTCCATCGTTGCTTTAATCTCCGGTTGCAGTCCGTCCATTTCATAACTTTCCTGCATTACCGCAATTTTCAAATCATTCTTTGGAGAAAACCTGGTGTATTCTTTCACTTCCCGATTAGAAGAAGTAGCATCATATTCATCTTCGCCTGCCATTACTTCCAAAAGCAAGGCTGCATCTTCAAGGTTATTGGTAAAAGGTCCGATCTGATCAAAAGATGATGCATAAGCAATCAACCCATTTCTGCTGATCCGTCCGTACGTTGGCTTAAGTCCTATTGTTCCTGTAAAACTAGCCGGTTGACGAATCGATCCTCCTGTATCACTTCCAAGAGCGACGGTGCAAAGTCCGGCAGCTACTGCTGCTGCAGAACCTCCGGATGAACCTCCGGGAACCAGTCTATGATCTACCGGGTTAGCAACCGGGCCAAAGGCAGAATTTTCATTCGAACTTCCCATTGCGAATTCATCGCAATTTAAACGTCCAATGATTACGGCATCCTCATCCAACAAGCGTTGAACAGCAGTTGCCGTATAAAGTGATTCAAAATTGTCCAGGATTTTACTCGCAGCGGAAACCTTATGTCCCTGATAGCAAAAGTTATCTTTCAACCCAACAACCATTCCTGCCAATCTGCCGGCAGTTCCGTTCTTCAGCTTTTCATCAACTGCCATAGCAGCAGAACGAGCAGAGTCTTCGAATACTTCCAGGAAAGCATTCAGTTCTTTTGCTTCTCGTATACGCTCAAGATATGTTTCGACAACGTCCAAAACGGACTTGCCTGAAGAAAGGTGCTCTTTAACTTCAGCAAATGTCTTTAGCATTTCGAAGGATTAAGAATTGGCTTTTTCGTCTTCT
>QKAV01000149.1 GCA_003247185.1 Crocinitomicaceae bacterium
GAAGATCATGAAAAAATTACTTACAATCACAGCCGCAACTTTTCTTTCGCTGGGCGCTTTTGGACAAAACATTACCTATAAAGTACTGTCCAATGAGCCGCCGGTGTCCCCTCGTTTTAGCTTAAATGCCGACCTGTTTCAACTGGATGTTCCCCTTCTCAGAATAGACAGCTATTCGGTGAATGCGGGCTTATGGGGCTATTTTGAGCCGGTACATGAGAAAATCGGCGTTCAGTTCCTGGTGCGAAAGAGTTACCTCGCTCTGGGACGTCTCGGGTACAAAAAATTTCCCGGAAATCTGGAGCTGGAAGCAGGAGGATATTTGGTGTTGAAGAGCGGTGTAAAGAACAGGCAGACGAAAGTCACGCTGAAAAAGGAATACGGAGGAACCACTTATTCTACAAATGTAAGCGGAGATCGTGTGGGAACCCGTACGGAAATAGAGACCTACATTCTTGTACCGTCGGACAAAAAGAAATACATGATGGCAAGAGGAGGAGCTTATTTTAAGCGCTTCGGGATGTCGACCACCCACATCAGCGATAAAGATGCATCGTTTGCAGGACCGGATAACGTTGCCTATAACAGTGCGGGAATCTATGCCGGGCTCAACTGGCGTACCATCACCAGTTTGTTTATTGAAACGGATGAATATGGTGTGCAATTCAATTCAATCGGTTCGGATGTATATGCCGATGTGTTGATCTTACCGGTAAACACCTTTACGGATACGGAAACAGGAGAATCAGCTTCGGATGCAATTAAGAATGCGACCAAATCATTCCCGGTTGGTTTCCGTGCAGGATACAAACTGTTTCAGGTAGACAAACGGGCGAAAACCGGAAAAACCTTTGGGATGTCAGCAACTGCAGAAGTAGGATATAAACCGTATGCCGGATTTACACTCTCTGCAGGTATTGGAATGACCTTCGTAAAATAAGGAAAGATGAAGTTCACGGCATTCATACTGATTCTAACGGTTATTTCAGGGTTGAACGCGCAATCAATCCGCGATTTTAATTACCTGAAAGAAGAATACAATGAACGAACCTTTATCGATATCAATCCTACCTACACGATGGTAAGAAATCAGGCAGCGCCTTTCCCGGAGCATCACAAAATAAACGGATGGAGCGGAAGCCTTACAATCAGAAAGGCAGATTTCAGCAGAGGGGCATGGCAATACCGGTATGAACACCGTTTGTTGTTTGACCTCATTCTGATCCTACAGAACATGGTGGACGGAGATGGTCAGAAATACTATCGTTCGGAGACCTCTGCCTTAACAACCGGTCTGATAGGTTGGTGGAGTTTTGCTCCCAATGTCATTGCTAATGATCGCCTTACGGTTGGTGTTGGAGCAAATTTCAATGATTATTTCTTAGGGGCTTCCTATCGTCTGGACTCACTTTCTCAGGATCTAACCACCCTGGAGCCGCAGGGCTACTGGTTCGCCGGTGGTCCTGCGTTCTTCTCAGATCTGCGTTTGAACAGTACCTTTCTCTTGCACATGCATGCTTCGTATTCCATGGGGTTCTGGCGTGCGGTGAGTTTGTCCTATGCCGATACGGAGATCAATGATGCCTTTAAAAAACCACATTTCGGAGGAATAAATGTACAACTCCAAAGTCGCTGGGGAGTCTTTTTAGGCTTCTCGCATAACTGGTTGGTCAATCGGTCACCAAATCCGAATGCCACCACACGATCCGATATTCACATCGGATTCAAATTACCTTTATAGGTCTTCTTTTTAGCTCCGGGAATTCGTTTCCGGAGTTTTTAATGGATCACCTTCGTGACTACTGATGTTCCGTCGGAAAATAAGATTTGGAAAAAGTATATTCCCGAATCATAATTCCTCAGATCAATTGCAGTTTCGTTCGCATCTGCCTGAATGACCTCAGTGGTCTTGCCTTCGCTACTCACAATGCTGACTTGGGAAATGCTTTTACCGGACGAAATGAGATGAATGAAATCATCTGCCGGATTCGGGTAAACAAGCAAGCCATCCGTATTTCGGTTGACAGCAATCGTATTGGAGTACATGACCTTGCCGTCAAAGTCAACTTGTTTGATTCGGTAGTAATTGATTCCCGGAACAGGTTGGAAATCTGTAAACACGTATGAGTTTTTCTCGTTGGAAGTTCCTTTACCTTTTACAAAACCAAGGGCTTCAAAATCGGATCCATCCTTTGACCGCTCCACATAGAATCCATCATTATTTCGTTCAGATCCCACAATCCAGTTCAGATCGATTTGTGCTGCATTTTCCGCTCCTGTAAAGCTGATCCACTCCACACCAAGAGCTGTTAAGCCGCAATCATCGCTGGAAACCACATCAGGCGCATTAAAAACTTCGTAGGATGCCGTTACACCACCTCCTGTTTCTATACCGGAAGTGTTGAGCTGATAATACACCGGAATGAACTCGTTCCCATACTCAAAGGAATAGTAATAGCGAATGTCATTTGACGGCAATGCAATAGTGGAAGAAGCGAGGTCACAACTCACATACTCTATGGCATAGTAGCGCCATCCCGGACCGGAATAGGAATTATCTACCGACATGGTTGTCGATTGCCATCCCGTACTTGGCGCGTACCAGAACACCTGCGGAAAGGCAAATTGAATGCGTTGTTCCGAAATAACGGCAAAGACAATTCGCTCTGCTTCACCCGAGCCAAATATTTGGGTTACCGTATCTCCGTCATTGGCTTGTGTCGCCCAGAGCGGCGGAACGCTGATCGAACCGTCCAGTTCCAGTTCCACACCTTTTTCGGCATTGTTGTTTCCGGTTGTTCCGGTATCCTGACCGTAAGAAGTTGCCATGGGTTGGTTCCAGAAAGAAATTCCGCATGGAACCATGGTAGAATAACCGTCCGCATCAGCACGGAAAGTAAAATCATC
>QKAV01000233.1 GCA_003247185.1 Crocinitomicaceae bacterium
TCATCCGGGAATTCCCTGGCATATTCTGCCATCCTGATTGCCTGACTTTGCTCTGTAACTTTCACTTCACTCGTTACATCAATTTCCTCCGTTTGTTGTGCATGACAAGAAATTAAGCCCAATAAAAGCGGATAGATCAAAAAGTACTTCATATTTCGAATTTCCGGCCATTTATTCAAAAACCGTACCTCAAAACCTTATTTCTTGACGAAAGTCAAGAATACCTACAAGCCGCAGTATCTAACTTTGTAAAAAAAAGCATGATGACCAACGCGATAAAAAAAACAATGTTGAGTACCGGAATTTCGATTATCCTTATGACTGTCCTTGCCGGCTTCGTAATGACAGTGGCCTTCAATGATTTGCTAAATCCAAAAAGTGATTCCGTCCCTTCCTATTTTCAGTATTTGGCAGCCGTTCTGGGATGGGTAGCTATTTTAATCTGCGACCTGATTGTATCTCATGGAGTTTTTCATTTGTTTAAAACTCAAAACATTAAAAAAGCCCGGTTATCATCTCTTCTGCGGTATTTCTACTCCTTTCTGCTTGCCATCGGTATCTTTTTTCTACTGAAAGGGCTCCTTTCTTACGATTCAAAAAATCAATTGCGCGAAAATGTTGCTTTTTTTAAGTGGATCTGGTCATTCGGACTGATCATCTTTGGGTTTCATCTGACCACTTTGTCTAAACTCTTTTGTGAAAAAGACATAATTCGCCGATTGATCAGCATTCTGCTACTTACCGCAGGAATCGGATATATTCTCATTCATGGAACCGCGATCGTTATACCTGAATATTCGCAATCCGTGTCCATATTAGAACCTTATTTTATTCCATCAATGCTACTTGGAGAATTAGGATTTGCAATATGGTTGATTGCTAAAGGGATCAAGAAAAGATCTGCTATTTTTTTGTAACGATCCGCTTTCTGATCCTACTCAGTGATTCAGCTGTGATCCCAAGGAGGCTGGCAATTTGATGCAGCGGAACTCTATTTACCAAATCCGGATGCTCCTCTATCAAACTTAGGTATCGCTCTTCCGGTGTGGATATAATAAATGCTTGAAATTGGTCTCTGGTCTTATTGAGATCATTTTCCAGCATCTTTGCAACAATTTGTCGGAGCACCGGGAAGCGATCCAGATTTTCTGCATTTAAATCACGGCTTCCTCTGATTAATGTAACATCTTCCGCACAAACCAAAAATCCGCTAAAGGGTGTTTGTTCAACAAAATCGGATGAAGTAACCGCTCCATTTTCTTCACTGTAAAAAGCGATGGTTTTCTCATTTCCGTCTACAATTTTCCCCTGTCTCACCAATCCTTTCAGCACGAAGTAGCAGGCATCCGGAATTTCTCCATGCTGCACTAAATATGTTCCTTTCTTATAATTTACAACAGGGATTGCCTTTGCTATGGAATCCAGATCATCCTCCTGAATCGCTTCAAACTGCCTTAGAAAAGCAATCAATTCCTGATTTATTTCACTATCTGCCAATTGTTTCCTGACTTCTATTTTTGAGTTGATCATTTTTCAAATTGCTATTGCAATTCAAATTTTATTGATCTATCCCTGTATTTTAAATAATAAATTCCACTCGCTGCATTTGGCAGTTGAATCATCGTAATTCCATCTGAGGCAACCTGATCCAGAATCAATCTGCCTATCTGATCGAAAATTTCTATTCTTTCACCTGTTTTCGTATGAATCACAGAGAACTGTCCATTATTCGGATTCGGGTAGAGTTCTATTACTTCTGTTGTCAAATTGATGATTCCGGCCTCCGATACTTTAAGATCGATATAGGTAGTATCTCCTCCACACCCCTGGTTGGATGCAACAAGCATAACCGTATAATTTCCCCCGGATGAATAAGCATGCCAGGGATTCACTTCCTGAGATGAACTTCCATCTCCAAAGTCCCAGTAGTAATCTGTTGCATTCTGACTGCTATTGGTAAATCCTGCTACGCCTCCCGGAATTCCGATAACAGAATTACTTACATCCGCAATTGCTACCGGATGCGGGTCTACCTGAATATAAAATTGTTGTATTGACTGGTCACTTCCGGTTGAGTTATTTACCGTGAGACCTATCGTATACGTTGCACTGCTCGCCGGAAATAAAAATGGTGACTGAACCGCGGACGAAGACAATCCTCCTGCCGAGGTAGTCCAGGAATAAGTATCTCCGTCTGTTGAAGTATTGATCAGTTGAATCGAATCTCCCTGGCAAATAACCTGACTATTTAATGAGAAGGTTGCCACAGGAGCGGGTTGTGTCTGACATTGATAGTTTGCTAAAAAGCCCGGGGTAACTGTTGCTCCATCCGAATAAAAACGCATTGTTAATGCTCCACCGGAAGTACTGAACTGGCCCGGTGAGTTTGTTCCGGTGAACGGACTTCCTACTATCTGAGGTGATTGATCATCCGGTCCGTCAAAGATGTACAGATAATCCCAATCGGTCTCTACATCAAACATTGTGAAATCCACATCTATAGAAGTTGCTCCCGGAGGAGCTATAGTCCATGTGTAATCCTCATTATTATAATAATTTTTCTCAGGTCCTCCAAAGTCATGAATTACTCCGGAACAGGGATCAGCATAACAATCTGTGAGATAATCGTTAATCCCATCCCACAGTTCCGTATATCCGTTATCATAGCCAAGGGCCCAGATTCCAATTCCTGCAATACCTGTATGGTTGACATGTTCCAATCGTTTTCGCCACGCAGAGTCCAATGAGATTAAACATTGGTTGTATGAACCATTATTGTATATAAATGCATCCGTCTGTGCGTCGGAAACCCATTGATGGTTGGCTGCAGAATAATTTCCTGAAGTATTATTCATGATGGCAGAGAATGTTTTGGAAGTTCCGCTCGAAGTGGTTGACACCCGAACTGGTTTGCCATTCATAACCATAGCTGGGTAATCCTAACACCAGCTTACTTTTGGGACATCCTGCATCCAGGTAATTTGTCACCGATTTGGATAAGGTATAATTGTAACTTGAGCCAAATTGATACAAGGGGTCAGTTGGTCCTGCGGTTGTACTCCCGGTATAGTAGTATCCATATCCCATAATGATATATTGGTCTACAGCAGGTTCCATAAT
>QKAV01000188.1 GCA_003247185.1 Crocinitomicaceae bacterium
GCTTTGTATTGAGAACTGTTGCACAAAGCAATTACGACTTCCAAACAATTCTTCAAATGGGATTGGAATACAGTCACCAAATGAAGGCTGGTCAGGCGGATTCGATTATCCGTGCACTTGAGGTAAAAAAGGCAAAGTTGAATTACACACCTGAAATTAGCGTCAGTGGCCAGACGATGCTATTGAATCAACCTGATATTCGCCTGATGGGGCAGCCTGCGACCATGGCAGCTCCTAAGAATGCATCATTGGTAATGGGGAGTGTTGGTTTGCCTGTTTTTACGGGGTTTCAACTGAAGAATAATCTGGCACTTTCAAAGGAGCTGGAGTTGGCAGAAGCAGAGAATCGCGTTGCTGATTCAACAATGGTGACAATGCAGATGATTGATGCATATCTGGCTTTATATAAGGCACAGCAGGCTAAATTGTTGATCGATGACAACATGAAGGTAGCAGAAAAACGCGTTTCAGATTTTGAGAAACTGTCTGCCAATGACATCATAACTGAAAATGATCTGCTCAAGGCAAGAATCCAGGTTTCAAGGCTGCGATCAAATCAGGTTGAAATAGAAGCCCAAAATGAATTGGCAGCTTATCAATTATGTTTGTTAACCGGCATTCCGGAGGGAACTTCAATTCAGGTTGATGAATCGATTTTTGATCAGGTGCCGGCGATTATAACTCAGGACGAGTTTGAATCTATTCTGATGAACAGGAATGATTACAAAGCTCTTGAGCATCAGGCAAAGGCATCGGAGTACATCGTAAAAATGCAGCGTGCGAATTATTATCCGCACATCAGTTTAAGTGGAATGTATGTTTCTGCTTATGTACCGAATACACTAACCATAAATAATATGGTGAACGCAGGTGTCATGGTGAAATATGATCTTTCAGCATTGTACAAAAACGGAACCTCAGTTGAGGTGAAAAAGAATGAATTGCTGCGCGTCAACGAACAACTCGAGCAATTATCGGATAAGATTAAACTGGAAACACGAAAGACCTTTCTGGATTATCAGACGGCAGTATCTCAGGAAGTGCTTCATGAAGAAATCGTAGCGCAAAGTGAAGAGAATTACAGGGAGGTCAGCAAAAAGTTTGACAATCAACTGGCTACTACAACAGATTTATTAGAAGCAGAAACACAAAGCCTTCAGGCAAAGATCGATCTGAAAATTGCGGAGGCCAATAAGTTTCAAACCTATTGTAATTATTTAAAGAACTCAGGGAACCTTAATCAATTAAAATCAATCAAGTAATGAGCGAGACGAATCAAAATAAAGAAAAGAAAAAGCTGAATAAACGCTTTGTTGTTATTCTTGCAGTCCTTGTCCTTCTGGGAGGGAGTTACGGAATTTACAAATATACCTACTCACTTAGTCATGAGTGGACGGATAATGCGCAGATAGAAGCGACTATCACATCCATCGTACCACGTGTCTCTGGTTATGTAGAGAAGGTATTTGTGAAAGATGATCAATATGTAAAAAAAGGAGACACTTTATTAATCATTGATCGTACGGAATACCAGTTACGTTTGGCTCAGGCCCAGGCCGATCTGGCAATAGCAGAGAGCGGGGCTTTGGTTTCTGCTGAGACGGTAGATCTTTCGAAAACGCAGGTATTGACTGCAGATGCTTCTATAAGCAGCGCTAAAACCAATGTAGAAGCTGCAGAGATCAGGTTGTGGAGAGCGAAACAGGATTATGAACGTTATCAAAATCTTTTCAAGGATAAAGTAGTAACGGAACAGCAATTCGAACAGGTTAAGGCGGAGAAGGAGAGTGCGGAGAAGCAGTTGGAATTCATCAAGGAACAAGAGAAGATTGCCAGTACGCAGAGAAGTAGTTCTCAGACTCAAACCAAGGTGAGTCAGAGCCAGCATAAAGTCGCTGAAGCGAGAATTGCACAGGCTAAGACAGCGGTTGAGGCTGCTGAATTGAATTTGAGTTATTGTGTGATCACAGCCCCATGTGATGGACAGGTTTCAAAAATTGAATTGGTGGAAGGTCAGTTGTTACAGGCAGGAAGACCGGTATTCAATTTAGTTGTGAATGAAGACCTATGGGTGATTGCCAACTTCAAGGAAACACAGATCGGAACGTTGAATGAAGGCCAGAATTGTGAGATTTCCATCGATGCATTCGAAGATATTCATCTGAAAGGTACAATTGAATCCATTGCACCGGGAACAGGTTCAACTTTTACGTTGTTACCACCGGACAATGCAACCGGGAACTTTGTGAAGATTGTTCAGCGTGTACCTGTTCGCATAACGATTGATGAAACAAACAAGGAGGTGCTACAGAAGCTTAGACCAGGATTGAGTGTCGAAGTTACGGTAACGACAAAGTAAGCGGATGTCTGGAAACAATGATTTGGTAGAATATGGCTTCCGTCGCGCGATCATAACGGTTACTGCGATCTTGTGTGCCTTGCTGGAGATCGTGGATACAACGATCGTGAACGTGGCGCTCAATGACATGAAGGGAAACCTGGGAGCCAGTTTAAGTGAGATCGGATGGGTGATTACGGCTTATGCGATCGCCAACGTGATTATTATTCCGATGACCAGTTGGTTTTCACAACAGTTCGGACGTCGAAATTACTTTGCAGCATCAATCCTGATTTTTACAGTAGCTTCCTTTCTATGTGGTAACGCAACCAGCATCTGGGAGTTGGTACTTTTTCGTTTCATTCAGGGACTTGGTGGTGGAGCTTTGTTGGTAACGGCACAAACCATTATTACTGAAAGTTATCCGCAGGAAAAACGTGGAATGGCGCAGGCAATTTATGGAATGGGGGTAATTGTGGGGCCTACTTTAGGTCCGCCGTTAGGAGGTGTAATTGTGGACAATTACTCATGGCCGGATATCTTTTACATCAATATTCCGATCGGGATCATAGCTTTTATCCTGACGCTGCTTTATATAAGAAGTCCGAAGTATTCGGCAAAATTGAAGGCAAGAGAAGTAGATTGGTGGGGAATTTTGTTTCTCGTGGTCGGTATTGGATTTCTTCAGTTTCTGTTGGAGAAGGGTCAGGAAGAAGATTGGTTTAATAGTCGATTGATTATATACTCAGCCGTACTTTCTTTCCTGGGATTCTATTTCTTTATCTGGCGGGAATTAACTTACAGGCATCCGATCGTTAACCTGCGGGTTTTAGGAAACCGCGAACTGAGAATGGGAACAATTCTGACTTTTATCTTAGGGTTCGGACTTTTCGGATCAACCTTTATCATTCCACTGTATACACAATCAATAATGGGATGGACCGCAACACAGGCGGGATTACTGCTTATTCCAAGTTCGATTGCAACCGGGATGATGATGCCGTTTATAGGGAAAATGCTGCAGTCGGGTTTTAGCCAAAAATGGCTGGTTGCACTGGGATATTTTATCTTTTTCCTCTACAGTTATGTGGCATATACCATATTGACACCTGATACGGGTGGGGAACATTTTTTCTGGATTCTGATTGTTCGGGGTATCGGTCTGGGATTACTTTTCGTACCGATTACAACATATTCTTTGATGACGCTGCATGGAAAGCAGATTGGTGAAGGAGCTGCATTTACAGGTATGGCAAGACAGCTGGGAGGGTCGTTTGGAATTGCATTGATCACGTCATATATCACTCGAAGCCAGGCGCAACACCGAGGGGATTTAGTCGCAAATTTATCTACGGTGGATGCCAATACGCAGTTGCGTCTGGATGGTTTGACGGCTAATTTTATAGGGAAAGGCTTTTCACCGGAAATCGCGCAACAAAAGGCTCTGAAGATAATGGATCTTGGAATTTCACAACAATCTGCCGTGTTGTCCTACATGGATGTCTTTTTGGGAATCGGGGTCGTATTCCTGGTCTGTATTCCGTTTGTGTTATTGGTTATGAGAACCAAAAAGGGTGGCGCAGTTGATATGTCAGCAGTACATTAATTGTCGTTATTGTTGGAAAACATCTTTTTTAAACTGGTCGATATCGAGTTCTTCTACGAATTGGCGCAGGTTGGGAAATAAGTGTTCATAGTAACCCAATCCGTCAGTTAAGAATGAGTCAAGGGCTTGTTGTTTCGGCCAGTTTTCATAAGCTATACGATAACAAGCCACAAAACATCCGGTGCGATCAGAGCCTCTTCTGCAGTGAACCAAAGCTGGTTTTTCTGCTTTATCGAAGGCACGCATGGCTTCCACCATATTGTCGTATGTCATCTTACTTGTTTTGATTTTGATATGCTTTTGTACAAGTGAAGTTCCTTTAATCTCTTGTTTGTCATCACATCTTAGTCTGAGATTGATGATGGTCTTGATGCCAAAATTCTCAAGCGATTTCATGTCTTTTTTATCGGGTTGAGCTGAGCGATAAAGATCATTACTCACACGATGAAGATTTTTCACAGATGAGGGAAGTGAACTTTCCTGAAGTGTAAGAGATAATCCGATAAGGAGAAAAAGGAGTTTCATACCTGTAATAGCTTATGCCACCGAAATTAAGGATAAGTTTTGATTTTCGGGAGAGCGATTCACAGTCTGTTCTGCGGTAATATTGAAATAAGCACTGACGTATTTATTGAGATCGCTCATCAGGTCGGTTACTTGCTGAGATGGAAGACATGCTTGCCGTAATTCAGGTTAAGTTCATCATACCTATATCTGAAGTGTTCCAGTCTTATCAGAAAACCGTTCCAATCCAGTGCATCTTTGGATGTCCACAAGACTTCTGATAAAGCAGTTAATCTGGGTAAAAGCATGTATTCGGCGTATTCTTCTGATGCGATGTATTCTGTCCATAAATTTGCCTGTCCTCCTAAAATATATTGTTGTTTATCTGCTTCGAGTTCAACTGGTACCGGATCGAATGTGTATACTTTTTCCACACTGAGAAGACCTCCGATAGCCAGTGGTTCATTCTCTTTATTTGCAGATTGATAATGATCGAAGTAGCAATGTGAATTGGGAGTCATAATTACGGTATGATCTGCCCGTGAGGCTTCAACTCCTCCGGTATTCCCCCTCCAGGACATAACAGTTGCATTCGGAGCCAGGCCACCTTCAAGAATTTCATCCCAGCCAATGATATTCTTACCGTTATTATTGACAAATTTCTCAATTCGGTTGATGAAATAACTTTGTAATTGATGCTCGTTTTCTAACCCAAGAGCATGCATCCGGTCCTGACAGTTACTACATCTTTCCCAGTTTTTTTTAGGGCATTCATCTCCTCCGACATGAATGTAGGTCGACGGAAAGAGATCCATCACTTCTTTAAGTACGTTTTCAATAAATATGAATGTTTCCTCTTTTCCGGCACAATAGACATCATCAAAAACTCCCCAGGTTTCCTGAACAATCTTTGGTTTTCCGTCCTCCTGTATCTTTGAAGATGCTTCTGACATGAGGTTATTGGGAACTACAGTTGGTTCTTCGGGGAAACAACTTAAAAACGGATAAGCAGCAATTGCGGCACTGCTGTGACCAGGTAGTTCTATTTCAGGAATGATTGTTATATGCCTTAATGATGCATAGGTGATGACCTCTTTCACTTCTTCCTGCGTGTAGTATCCGCCGGTTCTGATATTGTCGTTTTTAGTTCCCGGAAAATGCCCTTCGATTGTTCCATTCCGCCATGCACCTACATTAGTAAGTTCCGGGTATTTTTTAATCTCAATTCTCCAGCCTTGATCGTCCGTTAAATGCCAATGAAAAGTATTCATCTTATGCATCGCCAAAAGATCAATATATCTTTTTATGAAATCAACTGAAAAGTAATGCCTTGATACATCCAAGTGCATTCCCCGGTAGGTAAATCGGGGAGAATCTTTAATAATAGCACACGGAATCGTACACGACGATAAGCCTCTCTCTGAATTTTCGGGTTGAATCAATTGTCTCAGGGTCTGTATTCCGTAAAAAACTGCGTTGGAACTATTACCTGCAATACTGATTTTATCAGATTCAACTACTAGCCGGTACTCCTCAGGGTTCGTAAGTGTAGTATCAATCGATAATAGGATATTCGCCACTTTTTGGTTATGGGTGGAAAAGTCCATTCCGCTTGTTTCCCCTAACAATGCCATTAGATAATTTCCTTCCGAGTCGAGTGCACTATCCCAGGATATCCCGGTGTTACCATCGATACTGAAACGACCTTCCTCCATCTGTAATGATGTGACCTGAGGAATGATCATGTAATCATCCTGTTCATTTGGGAATTCTTTTAAATGGCTGCAGGATGTGATAGCGGAAAGGATAACAAAGACCAGTAAATAATTCTTGAACATACCCATCAGTAATTGCTTTTATTTTTACTTCCCATTTTTGTGTCCACTGCTATTGAATTTTGGAATGGTGTAAATTTAACCCATAATTTGTTCTCAACTTTGAATTACCTGCGGATTAATTGGGGTGGAGAAAATTAATAATTTGTGCACAGTCGGTGTTTTGTGGTTGTATATAAAGGTGTTATTTTTGAGATAATGCGGTCCGGGAGGAACGATACGTACTAAAGCGGGTTTAATTTCGTTGCTAAATGTGCAAATAGGAAAGAGATGTTACGTCAAGAATTATACAAGCGAATTCAGGTATTAAGTTTCGTATTTATCCTGCCATTCCTGTTTTCCAATACAGGAAAAAGCAGTCCTGCTTCAACGCACAAAATCACGATTACATTCAAGAAGATTCGCAATTCGAAGGGCAGGATTCAATTGCAGGTGTATAGAAATCAATCTTCATTTGCAGCGGAGAATCCGTATAAATTATTTTATGTAAGTAAAAGTGATCTCAGCAATGGCTCGATGACCTACACGATTGAACTTCCGGGTGGTACGTATGGACTTGCATTACTGGATGACGAAAACAGCAATAAGAAAATGGACTATAGTTTCTTTATGCCAACAGAAGGGTTTGGTTTTTCAGATTACTACCATTCCGGTTTATCCAGGCCAGTCTTCGATGATTTTAAATTTGAATTGAACGCCGACAAAAAAGTAACGATGGTCGCGCGCTACATGTAGACCGTATAAAACAAAAAAGCCCCGACGGAGTCAGGGCTTTTTATCTATTACAACACTTAATTAATGCGTTGCCAAATATTCTGCAACTCCATCAAAAGAAGCTTTCATTCCTTCATCACCTTTGTGCCAGTTTGCAGGACAAACCTCACCGTTTTCTTCGAAGAATTGAAGTGCATCAACCATACGTAGTGCCTCATCAACATTTCTTCCAAGCGGGAACATGTTTACTAATTCGTGCATTACCACACCATTCTTGTCAATCAGGAATAAACCACGGTATGCGATCATTGGTCCGGTAGCGATCATATTTCCATCGATATCATAATCATATTCACCAGCCAAAACTCCGAATGCTTCAGAAATCGTTTTGGATGTATCTGCTACAATCGGATATTTTACACCTTCAATACCACCTTTGTCTTTAGGAACTTGTAACCATCCCCAGTGCGATTCTTCCGTGTCAGTTGAACAAGCAACCACTTTTACGCCACGTGCTTCAAATTCGCTTAGCTTTGCCTGGAATGCATGCAATTCCGAAGGGCATACGAAAGTGAAATCTTTTGGGTAGAAAAAGAATACCACATGGTTCTTTCCAATGTATTGATCTAAGGAGAAATCTTCAACGATCTCACCTCCGTTTACAACTGCAGGAGCCTTAAATGAAGGCGCTTTTTTTCCTACTAATACTGCCATTTTCTTTGTTTTTTTAGTTTGCGTTGCTCAAATTTAATGAAAGATGAACGAAATGGGGAATAAGAGGATGTATTTTAAGTGAACAAGAGGGAGTTTAGCGATTAGCAGTTGGCAATTAGCTCTACTCTAATAGCTAACAGCCAACTGCTAACGTATATCAAACTAAATCAACCCAAATAGGACTTAAACATCCAGTTTGTTTTCTCTTTCTCTCGGATTAAATCACTCATCAGAGCATTTGTTCCTTCATCATTTGCATCTCCGGAAAGTTCCAGAATCTCCCGTTCCAAATTCAGTAGAGTCTTTTGCGCATCAAGGATATATGCTACTCCGGTTTTACCGTCCGTTATGATTGCATTTTCTTTTATTAAGCTCTTTTGCATGTATACGCTAAACTGTGAACTTGGCGTGTTGCCAATAGAAAGGATACGTTCTGCAAGGTCATCAATGATAATTTGTGTACGGGTATAGAGCTCTTCGTATTTCAGGTGTAATTCAAAGAATGATTGCCCTTTAATATTCCAGTGTAGTGAACGCACATTCTGATAGTGCATTTGGTAACTCGATAATAACTGATCTAATTTTTCTGTATAACTCATAATGATTGGTTTTGATATAAAGATACAGAGCAAATGGGTATAATTTCTATCAATTATATATATTTAACCATAGAAAATATTGATATGGTAACGATTCAGCAATTGCAGTATATGATTACGCTTTCAGAGGAGGGGAGTTTTAATAAAGCAAGTGAAAAGTGCTTTGTAACGCAACCGACAATGTCCATGCAAATCAAGAAAGCAGAGGATATTCTGGGGTATCCTGTTTTTGACAGAAGTCAGCAGCCTGTGGCTTTGACAGCATTTGGGGAGCGATTCATCCCGATTGCGCGTGATGTTCTTAACGAATACAATCAGATTGAACAGCTGACAAAAATTTATAGTGGGACACATCGTGAGATAATAAGAATGGGGGTGATTCCGACCATTTCAGCCTATCTGATTCCTGATTTATATGAAAAATGGGGTGCTTTTTCTTCAGACTTTCAATTGGTGGTAGAAGAGATGAAAACAGAAGAATTGATTGAGGCGATGGAAGAGGATAAACTGGATGTTGCTATTCTTTCAGGGCCTTATCATAATCCGAAGTTTAGGGTGACAAGATTGTTTCAGGAAGAAATCCTCGCTTATTATCCGGCATGGAAGCAAGCGGTTTTGCATACAAATGATTTGGAATCTGCGCATCCATGGTTATTGACACCGGGAAATTGTTTACGTACACAGATTATGCATTTCTGCAATTTGAAAACCGGAACAGAAGACTGGGATTACCAGGGGGGGAATATGGATATGCTGATGGAAATGGTAGATCAACATGGTGGATATACCCTCATACCCGAATTCTATTCGCGCAGAAAATCAGGAGATTTTGTGCGCATCCAATCGGAAGTAGGAGAAGTTCCTGCACGTGAAATTATTGCAATAACCAAGAACAGAAGTTTGAAGTGGGATAAGATAGAAGGATTGCTGCGTGAAGCACAGGTTTGCTACAGTGAATCAGGTAAGGAGTATGAGCGGTTTAAACTGCTGAACTGGAGTTGATATGCTGAAAAATTTTTTGTGAAGCACCTGCATTTTCCGCAACAATTCTTTCTGCTTTCAGTCGGATTTCCGAGCGGTTTTCGAGGGCATAGAGTAAAGATTTGTTTAGTGA
Organism: Crocinitomicaceae bacterium; assembly: GCA_003247185.1. Taxonomy (GTDB): domain Bacteria; phylum Bacteroidota; class Bacteroidia; order Flavobacteriales_D; family Crocinitomicaceae; genus UBA4466. Next base: position 9,425 of record QKAV01000188.1, read on the forward strand.
TGCAGGGTCTGAAACTTCAAATGCTATACCATGATCAATAAACAATTGTGCCTCGGGAAAGCGATTGTGCTTTGGTCCGATCAGGATCGGTAGACCGAATACGGCTGGCTCCAGTGTGTTATGCAATTTCCCCGTAAATCCACCTCCCACATAGGCAATCGTACCATAACTGTAAGCATTTGAAAGTTGTCCGATAGTGTCCAGAATCAGAACATCTTTTGAGGCAATTGTATCGGCGTTTGCATGTGTAAAACGAACAAATGGTCGTTCTAACTGATTTTCAATGGCACCTATATGCGCATCATCAATCTGATGCGGAGCAATGATCACTTTAATTTGGATTTCATTTACAACAGGCAATACTACCTTTTCATCAATAGGCCAGGAACTTCCAATGATCCATACTTCTTTGTCATTGGTAAAAGCGTCCAGCAGAGGTTCTGTTTTGACCTTTGCTTTATTGTCCAAAACCTTGTCAAAACGACTATCTCCGGTAACCATGAACTCATTAATTCCGATCGATTCAAGTAATTCACCTGTACGTGCTGTCTGCACATAGAAGAAATCGAAAAGTTCTAATGTTTCTCTGAAAAACCTGCCATAGGATTTGAAAAAGACATGATCATCACGCAGAATTGTACTTACTGAATACAGCTTTGTTCCGGATAATTTTGCCGCCCTTAAATGCTCGTGCCAGAATTCATATTTGATGAAAAAGGCTGTGTGCGGCTGATAATGTTTGACAAATCTTTCGGCATTTCTTTTCGTATCCAGATCCAGGTAGATGACCTCATCAGCCGGGTGTTCCCTCTTATGGTAGTGCTGCATTCCGGATGGAGAGAAAAAAGTGATTAGGATATAATCCTCAGGAAAGGCTTTGCGCCATTCAAACATTAAGGGTAATCCTTGATCAAACTCTCCCAGAGATGCACAATGAAACCAAATTACGCGTTTTCCGGAAGGTACGACCCTAAAATCTTGTTGCCTGCGACCTTCTACCCACGCTTTCGCTTTTGTATTAAAGATGGCGGCAAGATGAATTGCGACACCATAAAACCAGATTCCTATGCGATAGAGAAGTCGCATCAATTGAAATAGAAATCTTTCGGTTTGCGTTTATAAATCGGGATCATCCAGGCAAATTTTACACCGTATTGAATATCCAGCATCATGTTTTGCGGAACCGGCGTATCCGGATCATTGTAGAAAACAGGTCTGCGATTATATGTGAATCCCTCCTGGATATAAAATCCTCCGTAAAAGTTCACAAAGCTCTTGTTGGACATAAAATAATAGCCAATGAATTGATGTGTATTCAGACCACTTCGCAGACGATCATAACCGCGTTTATAGTTCAATTCAATCTGAG
>QKAV01000250.1 GCA_003247185.1 Crocinitomicaceae bacterium
AACTGAAAAATCTGGAAAAAATTGAAACGGTTTTATTTCAACGATAAGTGGAACAAACAGATGACAAATCATAGATACTCATTTTGAGGGACTCATAATCAGGGGGTCATTGGTTCAAGCCCAGTTGGGCCCACTTAAAAATCAAAGAGCTACAAGATTTATTTCTTGTGACTCTTTTTTTTGTGCAAAAAATAATGAATATAGAATGAAGCGGATAAGGAAGGTTCGAGCCCAAAGAAATCATAAAAGGCAGTCACAAGGACTGCCTTTTAATTAATCCTGGATCTTCGCCAGAAATGCCCTCCAATATTTCACTTATTTCACAGAGTGCAGGTTATATAGTTCATTATCGCCCTATCATTACCTGTATTCACTGTAAGTCACTTTGCCGGTATACACCTGGTTACCCATTATCATACGGTAAACATACATTCCACTAATGATTTGATTAGGCAGAAACTGCATATTGTAATTTACTCCTTGTTCTGCCATTCCGTCGAATACTGTTTTTATCAGACGTCCGGTCATGTCATAAATGTCGATCCGTACTGCTGCATCAATTGGAGAAACGAACTCGAAAGTCAACTGCTCGCTGAACGGATTTGGATAAACTTTCAGGTCAGGCTGTTCAATAACAGGATTAACAACCGGATCAAGAACAAGTGATTTTGTTTTTTCTGCAACGCTAACTTCGTCTACATTGCACCCACCTATTTCAAAATCATCGGAACAGATACAAGTTGGTACAGTTTTGCTTGATACCCAGTTGTTAGAATACCATATGCCACCTTTTGATTTGGCCTTGTAAACCGTAATTCCTATCATATCGCAGGTTTCACCTTTTGCAAGATCAAGGACCATGGTGCAGTTTCCTTCAAGTGAACTTATTTCACCGTTCTCTAAAAGTTCAACAACATTGGCTTTTGCCGTAAAATGAGCTTCGCAGTTATTAATTGCCAAATCAGCAATTGCGTTGCTTGAAATTAGGTAAGTATGTTCCTGTCCGTCCGGAGTTCCCTGAGGATTGTTCAGGCTTGAGACAAGCAACCAAACTTTTCCTTTTGGCTGATCAGCTCCATGCAATTTTGTGGTTTCAGAGTATTTCACTTCAAAATTTAGAACAGTGCGATAATCATAGTCTGAAACACCTTTTATGAATCCTGCTGAATTTTCGTTACACAACCCGACTGTACCTGTTATAATGCCGCCAGCTTGTGGGTGAACTACGGTTATCGGGCATTCCATTTTTTCCTGAATACCTGTATAGTTTCCTGAAACCACAACTCGCAATTCATAAGTGACTCCTGACTCATTGCCAATATCAATTTGAGTAAGTGCAGCTGCAGTTCCTCCCAGCGCAATATCATTTGGATCGACGTAATTAACAGGCAGGTCGGTTGCTCCCGGAATTTTTTCCCAACCATTACCTTTGTCAATTTCAAAACTGAGAAGAGCGCTTCTTATATCCCCCGCTTCTGCAAGACCACCAAATTCTGAACAAACCTGCGTCAAATTATTTTTAATGGTCGCACTCAGCATAATAGTTGCAGTACTGCTCGATTCGTTTTGTGTGAAAGCGAACTTAGGTCCAGTGTAATAAAGTAATCCGGAAGCATTCGCAACCTGAGGATCGATGGTGAGTGTGGCTACATCACTGTTAACTGAACCACAAGTCCCGCTAACGACCACATAATAGTAAAATTCTCCGGCTTCAGAACAATCAGGCCAAAATTCGGTAGTTGTAGCATCTGTAACTGGACTGCCACCTTCATTGCTTCGAACACTGTTCTGATACCATTGATATGAGAGGTTTTGCCCGTATGCACTAACTTCTAACTTAGCCAGGCAACCGTAGCTGATCAATGCATCGGATGGTTGTTCGGTAATTTCAGTTTGTGGCCACATCCATACTTTAACAGAAGTATATCCTGTTGGATTACATCCGCCCATTGCTCCTACATGATAGATTGTTGGCCTTGTTGGCGTTACTACAATACTTTCTCCTGTGCCAATCGGATCCCCGACACCCCATTCTTCTTCATACCAGGCCCAATATGCTCCCGGGTTGGTGCCTAAATCGCCTCCTGACACAGTAAGTGTGACCTGGTCTCCCGGACAAACGCGGTCACCAAACATGGAAGTTTCAGGATCGGATATTACGGATGTAGGAGTTATTGAATTTGTATAGACAGTTATTTCAATGGTAGATTCATCGTTTTTACAACCAGCAGTGCCTGCAACAATGTAAGTGATGGTAGCAGTTCCGGTTGCAACTCCGGTGACTAACCCCTCTGAATTGACCATAGCCACGTTTTTATTACTTGTTGACCAGCTTCCACCCAGATCACCATTCGTTGTTAACTGCGAAGTTTCATTAATACAAATTCCCGATGTTCCCATCAAATTGCCAGCATCAGGTGGTGCTAAAACAGTAATAGCTAAACTTGCAACGTCATTTTCACCGGTACAGGCACCGGTTCCTTCAACCGTATATTTAATCGTTGCATTTCCCGGTGTCAGTCCGGTTACATATCCTGAGCCATCAACTTTGGCAACAGCAGAATTGTCGCTTGACCACGTTCCGTCTGTTTCACCGCCAAGTACATTCAATTGAGTAGAATTTCCTTCACATATTAACTGGCTCCCTTGAAGTACACCTGCTTCGGGCTTGGCCTGAACATGAATAACTGTCTCATCCGAGTTTTCACAACCTGTTGCAGGATCAGTAATTATATAGGTCAATGTATTGTCACCTACAAGACTAGTCGGATCAAATACATAACCGTTATCAAGGTCTCCGCTCACACCTGAACCTTCCCAAATGCCTCCAAGCGGAGAACCAGTAAGGGCAACGTCGCTTCC
>QKAV01000229.1 GCA_003247185.1 Crocinitomicaceae bacterium
GAATCGTTACTTGTTTACATTAACTTGTGCATAGCTGAAAAGCTTGCTGTACAATGCAGCCAGTCGCTTTTCGTGCAGTTTTTTGGACCCTTCGGCAGCAGCGGCAGTTGCATCTCTGCAAATTCCGATAAATGGAACATCACGAAGTGCCATTGCCATGTACGTCCATGCTCCCATATTTGCCGGTTCTTCCTGCGCCCAAATGATATTCGTAGCATTTTTGTATTTCGCAATTACTTCACGAATCTGCTTTTCAGGAAGAGGGTAAAGCTGCTCTACACGAACAAAAGCCATACTTTCCACACCTAATTCGGCAGCTTTTTCTTTCATTTCGTAGTAGAACTTACCACTACAAAATACTATTGAGTCCACATTGGCAACTTTTGCTTCCGCATCATCAATTACCTCCTGAAAACGTCCTTTTGCCATTTCGTCCAGAGATGAAACAGCGGCAGGATAGCGCAATAACATTTTTGGAGAGAATACCACCAGTGGTTTTCTGAATTCACGCATTAACTGGCGACGAAGCACGTGGAAGTGATTTGCCGGAGTAGAAGTGTTTACTACCTGAATGTTGTTATCTGCACATTGCTGTAAGAAGCGCTCCATACGACCGGAAGAGTGTTCTGCTCCCTGACCTTCATATCCATGCGGAAGTAACATGACCAAACCACTTTGGGTTGCCCATTTATCTTCACCTGCTGTGATGAACTGGTCGATCATGATTTGTGCTCCGTTGAAGAAATCTCCAAATTGTGCTTCCCAGATTGTCAACGCATTCGGCATAGCCAACGAATATCCGTATTCAAATCCAAGTACACCATATTCGGATAGCAAGGAGTTATAAGCAGAGAACGATGCTTGTTTATCCGAAAGCATGTTCAGGGTAAGAATCTCTTCTTCCGTATCTTCTGTTTTTACAACAGCGTGACGGTGAGAGAATGTTCCGCGTTCAACATCCTGTCCGGAAATACGAACCGGATATCCCTCATCAAGTAAGGTTGCGTAAGCCAGCATTTCAGCTGATCCCCAATCCAACTGGTCATTTTTAATTGCATTCAGTCGATCTTCAAAGATCTTCGCAATTTTTCTGAAGTACTTTTTGCCTTCCGGAAGTGTTGCCAGTTTTTCCCCTAATTCTTCGAGTTTTTTTCTTGCAACTCCTGTTTCAGGTGAAGTCTCAAAATCTGCGTCATGCGCATGTCTGAATCCTTTCCAGGTTGAACTTAAGAAGTCATATACCAATGCTTTTTCCATTTTTCTGGAAGCATCGAATTCATCTTCGAGAAAATCATTGTAATTGTCCTGAATCTTTTTCGCCTCATCCTTAGAAAGTACACTTTCCGCTTCGAGTTGTTTCAGGTAAATATCCTTTGGATTCGGGTGTTTTGCAATGATGTTATACAACTTTGGTTGCGTGAACTTAGGCTCATCACCTTCATTGTGTCCGTATTTTCTATAGCAAAGAAGATCAATGAAAATATCGCGTTTGAATTGCTGACGGTATTCCATCGCAATTTCAATTGTTTGAACAACCGCTTCAACGTCGTCTCCATTTACGTGAAATACCGGGCAAAGCGTAGTTTTTGCCACATCGGTACAATAAGTAGATGAACGTGCATCAAGGTAGTTCGTTGTAAATCCAACCTGGTTATTTACCACGATATGAATTGTTCCTCCGGCACGATATCCATCCAGTTGAGCCATTTGTACGGTTTCATAAACGATTCCCTGACCTGCTACTGCAGCATCACCATGAATCAATACCGGACAAATTTTGTCTTCTTCTTTTAAATAAGCATCGATCTTAGCTCTCGAAATCCCTTCCACAACCGTGTTAACAGCTTCCAGGTGAGACGGGTTAGGAGAAAGCGTAAGTGCTACTTCTTTGCCGTTTGGAAGTGTTACATGCGATGTAAATCCCTGGTGGTATTTTACATCTCCATCAAAATAATCGATAGAATCAAATTCCTTTCCTTCAAATTCAGAGAAGATATCCTGAGGGCGTTTCTTGAAAATATTCGTTAAAGTATTCAATCTTCCTCGGTGAGCCATTCCCATTACGAAATACTCCACTCCAAGATCAGAACCTTTTTCAACAAGAGCATCCAATGCAGGAATAAGAGCTTCTCCACCTTCAATGGAAAAACGCTTTTGCCCGACAAACTTCTTACCCAGGAACGATTCGAAATTCGTAGCCTGGTTAAGCATTTTAAAAATCTTTACTTTGCGGTCTTTGTCAAATTGCGGACGGTTTTTCAGCTCAATTTTATTCTTAAACCAGCTGATTCTTTCAGGATCACGCATGTAGACGAACTCGATTCCAATAGACTGACAGTACGTTTTTTCCAGATGATCTATGATTTCCCGCAGTGTAGCAGGACCAATCCCTATTTCTTCTCCCGCTGCGAAAACAGTATCCAGATCAGAATTTTCCAATCCGAAGTTTTCAATAGCCAAAGTAGGAGCATATTTTCTTCTTTCGCGAACCGGATTGGTTTTAGTGAAAAGGTGACCACGATTGCGGTAACCATTGATCAGATCGATTACTTTAAATTCTTTGTGGAAGTTCTCAGGGATCTCTCCTCCTTCATCATAGTTCGTTTTGGCAAACTCGAATCCTTCAAAGAATTTTCTCCAGCCAATATCCACGCTTTCAGGATCTTGCTGGTACATTTTGTATAAATTGTCAATTGCGTTTACATCCGCATTTCCGACATAAGAAACTTTATCCATGTTTGTGCACAATTATGGAAAAACAAATTTAGGCTTTTAATACAATTCATTCGCCTAAAACGGCATTATTATTTGATTCCTGTTAAAATTAGAACA
>QKAV01000009.1 GCA_003247185.1 Crocinitomicaceae bacterium
AATCCGAAATGGCATAAAATCACTTCGGGTTAAAATCAACCGAAACTTTGAAAAGGAACTGAAGCGGCTCCAGAAGGACAACATGCTTGGGGAAACTTCGGAAACCTACTTAAGTGACAGACGCGTTTTGGCTGTTTTATCTCAGTTCAAGCGGAAGGTAAGCGGTACGGTACATGGTTCCAGTAACAGTGGTAATTTCACCTATATTGAACCCGCGGTCAATGTTCCGCTTAACAATGAAATGGAATTATTACTGGATGACGAACGGGCAGAAATTTTCCGGATTCTGCAACATTTGCGCATTGCTTTGCACGGATATGTTGAGCTCATCCGAACTTATCAGCACATTCTCACCGAATTTGACTTTATCAATGCAAAAACGCGCTTTGCCATTTCAATAGATGCGCATCTTCCTCAGATTGTGGAAGAAAAACAAATCGAGCTGATTGACGCCTATCATCCCATTTTATGGAAAAACAATAAGGACCAGGGTAAAAAAACATTTCCGCAAACGATCAAAATGGACAAATTCTCCCGAATGATCGTTATTTCCGGTCCGAATGCAGGAGGAAAAAGTATCACACTGAAGTCTGTTGGCTTATTGCAATTGATGATGCAGTCCGGACTACTCGTGCCTGTTCATCCCAATAGCTGCATGTCCGTTTTCGGAACAATTCTCAGTGATATCGGAGACAATCAATCCATTGCGAATGAATTGAGTACATATTCCTACCGTCTGAAGCGAATGAAGTTCTTTCTCGAATCGATACATCGCAATTCCCTGATTCTTATCGATGAATTCGGTACCGGTTCCGACCCGGATTTAGGAGGAGCGCTTGCTGAAGCAATATTTGAAGCAGTGTATTCCAAGAAAACCTTCGGGATCCTCACCACGCACTATGCAAATATCAAATTGAAAGCAGATCAATTGAAAAATGCTGTAAACGGAAGTATGCTCTTCGACACGGAGACACTGGAACCCAAATATAAGTTTGTAATTGGTCAGCCGGGAAGTTCTTTCACCTTCGAAGTAGCAACCATCAATGGGATCCCAAGCGAGATTATCCAGGCAGCCAAGGAAAAAATCAGTGATGACAAGCTGAAAATGGATAAGCTGCTGAGCGAGTTGCAAAAAGAGAAAAATTACCTGGCGCGTCTGAACAAAGAGCACATTGAAGCGCAACAACATGCCCAGGAAGCGCGAAACCATTTTGAAGAATTGAGCAGTGATCTTGCTTCCAGATTAGATAAGATCAAACAAAACGCCGTGAGCAACGAACGACTGCTGAAACTCGGTTCAAAAATGGCAAACTATATCGATCGCTACATCGTAAAATCCAGAAAGAAAACAATCAACGATCCTCTACTGGAAGAAATCAGAAAATATCTTGCGGTCGAAAAAACCAAAACGGAGGAAGCAAAGGAGCTCGAAAAGCAAAAGAAGTTAATCGTTCAAAAGCGAAGAAAAAAATCGGCCAAACCTGAACCAGATCAATTTCAGCGTGATAAAATCAAGGTTGGCAGCAAGGTAAAGCTCATCGCTACCAGACAAAGCGGTACAGTAGAAGAAATATCCGGTGAAAACATCACTGTGACATTCGGTTTCGCCCGGATGAAAGTTAGCAGAGATAAGTTAATGTGGATAGAATAGCGCGTTAACGTTGTGCATTTCTGTACAGCAAATACCCCACACCACCAAATAGAATGTTCGGAACCCAAACAGCCAGTATAGTAGGAAATCCAACATTCATTGCAGCAACTGTTGTCACTTTCATGGCAAAGATGTAAATAAACACAAATCCCAGTCCTATAGCAATATTAATCCCGATTCCTCCCCTTTTCTTTCTGCTCGAAACTGAAATCCCTATCAATGTCAGCACATACGTTGCAAAGGGATAAGAGGTTCTTTGATACAACTCTATTTCATAATTGGGAACCAATTGATTTCCCTTCTTGCTCTCCCTCTTAATGAAATCCTTTAATTCAAAATAGGTCATGGATTCCGCAACGTTATCGCGTGTTGCCATTTCCGACATATTGAACTGAAAAACCGTATCCAGCTTTGCCCCTTCCCGGATCTGATCTTTCGGGAAACTCACTTTTCGTTCATAGAAGTTCTTTAACTCCCAATTGTTCGTTCCGGGCTTATTAATTGCCTGCTGCGCCTTGATGAAATAAATCAGATCACCCTTTTCATTCCATTGCTGTACGATAAAGTCTTCCGCAATATTCGTCTCTGATAAATAATTGGAAAAATGGACAACCTGTTCTCCGGGAAACTCTGCGTAATAGTCCTGAACAGACATTCCTTTCCAGTAATATTTTTCTTCAAATGCCAGTCGTACTTTATTCGCCTTCGGGATAATGAAATGATTAAAGAACAATGAGCCCAGCATCAGAATAGTAGCCGCAATCATGTAAGGACGAAGAAAACGACTAAAAGGACGACCGCTGTTCAGTATCGGGATAATCTCCGTATCCTGAGCCATTTTCGCCGTAAACCAGATCACGGATACGAAAATGATCATGGACGAAAACATATTTCCGTAAAAGAGAATGAAATTGATGTAGTAATCAAAAAACACCTCCTCCAGGGTGGCTTTGTTCTGAAGAAATTCCGATAATTTTTCTGCCAGATCGAATACAGTAGCAAGCAACATGATCACCCCCAACATAAAGAAGAAAGTAGTCAGAAACTTCCGTATGATATAGCGATCAAGAATTGTAAACATTATAATCTGTTACCCAGTTTTGGAACCATTTGCGCCTTCCACTCCGTGAATGTTCCGTCAAGAATACGCTTTCTGGCTTCCTTTACTAACCACAAATAAAAGGCTAAATTGTGTTGTGTCGCAATTTGAATGGCTAAATTCTCCTTCGCACGTAACAAATGACGCAAATACGCCTTGGAATAGTACTGATCCACATAAGAAGCTCCATTCGGGTCGATTGGTGAAAAATCCTTTTCCCACTTCTTATTTTTGATATTAATAATCCCTTCGGATGTAAACAACATACCGTGTCGTGCATTTCTTGAAGGCATCACGCAATCAAACATGTCCACTCCCAGTGCGATTCCCTCCAATATATTCACAGGCGTTCCGACTCCCATTAAATACCTCGGTTTATCCTGTGGCAGTATCGAAGTCACCAATTCCGTCATCGCGTAGAGTTCCTCATCCGGCTCTCCCACAGATAACCCGCCTATCGCGTTACCAATGCTATCAAACTTTGCAATTGTTTCTGCCGATTCTATTCTCAGATCTTTATATGTACTCCCCTGAACGATTGGAAATAAAGCTTGCTGATGACCATATAGAGGTTCTGTCCGGTCCATTTGGTCAAAACAACGTTGCAACCAGCGATGCGTCATTTTCATCGACTCTTTTGCATACGTGTACTCACAAGGATATGGTGTACATTCATCAAAAGCCATGATGATATCTGCCCCAATGGAACGTTGGATATCAATCGCCCTTTCGGGTGAGAAAAAGTGATACGAACCATCCACGTGAGATTGGAACTTCACTCCTTCCTCTATAATATTTCGGGAACCTGAAAGCGAATACACCTGGTAGCCCCCGCTATCTGTCAAAATTGGGCGGTCCCAATTGATAAATTTGTGTAATCCACCTGCTGCTTCCAGTACTTCTGTTCCCGGGCGAAGAAACAAATGATAGGTATTTCCCAGAATGATCTGTGCCTCCACATCCTCCTTTAATTCCTTCTGATGAACACCTTTTACACTCCCCGCGGTTCCCACAGGCATAAAAATAGGTGTCTCAATATCGCCATGGTCCGTATGTAGGACTCCCGCTCTGGCAGATGATTTCTCATCCTTTTTAATCAGATCAAAGTGCATAAAAATGTTGAAAAATATACCGTGCAAAGATAAATCTATTTAGCAAAGCGCCCCATCTTTGCGCCAAACAGCATTGCATGCATTATTTTACACCGACTTTTGATTGGAACATACCGACACTTATCTTTCTGATATTTGCCGGAGCTGCCTTCGCTCAATTGTTGATGATCCTGCTGTTTTTCAGTCGTGTAGCTTTCTACAAATCAAAACCTGCAACACCTAATACGGAAGGAGTTTCAGTGATTATCGCTGCGCGAAATGACGCTGATAATTTGTTTGAAAATCTTCCTTTTATTCTGGAGCAAAATCATCCTGAATTCGAAGTTATCGTCGTAAATCACCAATCACAGGACGATACTTTTTACATTTTAAATGCGCTCCAAAGACAATATCCGCACCTGCGTGTAATCAATGTGGAGAAAAACCAACATTTGAAATACGGTAAAAAACTACCGCTTACCCTGGGGATCAAAGGAGCCAAATATGAGCAATTGATTTTTACGGATGCGGATTGCAGACCTGCCTCTCAAAACTGGCTTTCTAAAATGTCCGCATATATGCAGGGAGATAAAGAAATCGTTTTGGGTTACGGACCATTAAAAGAACGAAAAGGCTTTTTAAATGCCCTGATCCGATTTGATACGACCTGGATTGCCATGAACTATTTTGCATTTGCAAAAGCCGGGGTTCCTTACATGGGTGTTGGTCGCAACATGGCCTACAAAAAAGCAACATTTGATCGCGTAAGCGGATTCAAATCGCATTATGCACTTTCTTCAGGAGATGATGACTTATTCATCCAGGAAGCTGCCAATCGCAAAAACACGGCTATCGTTATTGATCCGGAAACGTTCATGGAATCTCCTGCTACATCCAGTTGGGAAGGACTTGTCAGACAGAAAAGCCGACACTTTACCACGTCGCCGCATTACAAGGTTATTAAGAAACTCTTGTTAGGAATATATCCGCTAACCCTTCTGATTGTGCTTGGAACATTTGTTACTTTGATGTTTGATGGTGACTTCCGTTGGTTAAGTCTCGCAATTTTTACATTTCTGTTAATGATCAAGTGGATTATTATGGGAATGGCATTTGCGAAGCTGAAGGCAACGAAATTCATTAAATGGCTTCCTTTATTGGATATTTTTTATGCTTTTTGGACGCCGGCATTGTACTACTCAGTCGATAAAAGCGACAACAACAAATGGTAGAAGGAGAACACTTAACAGACAAAGCACAACGCGATCTTAAACTCGTCGAAGCTGCACTTGCCGGAGATCAGCAAGCCTACGGAACACTCATGGATCTTTATCGCGAATCGATCTACTTCATGATGCTCAAAATGGTAAAGAACGCTGATGATGCCGATGATCTCACCATTGAGGCATTTGGAAAGGCATTTAACCGTCTGGGGCAATATTCACCAAGTTTTGCCTTTTCAACCTGGCTGTTCAAAATCGCTTCTAATAATTGCATTGATTTCATCCGAAAAAAACGTGTCCAGGTAACTTCCATGGACTCCGGAATCAAAACGGAAGACGGCGAAGTAGTCTACTACGATGCCAGAAGCAGTACCCCTGACCCGGAAGAAACGGTGATCTACAAGCAAAAAGTAAAACACATGCGCGAATTGGTTTCCAAATTAAAGCCGCGCTATCGTATACTGGTTGAAAAGCGTTACTTCGAAGAGTTAAGCTATGAAGAGATCGCCGAAGAGCTGGATCTTCCTCTCGGAACAGTTAAGGCGCAATTATTCAGAGCAAGGGATTTCCTTGCCAACATGATGGAAAAAACAAAAGATTCGATCTGATGCAGGACATCGAATTACTTTCAAAATATTTTAATGATTTTACCGAAGAGCAAATGAATCAATTCAAAGCTCTCAGACCACTATATGAAGAATGGAACAGTAAAATCAATGTGATCTCCAGAAAAGACATGGACGCGTTCTACGAGAGACATGTTCTGCATTCTCTCGGCATCAAGAAAGTAATGAACTTTACCGAAGGAAGTTCTGTTTTGGACATTGGAACAGGAGGAGGTTTTCCTGGCATCCCTCTGGCAATTGCATTTCCTGAGAGTCACTTCCACCTGGTCGACAGTATCGGTAAAAAAATCAAAGTTGTTCAGGCAGTAGCCGAAGAGCTGGGCTTAAAAAATGTATCTGCCGCTCATATCCGGGCAGAAGAAGTAGATCAACAGTTTGATTTTATTGTAAGCAGAGCCGTAACCGCTATGCCTGCCTTTTTAAAATGGACGCAGAACAAATTCAGGAAAGAAAATAAGAACGAATTACCCAACGGCATTCTCTATCTGAAAGGAGGTGATCTGACCGAAGAAATGGCAGAAGTCAGAAAAGAAGTGAAATACTACAACCTCAGTGATTATTTCGCGGAAGAATTCTTTGAAACGAAGAAAGTGGTTTACGTTAAAGCTTAATCCAGCTTATATCTTTTAAAGAACGCATCCCAATCCCACACAAAATTCTCCATCACTTCATCCAATCTCTTTAACAAAAGCGGATTTGGAGCTTGCATGCGCTTGAAATACTCATCCTGAAAGTTATACAAGGTATACTTATCGAAAACAGCTTTAGACATTGCATAAACCATGTTTTTAGAGGGATGGTTTAATCTCGTCATTAGTTGTTTGTAATCTTTTACCACTGATTTGAATGACTGCAGATCCATTTCAAGCACCTTGGCTAACTTTTCAAAAATCAACCCCTCTACACGCTCTGCCTGCTCTGCGTCAAATGCCGACTCCAAAAAAGACAGGTTACCGACAACGACAATCATTCCAAATTCATAACTGTTCTTCGAATCAATATTGGGAGAAACGACAAACGCATTGTCTTCATTCAGCATTTCTGCGACAACAGGAAAGCCATTATCTACTGTAGAGAACAATCCGTTGATGAACACATTCGCCAACTTCTCATCGCTCACCTTTTTCTTTAGAATAGTCCCGAACATTATTATGACGTTAAAATATCATTAACAAAGTTATTGAGGAAGTGAGGCATTACTCCGGGTTGCAATTTGTTCTTTTCAACAATCTTTTCAACAGATTTCAACAGTTCTGACAAGGGATAGCTGAAACCACTCAACATTAAATCAAACATTTTAACACAAAATTGAATGGCTTTATTTTCCATGGTAATTATTTTTGTACCCATATTCCACGATTATGAAAAAAAGTCAGATCATTCTAGGTATTATCTTTTTGGTTCTTACAGGCTCTGTATACTTCGTATTGAAGATGAACCAAACTCCATACTCCAAGGAGATGAAAGAGGAAAATACAACCATTCACTTACCGGTAAGAAAGGTAAAGAATACGACGCATGAACTGGAGATCACCTCCTATGGTCAGATTACCCCGAATACAGAGTTGATCGTTACGTTCGAAGTGCAGGGGAAACTCCTGCAAGGAACCAAACGATTAAAGCCCGGAACCAAATTCTCTTCGGGTGAAATTCTGTACAAAGTAGATAATGAGGAAGCATACTACGGAATGAATGCCAAAAAGAGCTCACTCGCTACGATGGTTCTCAACGCTCTTCCTGAAATCGAATTGGAGTTCCCTTCTGAAAGAGAAAAGTGGATGAAGTTCATGAAAGCTTTGGATCCGGCAAAAATGCTACCTGAAATGCCTGTAATCAAAAATGATAAAGAGCGTATGTTCATCTCAAGCAGAAACATCTTTGTGGAATACTACAACCTTAAAAGTACCGAAGCCCGTCTGGCTAAATATTTCTATGCTGCTCCTTTCTCGGGAACAGTTGTTTCTGTCACTTCAGAACCGGGCGCAATCGTAGGGCCGGGAATTCAAATTGCTAAAATTGCCAAAACAGGCGATTTTGAAGTGAAAGTTCCGATTGATCTGGATGATCTGGAATTGTTCAAAGGACAAAACGAAGCCGATTTCTACACCACTGAAGGTGAACAGATCGGTAAGGGTAAAATCATCCGGATTTCAGATGTTATTAATCAGAGTACACAATCGCTGGACGTGTATTTCTCGATTAAACCGGTTAATGGAGAAACATTGTACAATGGAACTTATGTCAATGTAAGTGTTCATGAAAAAGTGGAAAAAGAAACAATGCTGATCCCTCGTGTGGCGGTAAATAAGCAAAAGGTGAATCTGTTGGATGGTGAAAAAATCATTTCACGCGATATTCTTATCGTGGGATCCAAACCAGACTCTGTTTATGTTACCGGCCTGAAGGATGGTGAAACCGTTATTCTGGAACATCAGGATAAAGTCAATCCAAAAGCAGTGTATAAAGGAATTCAACGATAAGTAACAGCATGAAGCGACTGATTAAATTTTTTATAAATCGTCCGGTTTGGGGAAACTCACTCATCGCTATCGTTGTGATGTTCGGTTTGTTCTCCATCTTTACGACCCAACGGTCGTTCTTCCCGGAATTGGACCCTAACAGAATCATTGTCTCCGTTTTGTACCCCGGAGCTTCTCCGACAGAAATGGAAGAAGGAGTAACGATCAAAGTAGAGCAGGCTGTCAAGGGACTGGACGGGATCGAAGAGATCAACTCCTCATCATCCGAAAATGTAGCTTCGATTGATATCAAAGCCTATGTCGATACGGACATGGATGAGTTGCTGTCGGATGTGGAAAATGCTATCAACTCCATCAACTCTTTCCCTCAGGGTGCCGAGCGACCAATCATCAATCGACTGAAATCGGGCGGTATGGGAAGCGTTGTTGCCTTCGTCGGTATTTCAACAAAAGACAAATCCATTACCGGACCGGAGCTAACGGATATGGCATCCAAGGTGGAGCGCGATCTTCTGAACACCAAAAACATTACGCAAATCACAAAGAACGGTTTTCCGGAAAAGGAAATCTCCGTTAATGTGCGGGAAGATGATCTGCTGAAATATGGCTTAACACTTCAACAAGTGTCGCAAGCTATCAGTTCGAAGAACATTGATATTACAACCGGGATCATCAGAGGAGGGATTCAGGAAATGAACATCCGTTCCAACAATCGTGAGACGGACCCTGCTGCAATCGGAGAAATTATTGTCCGCACAACAAATACCGGTGAAGCTATTTATGTTTCTGACATCGCTGACGTGGTTTTAGGGTATTCCGAAAGCTCACAGGAAGCAAAATTCAACGGACAGTCAGCGGTTTCGTTCCAGATTGAAAAAACACCTGAACAGGATATTGCAGAGATTTCGCAAACACTGCACGACTACAAGGATAAATTCGACAAGGAAAATCCGAAATTCCAGTTCAATATTTTCTTCGAGTTCAACAGTATGTTGAATGACCGAATTGATCTTTTGAGCAAAAACGGACTTCAGGGACTGATCCTGGTGCTTTTATTTCTGGGATTGTTCTTAAATCTCCGTCTCTCGGCATGGGTAGCATTTGGTATTCCTTTCTCCTTTCTGGGGATGTTCATTCTCGGAATGGTTTACGGAATCACAATCAATATGATTTCCCTCTTCGGAATGATTCTCGTGGTAGGAATTCTGGTGGACGATGGAATTGTAATTGCGGAAAATATTTACTCACATTACGAACGCGGAAAACCGGCCCATATCGCTGCCTTGGATGGTACCATAGAAGTATTTACTTCCGTACTATCTTCTGTTATCACCACCGTTGTTGCGTTCTCCATTCTCTTATTTGTGGAAGGTCTGGAAATGATGCGTGAAATGGCATTCGTTGTGATCTCCTGTCTTCTTTTCTCTTTGGTGGAAGCATTCCTGGTACTTCCGGGCCACCTGGGACACAAGAATATTTTATCCGAAGAAAAGCGCACAACCTACTCTGCCCTTCAGGGTGGACTTGTAATGTTACTTGGTGTTGCCATGATTTTTGGAGGCAGCTACCTGATCCCGGATAATCCGAGCCTGGGAATGGTACTCTTCCCGCTTGGGCTGATTCTGTTCGGAGGAATTCTGTTCTTCATCGGTTTCGGTAAGTCTCCGTTGGAAGAAAAAGTACGTGGTACAGCTGACAGAGGAATTAAAAAATTCCGTGACAATGTCTACATGAAAGGAATTGAACTCATCATTGGTACAAAAAGAAGATGGTACCGTTTGGGATTTGCATTCCCGATGATTTTCACTTTTACCATCATTACCTTACTCGCAAAAGGGGTGATCACGTTCACCTTCTTCCCGAATATTCAACCGGATTTCTTTACTGTTGAGGCGGCCTACAAACCTGGGGACAATAAGGAAAAGACCAAAGCCTTTGTGGATAAAGCTACCGAGATTCTTTTCGAGGAGAACGACCGGATCATTCAGGAGACCGGTGACACCATGCTGACTTACTTCAGCAGTACGATCGGTTTCTCTCAAAGTCTCGGACAGAGTGGTAACCACACGGGAATGATCAGTGTATTCTTTAAAGCTGAAGACACAAAATACCCGGTAGACACGCTCATGGATCGTATGATGAGACGCATTGCGGACAGTCCGGAGGGGAAATTGGCGGAAGACACCTACATTGGCGGATTCAATCGCTTTGGGAAAGAAGTGGAAGTAGGTCTGACATCTCAAAATGATGCCAGCCTGATGGGAGCGAAAGAAATGTTCAAAAAGGAACTCAATAAAATGGACGGGGTCTTCAATGTGAAGGACAACCTGCCTCCGGGAAAAAATGAAATCCAGATCGAATTGAAAACGGAGGCCGAACTTCTCGGTGTTACCAGCGGTGAAATTCTTTCTCAGATCCGTGCCGGTTTCTTTGGACAGGAAGCGCAACGGGTGATCATCGGTACGGATGAAGTAAAAATCTGGGTGCG
>QKAV01000137.1 GCA_003247185.1 Crocinitomicaceae bacterium
AATAAAAAAGTAAATACCCGATGTTTTACATTAAGTTTTTCGCTTCTTCTTTTTCGCTGCAGGGAACAGGATATTGTTAAGAATCAATCGATAACCCGGAGAGTTTGGGTGTAAATCCAGATCTGTGGGAGGGTCTCCTACACGGTGTTCATAATCTTCGGGGTCATGTCCTCCATAGAATGTCCAGGTTCCCTGACCCAATTCTCCGTGAATATATCGGGCTGTACCAATCGCTTTCGATTCTCCCATCACGAGAACATTCTTTTTTATAAAGTCCGTTTTGAAGTCCGTGGTTTGTCCCATAAATCCATTGATGATGTTTGTATGGCACTGAGTAAGCATGGTAGGTACAACATCCCATTTTGCAGAAAAGTCAAATAGGGTAAATTTATCTGTGTTTTCGTTGCGCTTGTGAAGTTCGGTTCCATCAATACTGGAGTACTCGTAGCGCATAGGGTCTCTTTCCAATTGAAAATTTTCAAAAGCAAACGTATTCGTGAAATCAAGTTTCTGCTGGCAATTCGGGTCAGCGGGATCACCATCAAACATGACTTCACAAATATCTGTTTCATGAGCAGCTAGCGCAATATCAAAACTATCTGTCCCACTGCACATTGTAAATAAAAATCCTCCACCGATCACGAAATTCTTGATGTTATTGGCAACAGCAAGTTTCATTTCAGATACTTTATTGAACCCGAGAGATTTGGCAGATGCTTCTAATTCCGCTACTTGCTCCTTATACCAGGGGTATGATCTGAAGGCAGCATAAAACTTTCCATATTGCCCCGTAAAATCTTCATGATGCAGGTGAAGCCAGTCGTATTTTGGTAAAATCCCGGCTACAATTGCCGAGTCATAAATTTTATCATAAGGGATTTCCGCATATTCCAATACCAGGGTTACGGCATCATCCCAGGGCTGTTTGCCTCCCGGTGTGTAAACTGCCATTTTCGGCGCCTTTTCCAGTTGGACGATTTCCATATTGACTTCCGGGTTAGAGATCTGATTGCGAATCCCATTTGCCTGAGCATCAGCAATAACCTCATAAGAAACACCACGAATAATCAATTCTTCTTCCAGAGCAGTGAGATGGGGGCATAAAAAGGAACCTCCGCGATAATTTAATAACCACTCAATGACGATTTCATTTTCAAGAAGGTAATAGGCTACACCGTATGCTTTTAAGTGATTGGTTTGTTGCTCATCCATCGGAATCAGGATCTGAGAACCAAACACAGTATTGATGTGAAGAGTTAGAAATAATATCGCTGTTATGATCTGCCTCATATCTCAAGTACTACCAAATACCTTACCTAAAACGGGGAATCTTCCCCTGTATTGCTATTAAAATCAAAATCGTCATCGATAGAGTCCATTCGACTTTTAACGGTGTACGTACTTTGTCCATCGAAATCATTATTAGCAGACATTGTTCCGTTACTCAGTTGAGGTGTGTCGAATGAGCTTCCTTCCAGATTGTCAAAACGTGCAAATTCCTTAATGAAACGAAGGCGAACACTGTCTAGTCCACCGTTACGGTGTTTAGCTACGATAATTTCTCCTACTCCCAAATTGGAATTACCGTTTTCATCTTGTGTGAAACCATAATACTCCGGTCGGTAGATGAAAGAAACGATATCAGCATCCTGCTCAATCGCTCCGGATTCACGAAGATCCGAGAGCACCGGACGTTTATCACCACCTCTTTGTTCAACTGAACGACTCAGCTGCGATAAGGCAATAATCGGAACATTCAGTTCTTTAGCAATTTCTTTAATGGATCGGGAAATGGTAGAGATTTCCTGTTCACGGTTACCTTGCGATTTATTACCTCCTGCAGTCATCAATTGAAGGTAGTCGATGATGACCATATCAATGTTGTGCTGCATTTTCAGTCTCCGGCATTTCGCACGTAAGTCGAAAACACTGATTCCCGGGGTATCATCAATGTAGATAGGTGCAGTAGATAATTTCTTGATGCGCGAGTGTAATTGCTGAAATTCGTGTTCAGCCAAATCACCTTTCCTTAGTTTTTCGGCACTTAATCGAGCTTCGGATGCAATCAAACGCTTTACTAATTGCACGGACGACATCTCCAGAGAGAAGATCGCAACCCCCATATTGTGGTCAACCGCAGTATTTCTTGCCATGGACAAGACGAAGGCTGTTTTACCCATCGCCGGACGGGCAGCAATTACGATCATATCCGAACGTTGCCAACCAGCAGTTAATTTATCTAATTCAAAGAACCCTGTTGGTACTCCGGAAATACCATCACTGTTTTGAGCTGCTTTTTCAATTTCTTCAATTGCTTCCCTTACTACGGAAGGCATATCGTTCACAGCACGCCCCATGTTGTTTTCTGCGATCTTAAATAGATCTGATTCCGCTTTGTTTAAGACGTCGAAAACATCATTCGTATCATCAAAAGCATCGCGCATCACTTCAGAGCTCATTCTGATCAATTCACGTTTAATGTATTTTTCAGAAATAACCCGGGCGTGGTATTCAATATGCGCTGTTGAAGCAATTCTACTGGTTAACTGAGATAGATAAATTGCACCACCTGCGGCTTCCAGCTCGCCATTTCTCTTCAGCTGGTCGGTAACTGTAAGCAGGTCGATTGGTTTGGAACGACCAAATAATTCCTTAATTACACCAAAAATGAACTGGTGTTTCGGGTCGTAAAAACTTTCTTTTTGGAGAATGTCGATTGCATCTGTTACTGCATTTCGTTCCAACATCATTGCCCCCAGAACAGCTTGCTCCAGATCAACTGCCTGTGGCGGGATACGCCCAAAGTCATTTCCGG
>QKAV01000115.1 GCA_003247185.1 Crocinitomicaceae bacterium
CAGTTACAGGATCTGGATTATGATGAGACCTGTATCATAAGGAGAGAAATCAATAAAGAAGGGCGTTCAAGAGCGTTTATTAACGATACTCCGGTTTCGCTCTCTGTTTTGAGAGAACTGGGGTCCAGACTGATTCATATTCACTCGCAGTACAATACACTTGAACTGAAGGATCCGAGATATCAGTTGGAAATTTTAGACCTTTTGGCAGGTACTGCCGCAAAACGTGATCAGTTTACTTCAGTATTTATCGAACTGGGTAAATTGCGTAAGGAGCGTGCTATTGTGCTGGAAAAACTCGAAAATGCCCAAAAAGACAAGGATTATAATTTATTCCAATTGTCGGAATTGGAATCCATTGATCTGGACCAAACAGATTTTAGTGAGTTAGAAGAACGATTTCGGATTTTTGAAGCAGGCGATGAGCTGCGGATAGTTCTGGAATCATTGGTAGCTCTTGGTGCTGCAGATACAGGTTTCGTTAATGAGCTGAAAGAACTAAAAGGCAGGTTTACCAGGAAAAAGGGCTTGAGTGATAATCTGGACCAACTTATTTTGCGTTTTGATAACATCTTGATTGAAATTGATGAACTGAATGCAGACGCAGAAAAGGAACTGTCCAAATTAAATCATGATCCGGAGGAGATGTCTCGCATTTCGGCGCAGTTGGATGAATTCAACCGACTTCTCTTTAAATATAAAAAACGCGATCAGGCAGAACTGAAAGCATATCGTGATCAATTGCGGGAGACAATTTCTGAATTGAAAGATTCGGATGAGAATATTGAGAGGCTGAATAAGAGTATAGAGGAATATCAGACAAGACAAGGGAAAATTGGAAAGGAATTACACGAACTTCGTCTAAAGGCACTCGGACGAATAGAAAGTGAGCTTTCAGAGGAGCTTGAACAACTGAAATTACCGGATTGCAGATTAAACTTCGATCTCAAATTAAAGGAAGAAGCGGATTCCAGTGGAATGACGTCCATTGCAATGCTTTTTTCTCCCAATAAGGGGATAGCAGCAGTTCCTATTCAAAAAGCTGCCAGTGGAGGGGAGCTGTCCCGTGTAATGTTAGCACTTCAGTATATGATTTCCCAACGCACACAATTGCAGACGATCCTTTTCGATGAAATTGATACCGGAGTTTCCGGTGAAGTGGCCGGAAGGATAGGTCAGACATTGAGAAAAATGGGAGAATGCATGCAGGTGATTGCTATTACGCATTTACCACAGGTGGCCGGAAAGGGTTCCTATCACTTACGTGTGTCTAAACTGGAAGGAGCTGATGGCAGGACCAAAACTGTTGTACAAACACTTTCGGATGAGGAAAGAGTAGATGAGATTGCACGACTGATGAGTGGCGATTCAATTACCGAAGGTGCCCGATCGAACGCAAAATCACTTTTGGAATCATGATCTTTCGTACAGAAGTCAGGTTTCCGGATTATAGTCAGAAAATCAAAGGAGGCGATCAGCTGATTTTTCTTGGAAGTTGTTTTTCAGGTGAAATGGAGCCTTACTTCGGAAAAATAGGTTTGAAAACGCTTTCTAATCCATTTGGGGTTATTTTTCATCCTTTAGCACTTTCCAGGATAATACAGGAAGCAATTTCAAATGAAGAAAGAGTAGAGGTTATTCAAAGAGGAGATCTTTATTTCTCATGGGGAAGCTCAGGTGAGATTTATGCCGGCTCTGAAGAGGAATTGATAAAATCAGTCAATGAAAAGCGCATTCTGCTGAGAGAAAAACTATCCGGACCGAATGCAAGGCTTTTCCTGACGTTTGGCACCTCTTTCGGTTACAAATTAACCAATAGGGATTTTGTCGTAGCCAACTGCCATAAACAACCGGGGAATGGTTTTAAGAAGGAGTTGACTGATCTGAAGACATTAGTTGAAAGTTTTACGGATACTTTGGAAAAATTGAGAATCTTTAATCCCGACATTAAAGTGTTTTCTTCCGTTAGTCCTGTAAGGCATACAAAAGACGGTTTAAGAGAAAACAATCTGTCCAAAGCGCGATTACTGGAATTAACTTCATTTTTGGAAACAAAGCAAGTAGCATACATTCCTGCGTACGAGTTGATTCTGGATGAATTGAGAGATTATCGCTTTTTTGAGGCAGACCTGATTCACCCCAACAGAGTTGCAAGAGATTTCCTTTGGGAAAAACTGAGTGAAGTACTGTTGGATCAGAGTGATCTGGAGATGTTTAAAAATATTAGCGATTATCACATGCAATTGGCGCATCGGACCTTATACCCGGATTCTAAAGAAGAGCTCAGAAGAAGAGAACAATTGGAGAAAAGACGCGAGGAATTGATCCGATTGTACCCTGAAATGCATATAAAATAAAAAAGAGGACCTTTTGGGAGTCCTCTTTTTGGTTCATAGTTTAGCAGTAGTTAATGTCTTCTGGAGATCGGAATTACCGTACC
This sequence comes from Crocinitomicaceae bacterium, assembly GCA_003247185.1. Classification (GTDB taxonomy): domain Bacteria; phylum Bacteroidota; class Bacteroidia; order Flavobacteriales_D; family Crocinitomicaceae; genus UBA4466. The sequence goes on from QKAV01000115.1 coordinate 2,441, forward strand.
TGCATATTCAGGCGATTCATTAGGCAAGTGTTTGTCAAGTACTACTTTCCAGATATAAGCTTTTTCGTATGGTACCAATTGTCCTGTCTGACGGTCAATTCCATCCCAGCCCAAATTAGCATCAGTTGTTTCATAAAGTGTATGGCCGTCATTCGGATCAATAATGATTAATCTGAATGGTGTATTTCTAAGTTTTAAAGCGTACGGCATAAAAGTATTGAGCTTAGGATCAGCATCGGAAGGCACAAAGCTGTTTACAGCGATCAGGTTATAATTTTCTTCAACGCTGATTTTGCTTGTATTTGTTGCTTTACATCCATTAGCAGCTGTTACAGTCAGTTTTACCGTAACGTCTTCTTTTTTGAACAGGTAAGCTTTAACCTCTTTACCTTTTAACGTAATCCCGTCAACATTCCAGACGTAATCCGTACCGATATCATCTGTGAACATTGTTTTAACCGGCAATCCTTTTTCATCATATTTTTCATCGGATGCAAGGAAGTTAATAGTTGCTGAAGGTTTTTCCAGCACCGCAAAGCTTCCTAGTGAAACGAAATCATTTCCTTCTGCAATTCCGTAGGTATGTGCTCCGGCTTTATTGGCTTTGTAATTAATAGATGCTTTAGCCGGACAGATGGTCTCTTTTCCGTTCGGATCAATGATAATAAGATCGCGATTGTTCGTATTTTGTATAGGCAGAACACTCATTTCACATACCACGCTTTCAATAACAGGCGCAATATATGACACTTGAACAGTTTGATTTTGCTCAGGATTGTTACGCTGTACGGATCCTGTATTTGTTCCGTTCTGTGCAGTCTGAGATGAATTAGTCCCCTGACTTGTATTGCTACTGGTTGTGCCTGAGAACACATTGGCATTTGGTTGACCATTGTCAATTTGCTCGTGTGATTCGTTCTCGTTTGTTACAACATCTGTCGCTCTGTCAGAAGAATTTTGGGAGTTCGTATTGGTTTGCTTATCTGAATCCGGTTTTATTTGATCCTGACTCGGATTATCATTTTTAACCGTGGTATTTACGGACAAATGATCTTTTGTTTCAACAGATGTTGAATGATTGTAAAATAAAATCCCACCTGTGATTAAAGCTGCAGCCCCACCAACAGTCAAATACAATGGAAGCTTTGAAACCGGTTTTACGGTATCAAGGCGCTTACGCATCGCATCCCATGATTTCGGATTGTACCCGAAATCAAGCTTGTCGATGCTCTCTTTGATCTGTTTTTCAAAATTACTCTTCATATCTAATCGATGTTCTCGAATCTTTCTCTTAATAACTTTTGAAGGTTCATTTTTGCCTTTGCCAGGTTAGATTTGGAAGTTCCTTCGCTGATTCCCAGAATTTCTGCTATTTCCTTGTGTGTATATTCTTCAATAACATACAGGTTAAAAACGGCTCTGTATGCAGGACTAAGTTCCTGTATTGCTTCAAGAGCCATTTCAGCTTTTATACTGACGAATTCTTCTTCTTCCTGTTCGATCATTGGATTTGAGGCTCCTAATTTAAAATCCTCATCATTGTCGGTTAGTTTTGGGTCTTTCTTGTGTTTACGTATCGAATCAATAGCAGTATTTGCCATAATTCTTCTCATCCAGCCCTCAAATGAACCTTTGTAATCGAACGCTTCTAACTTGTCAAAGATCTTAATGAATCCTTCCTGAAGAACTTCTTCCGCACTGTCCCGATCATTTATATATCTCAGACACACGGCGAGCATCTTGCCATAATACAACTTAAAAAGTTCTCCCTGAGCACGGCGTTTGTTCTTCAGGCAGCCTTTTATAAGTTTCGCTAGTTGCTCTTTATTCTCCACATTCTATTCTTTAGTTAGACGCTGCAAACTTTAAGTGGTTGCCTTTAAAAATTTATTTTCCTGACAATCCGAAAAAAAGCATTGCAATTCTCGGGTAAATATATCAATTGTATTAATTTCGTAGACATAGCAAATTAGTTCACACAAAGTTTAAAATAAAATGAAAGTAACAGTAGTTGGAGCAGGAAACGTTGGAGCAACATGTGCCGATGTTCTTGCGAAAAGAGAAGTCGCTAATGAAATCGTTCTTTTGGACATAAAAGAAGGAGTTGCGGAAGGTAAAGCATTGGATATTTGGGAAACTTCGCCAATCAATCTTTATGATTCACGTACAATCGGATCAACAAATGATTACACAATGACTGCAGGGTCTGATGTTGTAGTTATTACTTCAGGTTTGCCAAGAAAACCGGGAATGTCTCGTGACGATCTGATCGCTACGAATGCAGGTATCGTGAAAATGGTAACTGAAAACGTGATCAAGCATTCTCCTGATGCAAAAATCATTATCGTTTCTAATCCGTTGGATGTAATGACTTACTGTGCTTATTTAACTGCAAAAGTTGATTCAAGCCGTGTATTTGGTATGGCAGGTGTATTGGATACAGCTCGTTACCGTTCTTTCCTGGCTATGGAATTAAATGTTTCTCCAAAAGATATTCAGGCAGTATTGATGGGAGGTCACGGAGATACAATGGTTCCACTTCCTCGTTATACGACTGTTGGAGGTATTCCTGTAACTGAAATGATCGAAGAATCTAAATTGAATGAGATCATCGAAAGAACGAAATTCGGTGGAGGTGAGATCGTTAAATTATTGGGTACTTCTGCTTGGTATGCTCCGGGAGCTGCTGCTGCTCAAATGGTTGAGGCAATTGTACGCGACCAAAAACGTATCTTCCCGGTATGTGCTTGGTTACAAGGAGAGTACGGAATGGAAAATATCTACCTTGGAGTTCCGGTTGTTCTTGGTAAAAATGGTATCGAGAAAATTATCGAACTAGACTTAAATGACGATGAAAAAGCGTTATTGAAAGAGTCTGCAGAGGCTGTTAAAAATGTAATGACTGTTTTGGATAACATGGGAGTTGTAGCTTAATCTTCAAGGTTATCTTAATCATATTAAGGCTTCTACTTTTGTGGAAGCCTTTTTTGTGGAATCCTGTTTGGTTTTGCATCTTTGAAATATGAAGTACATTCAGATCATATTATTCCTTCTAACTATACAATTCGGTTTTGCTCAATCGGATAGCACAGTGTTACAGATTCATGTGATAGATGCAAAAGATGGTGAGCCGCTAAAGAATATAAGTGTTAGCGCGCAACAGGGAACTGAAATAGAGTATGAAAGCACAAACAGTACAGGTGATGTGATCTTTAAATTGGAAAGTAAAAAGGAAGTGAAACTTTATTGTTCCAATCCTCAACTTGATCCGGTGAACAGAAGGATTTCCGCCGGAGAAATGAGAGGAGATACAACCTATATTACCATTGAGATGCAGTTTATTCGTTCATTGGATTTGGATGGAATAGTGGTTGCTGCTCCCGGGGTTCCGACTGTGGTATATAAATCCACCCGTTTGCATGTGGAAGATTTTGAAATCACAAAAGACGGAGATATTATTTTACTTACTTATCCCAAGCGATTGAAAAAGGGAAGTGAACTTCTGCTTTACGACGGATTAAAAGTCAAACACTCATTTCAGGTGCCGGATATTGCAGAAGAACTGGTGCATGATTTTAGGGGAAATGTTCATGTACTGTGCGAAAACAATGTTTTTGGAATTCATCCGAATGGACAACGGATCGAGATTTCTAACCTTCCGAAAGATTATTTTTTGAAGTATGTTGCGCCGATCATCGACACGAATAAGTCCAAAATGTATTTTTCCAATTTCAATCCGGATTATCCTGCGTTTGATTACTTTTCATTTGACCAGCTTGACTCCGTGTATTGCAAACTGTTGAGTATTGAAGATGAACTCATGATGGAGCTGTACCGCTCCGAATATAAATGGGTCGATGTGCGAACCAAGTTATGGGCGAAGACGAAGGAGATGGAAACGGGGATAGATGCGGAGATCTGGGTTGGGGCGAATTACTTTACCCAATCGATATATTACAAGGAATTGTATGCGCCGTTGTTTCACAGGAATGATAGTCTGTTTGTATTCGATTATTATAAAGACAAACTACATATTTTGGATGCTACAGGGAAGTCGTTGGATAGCATTCCGATCTACCACCATTATCGAAAGAAACAAACGGGTTGGAAATCGCAATTGATCCAGGATCAGGTTACCGGAGAAATTTATGCCTTATTCGACCGTCACGGATATACCTATCTGGGCAGGATAGATGTGAAAGATGGTGAAATTAAGCAACAGGTACGACTGGAGTACCGATACGTAACCAAAGTACAGGTCTATAATAATGAAGTATATTATGTCTATCGACCTTTTGAATCTACTCAAAAGAAGTACCTCTATAAGGAGAAATTGCCCTACTCATTCACGCGATCAAAAGTATTGCAGGGAGATCAGACGGCTGCTAGCGTTCCCGAACAGGAATAAAGTGGATGAACCAAAGTATCCATAAGAACCAAAGCATCTCGACCCAATCATTGTTCGAAACACCACGAAGTCCCAGAAGGCACAAAACGCCTAAAAATCCGAGATACCAGGTTTTTCTTAATTTGAACTTCATAGTTTAATGTCTATTGAAACAGGCAGGTGATCGGAGTAACCACCAAGGTACTGTCCACCACCGTATGTTCTGAAAGGTACGGTATTTCCTTTATACTCAGTCAGTAAAAATTGAGGGGAATGGATTTTTCCGGATTTCTTCTTCACTTTTGCTCCGGAACCTTTCAATGCCCCTTTCGAAACCATGATATGATCTAAAATATCCCATTCACCTCTGTAGTTGTGGGATCCGTGGAACTCTCCGGAGGTTTCTATGATCATCGGTTGTAATTTGGACGAGATCATTTTAGGTGCGATGTTTTCAGGTGTATCATTCAGATCGCCCATGAATACGATTCGGGTGTTTTTGTCGGCAGTCATAAGTGAATCGATAAACTTTTCAGCAGCCTGAGCAGCTATCATACGCTTGGGTTCAGTTTCAACCTGTCCTCCGCTTCTGCTTGGCCAGTGATTAACCATGACATAGAAAACGGAGCTACCGGTATTAAATCTTGCCCAAAGAATATCTCTGCTTGGGCCTGATCCGTCCGGCATATCAAATCTCAGGATTCCTGATTTTTCCATTAGGAGACGGGTACTGTCGTAGATCATTGCATTGTCAATACCTCTGTTGTCCAGACTTTCCTGATGGATAACAGCGTATTTTCCATCCAACCCTGATGTATGTACGATGTCCTCAACTACGGCTCTGTTTTCGATTTCGCAGAATCCCATAACAACAGGCTTTCCGAGTTCTTCATAGACTTTCGAAATGTGATTCAGTTTTTCCTGGTATTTGGGTGTATTCCATTGATTTTTACCACCAGGAAGAAATTCTTCATCACTTTTGTTGGGAGTGTCGAGTGTGTCGAACAGGTTTTCTACATTATAAAATGCGATATGATCCAGTTCTTTTTGAGCACATCCATTGAACGAAATGAACAACGATAAAAGTGCAGATGTAAGTACAATTGATTTCATGTGTCTTTGTGTCTCTGCCAAAGTTAATAATTCGATCCGGAGCTAAGGTTAAAATGATGTTAAGAGCGCTGCAGTAATTTACGCAACATCGGACCTTCGCAAAATAATCCGTCCAATATGGAAATGGACTCGAAATAGCGATCAGAACCGGGAAATACCTGAATATAAGGAGCAGCTTGCGATTCATTGCCAAAGTGCTTATCAACAAGGTGCCCGAACTCAGGATAATCTGCCATTAAAAAACGATCACTTTGAGAAATATCAACAGATAAATCAAGTAATTCTAAAAGGGTGGAAGTAATTGTTTGATTCAGTTCCAGTAAATTTTGAATGTCATTGAAAAGAAGCGCTTTGATCTCCCTTTCATAATGTTCGAAATACGGGCTGGAATGGTAAGCACTTTCAATGCTTTTCCAGTGAATGGAACGCCAGTCCTTACTATCGTCTACAAGGATTTTATCAATGGGCGTTTTGCTTCCATTGGATTTCGTAACAGGAATACTAAGATCAATTATCCCGTTCGCGGCGTTGATTCTACATCTGTTCCTCAGGCTTTGTTTGGGAAAATGCTCTTTCGATTCAATAAGAATGTCATCGAATTGAATGAGCGCTTTGAAATATGCCAAACTACCCAAATATGCAGTTGGGAAAACCGGCTTCACTATTCGATAATCGTAAATAAACGCTCCCAACGGATTCCCTTGTATGGACTTTTTGAGAACCAAACCATAGATGCTTTACCAACGATATGATCTTCCGGAACAAATCCCCAGACTCTGGAGTCTGCAGAGTTATAACGATTGTCTCCCATCATCCAGTAATAGTTCATTTCAAATGTATAGGAATTCGTCTTCTTTCCGTCGATATAGATACCATCTGCTTTTTCCTGCAGTTGATGTCCTTCATAGGCAGCGATAATTCTTCTGTACCACGGAATATTATCCTTTGTTAGTTTGACCGTAGTTCCTTTTTTCGGTACCTGAAAACGCGTGAAATCCGAAACAGTATTGTTTACATTCACATCTTTCGGGAAGTAATGCAGGTTTTCTACCATCTGAGCAATAGAAGGTTTAATCGAATCATTATCTGAATATTGAGGTTTCAGATCCAATTCAAAGATCGCATCAGGATTACTTTTCTTCAATTTTTCCAATTGAGATTTTGTAAGGAACATTCCGTATGTGATCGCATTATTTTCGCTTATGGAACGGATGTAGTAATCATTTCGCTCTGCTTCCAATCCATATTTTTCATCCATTACCTGCGGACCAGGTATTCTAATGTTACTTACAAAATAATGCAGGTTCATATTCGGAGCCTGCCATGCTATTTTGTCATTGATATATAACACGGAAGATTTTATTTCTACCCAATCACCTGGTATAGCCACACATCGTTTGATGTAGTTCTCCCGTTTATCAACCGGACGATAAATAAGTCCGTAATGATCAATCATTCTGTTTTCGCCTTCAATCCACGCCTTTTTGTCTTCACCGAGCAACTTACGGGCTTTGTTTTTCCATTCAGGAAGATGATTGATAAACTCCTGACCATTAATGGACCAGATCCCCTCGTTAGCAAGCATTTGAGCACGTTGCATCGGGTTCATTTGCTGCGCACGTTGCAAACTGTCATTATAGTAAGCAACTAACTTTTCATAGTAAGGGTTTTGCTCTTTCCAAAGACGTATAGCTTCGTTGATTACTACTCCGTGGTAATCGTGCCCCATTAAACCATTTGGCATTCGAGGGTCATATACTGCCGTATCTCCGGAAGGGAAGTTAAAAACTACAACGTCATTGTTCTCGATACTGCGAATACCAGGAAGTCGTGTATAGTTTAGTTTTTCCAACGTGGTATATGACTTTACATTTATCCATGGAACAGTATTATGTACAAGTGGATAGGAGAGAGGCGTTACCGGAACTTTTGGTCCGTAAGCCAGCTTGTTTACAAACAGGAAGTCACCTACCAAAAGCGTTTTTTCCATGGACCCTGTCGGAATCTGGAAAGGTTCAAAAACGTAAGTACGAATAACACTTGCAGCTACAAGGGCAAATAAGATGGAATCTCCCCATTCTTTAACGCGTGTCTTTTTACCTGGTTTAGGTCGTGTAACCGCAGCAATTCCCAGTGCTATTACGTGTCCGATTACCGGTAGAGAAAGAAAAAGAACCAAATGATCTCCCCATTCGCGATCTCCGACCTCTTTTGAGTTTGCCCAATTTGTCTCAGGAAGTACCTTGTCACCACTTTGAGCAATCTTATACATGATGATATAAGGGAAGAAGATCCCCTGAATCGTATCAATTAAGGAATAGTAACCAAATCGACGAATATAGGAAGTATTCAGAACCGACCACATCACGAGGTGTACACCCGGAAAAACCATTAACAATGACCACCAGGGTTTCTTACAGGCTATCCTAAAAGCGATAAAATAGTTGTAACCCGGTACCAAAGCTTCCCAGGATTTTCTATCAGCCTGTTCGAAACTCTTCCACCACATTGCCAAA
>QKAV01000154.1 GCA_003247185.1 Crocinitomicaceae bacterium
AATACTGGTCCTGTGTGAAGGTCTTTTTCAGCAGAATAATGCTTCCATTTCGTGGATAAATGAATCGAATGCAGCAGTAACTCCAGATCTCTTTTTAAGTCAGGTCGGAAGAGGATTGGGAGATACCGGGAATGATATGATCCGTTATGGTGGGAAATTGTATGTTGCGGTCAATGTTTCGAGTACTATTGAAGTGCTTGATGCAATAAGTTTTAAATCATTGAAGCAGATTCCGATGATGGATGGAGCTAATTCAAAACAACCACGTCAGGTACTCGGGTACGGAGCACATGTGTTTATTACCTGTTTTGACGGCTATGTGGATGTACTTGATACGAATAGCTTGTCGATTGTGCAACGGATCCAGGTGGGAGCCAATCCGGAAGGAATAACTGCGGCAAATAGCAAACTTTATGTAGCCAATAGTGGAGGTCTGAATTATCCTGATCTTGACTCCACTGTTTCCGTGATTGATCCTGTCAGTCTTACAGAACTTTCAAAAATCACAGTCGGATTAAATCCAGGAAATATAATAGCCGACCAGAGTGGTGATCTTTATGTGCTGACACGAGGAGATTATGGAAGTACTCCTGCTCAAATGTACCGGATTGATAATGCGGATAATGTCTACCCAATTGCATTAGCTGTAGACTTCATCACTGCTTTTAATGCTGATTTTTTAATGGTTTACACCAGTTCAGGTACGCAGCATTTAGGTGTCTACAATCCGGCGACAGAATCCCTGATTACAAGCGACTTAATTGATTTGTCAACTGTGCAAACGGTCTACGGATTGCATTATCTTTCTGGTAAGGGCAAAATCGCGATTATGGATGCTATGGGATATGTTAACTCCGGGAAAGTGTTTTTATTTGACACGAATGGCAATCCGGTAAATACCTATCAGGTTGGCTTGAATCCTTCAAAACTGGTTAGTTATGAGTAAATCAATTGTTTTTATGCTGAGTCTGCTGTCTTTGTCAGTATTCGGGCAAAGTTTTGCTCCCGCTCCCGGTAATCCCGGTTCTACGGCAATCTATAAAGATTCGAATGTTATTGTAGCCTGGGCGACACAAGTTTATGTTCAACGCGGTTACCTTGATATTCAGAATCCACAGGGAGGGGATGCAAGTTATGGAGCAGACACGGATGCAGTTGGTCCTGCGGATGGTGCAACGGTTGTTTCATTGGGAGACAGCGGAGTAGCAATTATTCAGTTTGAGCGCCCAATATTTGATGGTCCCGGACCTGATTTTGCCATTTTTGAAAATGGATTTGTAGACGGGTATATGGAATTTGCCTTTGTGGAAGTCAGTTCTGATGGAGTTAATTATTATCGTTTTCCGGCAACTTCTGAAATTCCAACCGCAACGCAATCGGATAATTTCACTATCACGGATTGTGGTTATGTACATAATCTGGCAGGTAAATACAGAGTGAATTACGGAACTCCTTTTGATCTGGCCGATTTTTCAGGAATTCTCTCATTGGATGTACAAAACATTACGCACGTCAAATTAATCGATGTAGTAGGGTCTGTTGATTCTCAATGGGGGAGTAGCGATCAATACGGAACGATGATCAACGATCCGTATCCAACAGCTTTTGAGTCCGGAGGGTTTGACCTGGATGCTGTAGGGGTAATTCATCAGAAAGCCTTAGGTATTGATGAGGTACATACAGAGATAAATGTCTCTCCTAATCCATTTTCCGATGCATTTGAAATTGAAATACCGGGAGCGTTTGAATATGAGGTTTTTGTAGCGAACGGGGGATTACTTGAACAAGGAAAAGGAATGGACCTCGTGCATGTTAACACATTGGATTGGTCAGAGGGTTGCTACATTCTATATCTTCGTACGGAAAAAGGAGTGGTCATTAAGAAGATAATAAAATGAGTATACATGTGAACCAGGCGGAATTTTGGAGTTCCCGGTATAACAACGGCTTGACAGGTTGGGATTTGGGGACAATATCCACTCCCATCAAGGAGTATATAGATCAATTATCAGATAAGAGTATGCGGATTCTGATCCCCGGATGTGGTTATGGACATGAGGCCGTATATCTCATTCAGAAAGGATTTTCAAATGTTCATGTACTGGATTTTTCACCTGAACCATTGGCGGAACTGGCTAAAACAGAGCTTGGGGAAAATATCAGTTTACATTGTGCAGATATTTTTCAATTTGAAGGCGAGTATGATTTGATTCTGGAGCAAACCCTGTTTTGTGCAATTGATCCGGCCAGGAGAGAGGAATATGTGAAAAAGATCAGCTATCTGCTGAAACCTGGAGGTAAATTTGCAGGCGTGTTATTTGATCGTGAGTTTGACGCCGGGCCACCTTTCGGAGGAAGTAGATCGGAGTACAAAGAGTTGTTTGAAAAGTACTTTTCAGATTTGATGCTGGAAACTTGTTACAATTCAATAGAACCCAGAAGAGATACGGAAGTATTCTTTATTGCGCGGAAATAGGTTAGTGACCACCCTTACGTTTGTACTTGGTGTTCTTATGTGTCCACTTGTGCTGTTTGTTCTTGTCTTGTTTATTGACCTTCGTGTCTTTAGTTCTGAAGACTATTCCTGCGGTATGTTGGAAATAGCTCGCATGAGAATCCCAGAAGAAAGGGTAGGCTGCCAGCTTGGCACGGGAGGCAATCTGTAATCCAACCTGTTTATGAATCCAAATATTTATTCCTCCGCCGAGAATAACAGATGGAATATGCTCTACTTCCAAGGCATCCCGATAAGTATAACC
>QKAV01000200.1 GCA_003247185.1 Crocinitomicaceae bacterium
CTGTATCCAATGGCGAGAGATTATTTATTGCCCGCTGCTTTAATTTTAATGACAATTGGAATTGATTTTAAAGGGCTTATCAATCTTGGGCCTAAGGCACTGATTATGTTTTTTACGGCAACTGTAGGTGTTGTTATTGGTGGTCCGGTTGCAATTTTGATTTATTCATGGATTGATCCAAGTGTTGTTGGAGGTGAAGAATATGAGGCTGCCTGGAGAGGAATGGCAACAATCGCCGGCAGTTGGATTGGAGGAGGAGCAAACCAAAATGCAATGTTTGAGACCTATCGCTATGCCCCGGAATTGTACGGACGTATGATTGTAGTGGATGTGGTGGTGGCCAACATCTGGCAGTTCTTCTGATCGGGGCTGCCCGGACGCAGGTAATTGATAGATGGTTAAAGGCAGATAGTTCTTCCATTGAAGAGTTGAAGCATCGGATGTCAGACTACCAGGCTGTGAATGCTAAAGTTCCTACGTTAACAGATTTCATTGTGATTTTAGGCGTTACGTTCTTTATTGTCGGAATGTCTCATTTTATTGGGGTGGAACTTGCGGATTGGTTCAAAGAACTATTCGGAAAGGATTCGCCTGTTGCCAGTTCTTTCTTTTGGTTGGTAGTACTGGCTACTACGGGAGGCTTGCTTCTTTCCATGACAAAGTTTCGAAAGTATGAAGGTGCAGGTGCTTCAAAGATCGGTTCTGTATTTATCTATATTCTGGTAGCAACAATCGGTATGAAAATGGAATTGGAAGAGGCCGTGAAAGAACCACAACTGATTTTCGTTGGATTGATTTGGATGGCAGTTCATGTCATTGTTCTGCTTGTTGTAGCCAAGTTGATTAAAGCCCCTTTCTTTTTTGTGGCTGTGGGGTCCAAAGCGAATATCGGGGGAGCTGCTTCTGCGCCGATCATTGCGTCAGCTTTCCATCCGTCATTGGCAAGTGTTGGAGCTATTCTGGCTGTTTTGGGCTATGCACTGGGAACATACGGAGCCTTACTTTGTGCAGAGTTGATGCACTGGGTAGCACCATAAAAAAAAGGCCCTTCCGGGCCTTTCATATTTAATACTGCATTCTTTTTAATGAAGTTCCGTCTTCGTGGACGTCAATAACAATTCCTCTGTAGTTGGAATCAACTTCCTGTCCAAGTAAGTTCGTCGTAACTACCACCATTTTATCGGTCATAGAGTTGTCGATAGAAACGATTTTATAATTACTACTTGTTCCGTCGAAATCCGTCTGATGGAACCTGTAATAGTTCACCCTTTTCTCCACATTCAGATCCCGCGTAGAGTAATACAATTTTTCGTCAGAGCTTCCTGCTCCCTTAACTTTAGTAATTACTTCCCATTCTTTTCCGTCTGTAGAGTGTTCAATTGTAAAGTAATCATTGTTTTTCTCACTTGCGGTTACCCAATGAATTTCATTGTCATCTCCATTGGCACTTACATAATAGGTAAGTAATTCCGTTGGTAAGATTGTACAATCCAAACCTGCGTTCCCTGTAAAGTTTAACGTATATGGAGAAGTTGTGGATGAATAATTATCAATCACCATTACCACCACATCTCCTGTTGCAACTGCTATTTCATCTACCCAGTTATCTCCGCTTGCAGATTCTGACTGATCTCCTGGCCCCGAACCTCCTACAATCGCTCCGTCGTCTAATCCTGTATCGTATGACCCTCCAAAACCTGCACCTGCCCCGAAGGAGCATCGTGTAACAGTGCCATCTGCCGGAGGGCACGTTTGCCCCGTTCCGCCGGGATAATGCCAAACTGCAAAGTCGTAGTCATCCGTTCCGTTATCGGGAGTAATCGTAAACTTAAAATTCCCCGGAGTGGAAATTTCAAGATACAACCAACTGGTTTGATTTTCACCGGATAAACAATCATCATTTGTAGAGTAAAGATCAGAAATGGAGCCCGGACCATCCGAATTTCCTCCAAAAGTTGAACTGGTACAAATCGGGAGTGAGGAAACGCAATCCTGATTAGTGAGCGAAGGTATCGGTTCAGAAAAACAAAGGTCGAAATTGCCTTGAACATCATTACCATATTCCCAAAATCTTACAAAAACAGTTGATCCAGGGGTCAATCCAGTAGCTTGAATATTGGGTAGCAAACCAGTTCCTCCATCGTCATCACAGGTGATCATGGACAGAGATCCGCAAGTTCCGGAATAAATCGCCATACCTCCATCGGAAATGCTGTTACTTATCGCATAATCCACGCCAAAAGTAACGTTTCCACTGGCTGGAACTGTTACGGAATACCAGACATCACCTCCTAAGTAATTCGCACATCCGGGACTTGAAACACCAGAATCTGAAGCCCCGGAATTGGTTCCGGTAACTTCTGTACAAATCCCACCTGCGCCTACAGTAATTGGAATTGCTCCTGAACAAAGATCATTTGTTATGGTAGAGGTTGTAACACAAGTTTGAAAATCTCCTGTTTGCAGGTTTGGCGAAGATACAGTATAGTAATAAGTATTTCCAACTGTTAATCCAACGTAATTACCGGCTAGAGGTGAAGCACCACACCATGATCCCAATATTGTAAAGGCATCAACACAAGGAGTGGTACCTGGCTCAGCCAAAATTATTTCGAGATCACCTCCAATAGAGATGTCTGTTGCTGTAATGTCAAAAACACCACCCGTTGCAACAAAGGAATACCAAACATCCAAATGTTCGTTATCGGAACCTGTTGTTGCACAACCGGCCGCTCCGGTCCAGCTATCGTTTGCTCCGACGGTCGTACCTGTTTGACAGGACCCGTTAGGTGTTACAGATTGTGCTCCCGAACAGTTGTCATTTGCCGGTCCAAATCCAAGATCGGTAAGACAAACCGTCCCCGAATGATTTGCAGTCCCGTTACCGGATGATCGTTTTATACGAACATAATAGGTTTGACCGTTTACTGTTGGCGAAAGCGTTACAGAACCGGTGGCACCACTGGCAATGTTGGTACAGGCAATATCCGAGGTATAAGAACCTGGACAAGACGTATAAATGGCAAGCGTCAGGTTTCTGTTCGTAGCAGTTATTCCAATATCGATATTATTACCGTTCCCTGTGAATGTATACCAAACATCGGAGCGGTCATTTCCTCCGCCACAGGAAGAAAATGTGTTATTTTCATTGTCTTCATTGTTGACGAAATTATCGCAAGAGCCTATGGATAGTGATTGAGCAGTCGAACAGTTATCGGCACCCTGGGCGTATGACATCAATGAGAAAATCATCCCAAAACTAAGCAGTATAAAATTTTTCATCTGTTTCATCTTTATTCTTCAACAAACATTGGCTCTGATTTTTTTCCGATTCGATGCATTTCAAATTCGTCGAGGACAAATCCTTCGTCAGCGATAATCAGAGCTAATTTTTCCTCATCAACAGTATTTGTTGATTTAATTTCAAAACTGTTTTTTGATGAATTGAATGCCGGAATTGCTTCAAATGCAATTTTAACTGCAGTAGCAATACGTTTAATACTTCCATCGTCATTGGAAGAAATTCCAACTACTGAAAATTGATAAATGAAAACAGGTCGTTCAGTGTTCTCGATAAAGGTTTGTTGCGCATTTAATTGACCCGAAAAAATCGAAATCAAGAGCACAAATAGGTAATTACGCATTCTAGACTAGTTAATTGACTGCGTGAATCTATATACTAGATTTCAATTCGTTAGCTTCCGATTAATATCGCCCCTATATAAATTAATATTGAATAGTGTGTAACTAATATTACAATTCCTGTAATTGCAAAAACTTAGTGTAACTTCCGTTCAAAGCACTTAATTCGTCATGGGTTCCTTGTTCTGCGATGGAACCATTTTCAAGTACGATGATCTGATCTGATTTCTTAATGGTGGAAAGTCTGTGTGCAATAACGATTGAAGTCCTTCCTTCCATCAGTTTGTCCAAAGCCTCCTGAACCAGCTTTTCAGACTCCGAATCCAGAGCAGAAGTAGCTTCATCAAGGATCAGGATTTTAGGATTATTCAGAATAGCACGTGCAATGGCAATACGTTGTTTCTGACCACCTGAAAGTTGAATTCCTCTGTCCCCGACCTGAGTCTCCAATCCTTCGGGAAAGGCGGAAATATAATTCCATGCGTTTGCCTTTTTGGCAGCATCAATAATTTCATCTTCCGTAGCATCCAGCTTTCCAAAGGCAATATTTTCCCGGATGGTTCCTGCAAACAAAATAACTTCCTGAGGCACGATAGACAAATGTTCACGCAGGTATTCCAGATCAATATCTTTAAGCGAGACACCATCAACTTTTATTGCTCCGGAACTTACCGCGTAAAAATCCATCAATAGACTCGCAATTGTGGATTTTCCTGCTCCGGATGACCCTACTAGTGCTACTTTTTGATTTTGCTCGACTTTAAAATGAATGTCCTTTAAGACTTCAATATCCGGGCGTTGGGGATAAGTAAACGATACATGATCAAATTCTATTTCCCCTGAAATTACTGGTTTTTGAGATCCCTCGTGTAATTCTCGTTCATGTTTTTCAGCGATAATGCGCATCAGATTTTCCGTAGCACCGATTGCTTTTTGCAAACTGGCATACAAATCAGGGATGGAACCAAAAGAGGCTCCCATCATGATCGTATACATGATGAAAGAAAAGAAGTCTCTTGTCGAAAGTTCCGGATTTGGCCCCTGAGTCATTAAAACTCCTTGCCATACAATGAAAACAATCGCTCCGAAGAGACAGAAAATGATGAATGACACGAAAACACCGCGCCATAAGCCACTCTTGATATTCAGATCCCGAATGAACTGAACGGCTTTGGCATATTTTCCGATCAGGTATTTTTCGTTCGTAAACGCTTTAACGTTGGTAATACCCATCAGTGATTCTTCAATGATCACATTAGAGTTGGCAGCTTCATCCTGTGCAGTTTTGGAAAGTTTACGAATGAATCGACCAAAAACTACAGCAACGATAGCCATAACAGGAACAGTGGCAAGCATAATCAAGGCCAGCTTCCAGGAGAGAAAAAGAAGAAATGCGATACCTCCGATTACAATTACCATTTGGCGGAAGAATTCGGCAATTGTGGTACGTATTGTTTCCTGGATTTGAGTAATATCAGATGCGACTCTGCTGGTTAATTCTCCAACTTTATTTTGGTTGAAGAAATCCATCGGCATATAAATCAACCGTTCAAAAGCGTCTTTACGAATGTCTCGTAATGTGTTTTCAGTAACATTTGTAAAGATGACCACCCTGAAAAATGAAAAGAGCGCCTGGATAGCAAAAAGAATAAAGAGTGCAAATGCGAATGAGTTGATATCATCAATGCTCAACTTGTTCATAATTCCCTGCATGGAGCTCCCGTCAGAAGTTCCGCTTCCCAATAGTTGTCCCATTAAGAGTGGAAACAGTAAACCGGAAAAACTTGAGAGGACAAGAAAGAGCCAGCCGACGATAAAAATTCCACGATAAGGTTTAATGTACTTAAATATGCGTTTTGCGTATTTAAAGCTGTCTTTCGAAAGCTTTACCTTTTCTTTTTTATCTTTACGAGGACTCATCATTGCAAGTGCAAAATTAACGAATAAAGAAACTTTACAGCTTTTTTTGCTTTTTTTGTTCAAAGGTTTTGTGATACTGAAAAAAATAGTATCTTTGCCTTCCATTTTTAGACAACCAGTAGAAAAGATATAAAATGAAAAGAACGTTTCAACCATCGGTAAGAAAGAGAAGAAACAAGCACGGTTTCCGCAGTAGAATGGCTACTAAGAACGGTAGACGTGTATTGGCATCGCGTCGTCGTAAAGGAAGAAAGAAACTTACTGTTTCTGACGAAAAAATGGCGAAACGTTAATCTGTTCTCTTAAGATAGTGAACCGCATTCCTTTGGATGCGGTTTTTTTGTTTTCAAAAATTGGAGTACCCATTTTCAAAATATTGTTGAAAACTGGTTCGCGTATTATTGGTTTAGCATTTCGGAATTGAATATTTTGCAATGACTAAAACGACTAGACTATGTATAACTCTCCAAAAAAAAGGTGGGACGACTTATCCTATCCTAAAAAAATCCTGCAATTTATTTCAGGTCAATCAAAGAGCCTTTTAATAGGCATTTTGGTATTTTCAGGCTCAACGCTATTTTCACAAACAGAGACTCCTGAATTACAAAATCTCCATTCGTTGGAATATGATCCATGCGGATTTGATCAGTATCACAATGAGTTGATGCAAACAGATCCTGCCTATTATCAGAGAACACAGGATTTCAATGCCTTCATGAGTACATACGTTTCGGAGGTGAAAATAACTCCTTCAACCTATAAGGTTCCTGTGGTAGTTCATGTTATGGGTGAGGGGACCGCATTAACCAGTATTTCGGATGCGGAAATCAGGGAAGGAATCAAGAATTTGAATGACAGATATCGCAAAGTACCGGGGTCATCAGGAGATGGTGGTGGCGTTGATATGGATATTGAATTTGCACTTGCAGTCAGGGATCCGAATGGTAATTGTACAAACGGAATTGTACGGTACGATCTGACTGGAAATGCTACGTATGTATCGTCAGGAGTATTCAGATCTTCAGCAGGAATTAGTGACGCAACATTGAAGGCATATAGCGTGTGGGATCAGACACGTTATTACAATATTTGGTTAGTTTCAGAAATTGACGGAAATAATGGAGGAGCCGGTATACAAGGTTACGCTATGTTTGCCAGTAGTCATGGTACTGCTCTCGATGGAGCAGTAATTTTATGCAATAATTGGAAAGATCCTGTAAGTGTTACAGCTGCTCATGAATTGGGACATGCATTCAATTTGTATCATACTTTTCAGGGGGATAACAACGGGGTAAGTTGTCCCGGCGATGTGACGTGCGGAACAGACAGCGATTGTTGTGCAGATATACCACCGCATATTCGTTTTTCCAGTCATCCAAACTATTGGGGACTTGGGGAGAACTGCTCTTATGCTGATCCAAACGCATGTGCAGGAGGTTCCACAACGCAGGACCACATGAAAAATTACATGGATTATTCACATGATTATTGTCAGAATGAGTTCACAGCGGATCAAAGTGCACGGGTAACAGCAGCATTAACCACTACCAGAGCATCATTTCTGGAATCAAATGGTAATATGTCCCTTATCCCGCCTTCAATAGCAGGTGTTGATTTTGAAGCAAGTAGTAGTTTCGTCTGTTCTGGTACAACAGTCGACTTTAGAGATATTTCCTCCTGTATTCCCAATACCTTTTTGGATCATACATCATGGGCAGGGATAACTTTTAGCTGGAACATAACAGACGGCGGCACAAATACCTTTACATCTACGTTGCAGAATCCGTCAATAACCTTTACGAATGCAGGAGTGTATGATGTAAGTCTTACGGTTTCAAATGCATACGGATCGGCATCATATACAAAACAAGGGATGATTATTGTCGGAACATCACCGACTGCTGCATGTACACCGGGATCGGCGAATCAGGGTAATTACGCCCAAACGGTGAGTCGTGTGAGTTTTGAAAATATCAACTCCAGCACTTCGTCCATAACAAATGTGGCCTATACGGATTATTCCTGTAGTCAAAACACCTATGTTGCAGCAGGAGGAACATACCCGATTGAAGTGGATCTTAGGGCAGGAGGATCAGGGCCTGAAATTGTTGAAGTCTATATTGATTACAACAATAACGGGAGTTTTATGGATGTAGGAGAACTTGTTTTATCCGGAACTACAGGAACAACAAATACAACCACGACAGTTGCGGGTAATATTACCATACCGGGAGGTGCTACGGTAGGTACTTTGTTGCGAATGAGGGTAATGGGCGAGACAAATTCTTTGACAAATAATGAACGAAATTGCCTTTCCAATTTGTTCATTGGAGATGTGGAGGATTATGGAGTTTATATTTCAAATAATATTGCTTCCGTAACAATATCAGCTTCGCCTTCAGCAACAATCAGTTACGGAACTTCAGTTACGTTTACAGCTACACCGGTAAACGGAGGTACTGCACCGGTTTATTCCTGGTATGTAAACGGAGTATTGCAGGCTGGAGCAACAACTGCCACGTTTAGTACAGGTTCTTTGCTGGATGGTGACGAAGTATATTGTGTTTTAACCTCAAATTTGGCTGGAGTAATTAATTCGCCTACATCTTCAAATGTGATCGTAATGCATGTCACAGGTCCTCCTATATCGGATTTCGTAGCAAATCCGGTGACTTTATGTGCAGGAAACTCAGTTAGTTTTTCGGATCTTTCGAAACTGGTTCCAACCTCATGGAGCTGGACATTTAATGGAGGAACACCGGCAACATCTGCATTGCAGAATCCTGTAGTTACCTACTCAGCCCCGGGAACATACGAGGTCATTCTTACTGCAAGTAACGGCTATGGTACAGGTACAACCGAAACAAAAACAGCTTATATAACTGTATACGCCGTACCTGCGAATATTTGTAATTCATTTGTCAGAACAGCGACAGCTGGGTTTGACATAGGTATACATCGGGTTCAGGTAGGGACAATTGATAATTCAACTGCCTGGAATGATGGTGTTTATAATGATTATGTATGTGAGCAACAGACAACATTGGCGCCCAACACAAATTACGCAATTAGTGTTACCGGAGGTGCTTATAACAATCAGTGGCTACGTGTCTACATAGATTATAATAATGATGGTGATTTTAATGATGCGGGTGAACTGATCTTTAGTCCGTCTAATGGAGTAGGAGCTTTTAGCGGGAATTTTACAACACCGTCTGCGCCTGTAATGAATGAGTTGCTACGTATGCGTGTTATTTCTGATTTTGTGAATACGACTCCGGGCTCCTGTACAAACTCACTTCAGTACGGACAGGTTGAAGATTATGGTATTGTAATATCCAACGGACCGACTCCTTTACCAGTGGAATTTGTTTCTTTTGAAGCGAAGAGTAATGATTGTACCAACACATTGGAATGGAGAATAGCATCAGAATCGAATTGTGATTCTTACAGTATCGAAAGATCATACAATGGTTTTCAATGGGAAGAAATCGCTAAAATAAGCGCAGTCGGAAATTCTACAGAACTTCTTACATACTCATACAGAGATTCGGAGTTTTCAAAAAACGGGCTGATGTATTACCGTCTGAATCAGATGGATGTACAGGGAAGTCAGGCGGTACTAAAAGTGACAGCTTTGACAGCTTTCTGTGATTGGAATAAGCAGTTGTCTATCTATCCAAATCCTACAAATGACAAAATTACCATAGAAGGGCAGGGCATACAGTTCGAAAGAATAATACTTGTAGATGCTACCGGAAAAGTGATCATTGAACACCTGGTACAGTCTGATGCAGAAACAATTGATCTGAAAAATAGAGCAAATGGAGTTTACACGGTTATTGCTTACTCTAAAGACCGCGTATTTCATGGTAGGGTGATAAAAAACTAAATAATATATAGAGAGCAGGAAGAGTCGTGATCATTGGTCACGACTTTTTTGTGTTGTAGGTTTCAAAATCTATTACTAACTTAAATAGAGCATTCTGAAAAGGAGTGTTGATTTAACCTAAAACCTACCATTATGTTAGTAAGAACATACAGTTCGGCTGTATTGGGTATTGATGCAGTCACCATTACCATCGAAGTAAACCTCGGAAGAGGAATCAACTTTTTTCTTGTCGGATTGCCTGATTCGGCAGTCAAAGAGAGCCAGCAACGCATTAAAGCGGCATTTTCCAATAATGAACTTAACTTTCCGGGAAAGGAGATTACAATTAATATGGCTCCGGCAGATATCCGAAAAGAAGGGTCAATTTATGATCTGCCCATTGCGCTGGGAATTCTGGCAGTCAGTGAACAAGTGAAATCAGATTCACTGGATCAGTACATTATTCTGGGTGAGTTGGCTTTGAACGGAGACCTTCGTCCGTTAAAGGGAGTGCTGCCAATAGCTTTGAATGCAAAGAAGGAAGGTTTCAAAGGAATTATACTTCCTTACGATAATGGAGCAGAAGCAGCTTTGGTTGCGGGTCTGGAGGTGATTCCGGCGAGAACCCTGAAAGAGGTAATTGATCATCTGAATCGAGAAAACAGTATTGAACCGTTGGTATTGGATATTCAGCGGCAATTTGAACAATCATTGAATGAATTCGAAGTTGATTTTAAGGATGTCAAGGGACAGATGAATATTAAACGTGCTTTCGAAATAGCAGCTGCCGGTGGACATAATGTGATTTTAATAGGACCTCCGGGGGCAGGAAAATCGATGTTAGCTAAACGGTTACCGACCATTTTACCCCCGATGAATCTGGAAGAAGCCCTCGAATCTACCAAGATCCATTCGGTAGCAGGAAAATTCCGGGGAGGAATGGCGCTGATTTCTCAGCGACCGTTTCGTAAACCACACCATACGATTTCAGATGTGGCATTAGTGGGCGGGGGAGGTTATCCGCAACCGGGAGAGATTTCATTGGCGCATAATGGCGTTCTGTTTCTGGATGAACTCCCTGAATACAAGCGAGCGGCTTTGGAAGTGATGCGTCAACCGATGGAAGATAGGGTGGTGACCATTTCCAGGGCGCGGTTTTCAGTTGATTTTCCGGCCGGTTTTATGTTGATTGCTGCGATGAATCCTTG